>JAIOSV010000029.1 GCA_021107435.1 Candidatus Sabulitectum sp. | reverse complement strand
ACGCGCTCCACATCGTCCTAATAAATTAGGAATGAGTCTTGTGCGATTGGATCGAATTGAAAATAATATTCTTTATATCAGGGACCTCGACATATTGGATGGCACACCTTTGCTTGACATCAAACCATACATACAAAGGTTTGATTCAAGGAAAAACGTCAAATCAGGTTGGCAAGACACTGTCTCAGATGATGTTGCATCCGTACGAGGTTTGAGATATTTTAAGAGCAAGAAAGGGAGAAGCTAACAAATCGTTCCACCTGACATTTTATCCGCTCCGCATCAAAATGCAAGTGAACTCTAACGTTGTGCAGATAAGGGGGCGACCTAAATGCGATTGATTTTTCGTGCAGGTATTCTCGTTTGTTTTCTGAACGCCGGAATCTCTATGCCTGTTTGGGCGCTGAATCCATCTGCTGAGTATTTAGCCCTCCCTTCTCACTATGGCATTGCGTTCGAGGAAGTTAATTTCACCGCTTGCGATGGTGTGTCCATTCGCGGGTGGTTTCTTCCCGCTCAAGATGCCTCAAACACCGCGGATCAGTATGTCGGTCGGTTGATTCCTATGCCGCTCGAATTGCGGCCTGCGACGACGGATTATGTCGAACTTAGCGGCGAACGCAGGCCGACAATTGTGGTTTGCAATGGTGACGCTGCCAACATGACTTATCTAATTTTCTATGCCTATCACTTCTGTACCAATGGATTCAATGTCCTGACATTCGACTGGCGGGGGTTTGGTGAGAGTGGGGAGTGGCCTATCGAACACGACCAGTTGTGTTATGCTGAATTTCTTTTAGACTACGACGCTGCGATTGACTATGCGAGTTCTCGTCCCGAAACCGACCCCGAGAGAATTGGTGTATTCGGTTTTTCCACGGGTGCCTATCTTTCGTTTGCCATGGCGGCAAAACGGAGCGACGTGTCTGTATTTGTCGGACGAGGTTTAATCACGTCTTTTGATGATGTCTTGGTTATTCTCAATGAACAGGTTCCTGACCGGTCATTCTACGCACCAAGTGATTATCCACAGGAACTGCTGCCACTATATGCGGCAGAAGAAATGACTGCGGCGGCTTTGCTCATTGTTGGCGAGAACGATACGCGAACCCCCGAATGGATGTCGCGTTCCGTAAATGAACGGCTTAGTGGTCAGCGGGAACTCTGGATCGTTCCTGGTGCAGCTCACGGAGGCGCGAACGCGCCCGAATACATCAACTACCCGGAATTCTTCGTGAGAGTCTGTGCATTCTTTGAGAGAGAATTTGAGTAACTGGAATGTGTTTAAGAATCTAATCAAAGATATAAGAAGACGCGACGCAGAACTTGCTAAGGGGTGGGGGCAAATTGCCACCCTCCTTTCGATAGAGACTACCGGCGGTGCGCAAAAGATGAATTGTGCCAACACAGAAGGTATATTTCGCATTATCCAGTCTATTCCGTCACCCAAAGCAGAGCCTTTCAAACGATGGAACGGGGAGAAATGAAAGCATAAAGATGAACGATATTGAGTGGTTTGATATGTGGCGTGAGGACTGCGCGCAATTCATGGATGATGAAGACTACCCTCGTCTCGTGCAGCGCTGCCTGCAAAGATATGATCGCTATCCCGATAACACTTATGCTCTGGAAGCACTGGCGGAAGCTTATGTTCTAAATGGTGAGCAGCAGAAGGCCATAGACCTTGTTGCACCTTATTACCATCGTGATCCCGGGCATCCTCTCTACGAATACGCGATTCTTGAGGCTCTTTTCGGAATGGGGAAGGGGATAGATGATTTCTCATGGCAGCGTCCTCCCGAAGTACTGAGAATGGGCGATGCTGTTCTTGATGAGTGCTACAGCTACCTTAAGTTGAAGCGGAAACCGAGAACCGTTTCAAACCTGTACATTATGTTCATCGGGAGGGCATATCTGCTTTTTAACGAGTTTGATCTTCTTCAGGGTCTTGTGTCAGACGGGCGGTTCCGCGTTTCGAATCAGGATAACTGCGTATTCGCCGAAGTGTCGGTAGTGAGAGCCGCAGATCGAACCGGCTGAGATTTACGCTTTTCCGTACTCGGCATCAACGGTTATGGCGATTCCGCCTCTTACTCCGAAATCAGCCTGTACGCGGCACCACCTTGGATGTATGGCTTCCAGAAAATCATCAAGAATGATGTTTGCCGCGTGCTCGTGAAAAACGCCTCTGTTCCTGAATGACTGGAAGTAAAGTTTGAGAGATTTTGATTCAACAATTTTCAAATCCGGAACGTAGCTTATGGTAATCTTCGCGAAGTCAGGCTGTCCTGTTTTGGGGCATACACAGGTGAATTCATCAGTAGTGAGGGTTACAGTATAATCTCTCTCAGGCTTGCGATTGGGGAAAGCTTCAAGCCCCTTAAAATCGTTAGTGGAGCTTCCCAGGAGGGAAAGGTCATTCAAATCATTTTCGTGTGTCATTATTCTCCAGTTTCCTGATTGGTCATTCTTCGGATAACAGCAACAAGATCGTCCATAGCATAAGGTTTGTTGATTACTTCGTGTGTGCCTTCTATTCCTGTCAATCGGTCTCCGGCGTAGCCTGTTGTGAACACCACAGGAATATCACCTCCAATGGAAAGAATCTCTCTGTATGCATCCGGACCGTTCATCTCAGGCATAATTACATCAAAGACAAGCATTTCAATATCATCCCTGTTTTTCTTGAATACTTCTATTGCCTCTCTTCCGTTGGATGCTCTAAGAACTCTAATTGTAGCAGCCCCAAGGCCCTCTATCGCAAGATTCATTACCTGAGGATCATCCTCTGCAAGAAGAATGCATATTGAGCGGATGTACGAAGGGTCTTCAACAAGGGGTACCACATTCAGCTTTTTGGGCAGGATGAAAGAGTGACATTCGGTTTTCAGTTTCGGGAAATAGACTTTTATCTCAAGCCCTTTTTCAATTCTGTTTGTTACATCAATAAAACCAGAGTGTTCCCTTACTATTCCCAGAACAGTCGCCAGTCCAAGGCCTGTACCTTCATCAATGCGTTTGGTGGTAAAAAATGGTTCGAAAATGTTGGGGTGTTCTGATTCTGCAATACCGGGACCGGTATCTTTAACTGACAGAATCAGGTAATTGCCCTGTTTTAGAGTGCCTGTTGTTACTTTGAGAGGTAAATTAAGGTGGATTTCATCCAGACCAATAACGATATTGCCACCGTATTTCATAGCGTCGCGGGCATTGACACACAAATTCATCAGAACCTGATCAATCTGACCTATATCGCCGAAAATCAGTGCGTTCTCTACGTAAATTTCAGTAGAGATGACAATGTATTCTTCCATGATCCTGGAGAGCATTTTACTGAAATTCAGTACAATTTCGTTTAGGTTTACGCTTTCCAGCTCGGGCTTCTTTTCTCTGCTGAACAGCAGGAGTTGACTTACAAGTTCTTTTCCCCTCTGGGCGGCTTTAAGAATCGGGTCGGAAATATCTCTTATTACAGAATCGTTGTTTGATACCCTGTTCAATATATCTGTATAGCCGATTATCACATGCAGCAGGTTGTTGAAATCGTGGGCGACTCCTCCGGCGAGACGACCGATAGCCTCCATTTTCTGAGATTGAATGTCATCAATCTCGCTCTGCATTGTTGTCAGTTCCTTTTCTTTGATTACAGTAGTGTCAAAAAGGATTCCTGTAATCTGTTGAGGTTTGCCATCGAGTCCGATTCCCGTTGTTCTTGCGCCGATATTGAACCATCTGGTGACAAAATCGTCCCCGGCGAAACTCATTTCTCCAAAAATGCTGTCGATTTTGCCCTTGCAGAGCGAATCCATACTTTTTCTCATCTCCTCATTAAAAGTGGTCTCAAGAAGGAAGTGCGAAAAGAGTGGCTGGTCTTCGGGAGGAGTGTAAGAAAGGAGGTTGAAAAATTCCTCATTCGCAATCAGTCTGTCTTCAAACAGCTCAGCTTTCCAGAGAACAGCTCCAGAGGTATCAAGAGCCAGTTGAAGCTGATCAAACCTGTTTTGAAGTGCTTTTTCCGCTTCAACAAGTTTTGAAACATCAACGGAAACAACGAGAAGGGATTCTTTCCTTCTGTAGAGAAGTTTTCTTGCATGCACAAGAAGGTTAAGAGCGCGCCCGTTTTTCAGACGGATCTCAATAGGTACAGCTTCACGCGGAGATCCCGAAAATGTCAGGTTAAGGAATTTCTTTACGCGAAGACATGTTTTCTCGTCGACAATATCCAGTAAGTCAACATTATCCTCATCGAATTTAGAGAAGCCGTATCTACTGAGGAGTGATTGGTTTATATAGACGATATGACTTTCCTGGAGGACAATAATTCCTATGTTGTCATCCAGGGATATCTCTTCGAAAAGGTCGTTTATTTCCGTTAGATTCTTTAGAAGAGCCTGATGAGCAAGTTCTCTGCTTCTTATGAAAAAAATGGCCAGTATTGTGATTACTGAAGCAATAGTTAGAGCAAGAGCTGTTTCTCTCAGGACAACCATTGAATAAGCATCAGGAAGAGTGAGTATCCATGCAAAGTATATAACCGCTGATCCGATTCCAGGGACAATCTGAAACAAAATTCCAGATGTGCAAAACCTGGATTTTTCAGCAATCCGAAGGAGAAGTCCGAAAACCAGGGCAGAGAGAATGATGCCCAAACCTGGAAGCATACCCGTTCCTCCCACAAATATCCTGTAAACGAGAATCGGAATAACGGTTATGATTCCAACGACAGGACCCCCGGTAAGAGCGGCCACAACCACAACAGGGGCTCGCATGTCTATTAGAATGCCGGGAAATACTTCCACGCTGAATACTATGGCGAGTATCCCGCAGAAAGCATAGACTATTCCCTGGGTCAGGTTTCTGAGCACAGGCCTGTCAAGAAATTCCCACCTTGGGAATCTGGAAAGAAAGAGAAACGCTACAACCAGAAGGGTTGAGTTCTCAATCAGTGCTTGGAGGACATCAATTCTCAAAATAACTACCTCAGTCAGTCAGGTTTTACCGTCTTGAAGGCTTCCTCCGGCACGCAACCGGGGTTTTCAGATATCCAGTCAAGAATATGCCGCGAACCTTTTGCGGTAACACCCTTCTTTGAACACCATATTGCAGTATCGCGAATTCCTTCTTTACCCAGTGTTTTCATCCAGTCCTTACCAGCCCTCCTGGAGCCTCTCATACGATCCGCGAGAAGACTTGCCAGTGGTTTGGGTTTCATCTCAGTGGTTTTGAGAAGATCATCGAAAAGGTCGCAGAGTTCAAGATTGAGAAGACGATCCATGAGATGATCGCTGAGTCCAAGCTTCCTGTAAATTTTCCTTCTTTCCCAGGGTTTTTTCGGCAGAAGCTTTTGAAGTTTTTTGAATGTATAAGCAGGAATAGGCTGAGGGGGGAGATCTGTATCCGGGTACATTCTGTCAGCGCCGGGAAGGATTCTTTCGAAGTCGGTGTTTCCGCCGGAAAGAGCTTGTCTTGTCTCCGAAGGTACTCCCTGAAAGGCCTCCTGGATTCTGATGCATATTTCTTTTGCCGTGGTTTCCAGATCTTCTTCCGGTCCTGCAAAAACAAGTGCCGTGTCTTCCTGAGTCAGGTTCATTTTTGTTCTCAGAGCTTCCGTTGCGTATTTGAGCACAGGGTTGTATTCAAGGCAGGCGATAACTCTGATTCTTCCACGAAGTTCATCAAGAAAAGAAAGACCTGGTTGAGTTGGCCAGTCTGCATATTTTTTGAAGCCCGAAAGAACCATCACAGCGCTCCTGTGATTTCTGGATTCCAGTTCCCCGGGGATGAAACCTTCACCCGCAGTAGAGATTTTATCCAGTAAAGTGTACTCCGGTTTGAAACTGTCAGCTGTGGATTCAGACGTTCTGAGCTGGTGGCGAAGATCAAGAAGAGATTTCTGTCTGTAAGCTTCAATTCTTGAAAGAGATTCAATATAGCCAATTTTTGCTACGCCTTTTATCTCAATTCTGGTACCGCCTCTAATGGATACATTCACATCCTGTCTAACCGAACCGATTCCTCTTCTCACAAGGTGTGTGGAACGCATTGTTTCGCCAATGAGTTTTGCGGCAATGGCCATTTCTGCAGGAGTGTAGAGTTCAGGAGCTGTCACAGGTTCCACAAGAGGAATTGAAAGACGATCAGTACGGTAAACAACATGATGGCCGACATCGGATACTTCCCTGCAGGCATCTTCCTCCATGGTCATCTGTATGAAATGAAGTTCTCTGCCGAGAAATGGTATTATGCCGTTTACGCCCACAATTGCAGTTCTCTGAAATCCGGTGGGGATAGAGCCGTCCAGGTACTGCTTTCTGGTTATATGTAATTCATCGACCAGAGACATATTGAACATCATTGCAAGCTGGAGGGCTGATTGGATTGCTTCAGGATTTGCCTGAAAAGGTGGTGTATCATCCATTTCGTAGGTGCATACCGAGTCGTTGTAGAGAAGGTAGTGCACCTGTTTTTTTGTTTTGAACTCCATGAGGGCTGTTCCGTCATATTCTCCGAATTCACTTAGAGTAGGACGCATGTGACGAAGAATCTCCTGGTGATGATGATCATTTCTGATTCTTGCCGGACACCGGCAGAACAACTTTCCTGAAGTAGCCAGCTGCTGATGGGTTTCCAGACCTCCTCTGAAGCCCAGTTCGCGCAATTCACTGTAATCCTGCAAAGTTAATCCTTTCGGTAGTAAGGTGTAAATTGAATATTTGTTGGCCTGAAAATAACGATAACAAGAGCCGTGGTAAACAACTGGCAAGTGTTGCATGAATTAGGGAGTCCTATGGCATACAGTCGAACGCGCCAGACAGCATGTTTTTGAACGGACTGGCTTTGACCCCAGCGCCCCGCAGGCTATCAAAAAGGAACTAAGATCTATCAGTCGGTTTACGACCTGATGCTTGAGACAGGTATTGACCGACTGATTTGGGAAAGCTATTATCGTATTGTGAGATTGGAAGCAATACCTTACGTAGCCGCTTTACCCGTTAGATCGGGGAGGCGGTATTTAATTTAGCTTCCGTTTAACATGAAAGGAGCTACCAGTGAACATCGAGATCAGTGCGAGACATTTTGAGCTTACCGATTCCTTGAAGGAGCATGTGGATGAGAAGCTTTCCGTTCTGGACAAATTCTATGACGGAATAGATGATGTGCATGTCATTCTTGAGCTTTCATCCGGAATGAGCAGATCACATGTTCAACTTCGGGGAGACAGGCTGAGACTCGACTCCAGATCCAAGGGACACGATATGTATTTCTCGTTTGATGATTGTGTTTCTTCACTTGAGCGGCAGTTGAAAAAATTCAAGGAAACTCATCACAACCATCCGCGAAGAGAAATAAACGGAAAGAAACTTGTTTCCGGCGCCTGGTATATTGCTGCAGAGCCTTCAGAGCTGGCCCAGCCACTTCTTCTGGAAGACACTGCCGAGTTGAAAAAGTTTTCCACAAATGACGCAATGATGGAATTTGAAGTCAGTGGTGCTGATGACAATCTCATTTTCTTCAACACAGAGACTGACAGTTTCAGTGCCGCTTACAGAACATCAAGCGGAGCCACCCAGGTGGTGGAACTTACTCGTAAGGAATAGACATTGCAGGATCGCTATCCTGATCCGGAGACATTTTCCGTAGGTATTCTGTATGAGTGTCTGGGGAAGAAACTGGAGTTGAATTCCGTCACTGAGAACAGGGGATACAACAGGATGATTGTATCCCCTGACATCAGTCGCCCCGGTCTGTGCCTTTCAGGATACACATACAAGTTCATGCACGACAGAATACAGATAATAGGAGAAACGGAGATTACTCTTCTGAATCAGCTGTCTCAAAAGGACAGAACTGCTGCTGTTGCAAATGTGTATAATTTCCCTGCTGTGTGCTGCATTGTTACAAAGGGGCTTTCTCCTCCGGAAGAACTCGTTTCGGCAGCGCTGGAATCCGATACGGCTCTGTTTCTTTCACCGCAGGATACCACTCCGTTGATACATGATCTAACGGATTTTCTCGGTGAGGTCTTTGCGCCGCATGTATCACTGCACGGAACACTGGTTGACATATACGGTGAGGGACTTCTTGTAATGGGGAGGAGTGCTATCGGGAAAAGCGAAGCTGTTCTAGGACTGGTGGAGAGAGGACACAGGCTGGTTGCCGACGATCTCGTAAGAGTAAGAAAAGCAGGTAATCGTCTTATCGGTACAGGTGATGCTCTTATCGGATTCCATATGGAGATCCGTGGAATCGGATTTGTGAGTATTGCAGAACTCTACGGAGTCGGTGCCATAAAAGAGATGCAGTCGGTTGACCTGGCTGTGAGACTTCTTGACGCCGACCTCGTGGATGAAACTGACAGATCAGGCCTTGAAGAAAAACATATGTCTATTCTGGGAATTGATGTTCCAATGGTGGAGATACCGGTTCTTCCGGGAAGAAACATAACACTCCTTCTTGAGGTTGCCGCCATGATGAACATTCAGGCAAAGGACACCGGATGCACATCCGCGGAGCGGCTGAACAGAAAGCTGATAGCTCGCATGGGCAGGAACAGACTGAGGAAATAATATGACGGAAAGAATTGTAACAGTGCCGAATAAACTGGGCATTCACGCTCGTCCAGCAGCTATGATAGTCAGAGCTGCCGTTGAATTCGATTGTGAAATATGGGTTGAAAGCCCTGCCGACAAGGTTAATGCAAAAAGCATTATGGGGGTTATGACACTTGCTGCCTCCGGCGGAACTGCTATTACTGTTTCGGCAGAGGGTACAGATGAAACGGAAGCAGTAGAAGCAATCATAAAAGTTGTCAGAAGTGGCTTCGGGGAAGAGATGATCTGATGCTGTTTAAAGGTATCCCGGCTTCTCACGGTATTGCAATAGGTTCTGCTTTTCTTCTGAAAGTTGAAGAGCTTAGACACGCCAGACGATCTTTGGATTCTCCTGCCGATGCTGAACAGGAAATCAGAAGATTCAAAACAGCGGTTTCCGAAGTACGCCATGATCTTGAGAACATCGCGGACTCAATGGGAGATGTTGTCGAGGGCAGACAGATTCTTGAATTCCTTCTGCTCCTTCTTCAGGATCCGACCATAAATAAAGAGGTAGAGAGCGAAATACTCTGCGAAATGGTAAATGCGGAATACGCGCTCAGCACAACCCTTCGCGGGGTTATGGAGAAGTTTACTGTCATGGCTGATCCATACATTCGAGAAAGGGTCGCGGATGTCAGAGATGTTGGTCGAAGGGTTATTGAGAAACTCATGGGTACCGAGAAAGAGGCTCTGAAAAATCTTGATCAGCCAGCCGTTCTGGTGGCAAAAGATCTTGATCCCTCTGAAACTGCCGGTCTGAGACCGGGACAGATTCTCGCAATTGTTACAGATATGGGCGGCAGAACCTCTCACACAACTATTCTTGCCAGAGGCCTGGGTATTCCCGCAGTTGTAGGGCTTCAGGGAATAACCTCGGAGATAAACCCCCGAGATACACTTATTGTTGATGGCATACATGGTCACGTCATAATAAACCCCACAGGTAAAGAACTCAAGTATTATCGTGACATCAGGGATAAATTCCAGGAAGCAGAGAATCTTCTCCAGCGAATGAATCCGGGACCTGCTGTGACTGAAGATGGTGTCAGATTCGAACTTGCCGCAAATATTGAGCTTCCTCACGAGGTAGAGTTTGTTAATAAGCTTGAAGCGGACGGAATCGGTCTTTTCAGAACTGAATTTCTCCGTCTTATCCAGGAAAATGGAGAGGACGAGGAAGATCACTTTCAGATATACAATAAAGTAGCTTCAGAGATGATGCCAAAACCGGTGATAATCAGAACCTGCGATATGGGTGGAGATAAGTTCAGAACAGGGCTGGATTCAGTTAGAGAGGCTAATCCATTCCTTGGGTACAGAGCAATAAGAATCGGCCTGGATAGACCTGCTGAGCTTTCTATTCAGCTCAGGGCCATTCTCAGGGCTTCAGTACACGGTAATATCCGGTTGATGTTCCCCATGGTGACTCATATTGAACAGCTTCGTGGTCTGAGAGATCTTCTGGGGATGGTCAAGAACGATCTTTCAGCAAGAGGAATACCTTTTAATGAGAAAATGCAGGTTGGTATTATGGTGGAGACTCCTGCTGCCGTTATTGCTCTTGATTTGATGCTGCCATACGTGGATTTTGTTTCCATCGGCACAAACGATCTTACGCAGTATACTCTGGCAGTGGATCGGGGAAATCCCAAAGTGGCTGATCTTTATGACTCTTTTCATCCTGCTGTCTTAAGACAGATTGACACTGTGGTAAGGCTTTGCCACTCGCGGAGAAAGTGGGTTGGAATATGTGGATCAATGGCAGGTGAACCGCTGGCCGTACCCCTGCTGATAGGATTCGGAGTAGACGAGTTCAGTGTAGCTCCCTCTCTGATACCGGACGTTAAGAAAATGATAGGAGTGGTTACTACTTGCGCGGCCCGGGAAATGGCAGAGAAATCACTTTCAATTGAGACCGGTCTTAAAGTCAGAGCCCTCGTGCACTCCTATGTAGTTGGGAAATATCCTGAAATTCTTCTTGATGAAAACGACTGGAAAACTGGAGGCTGACATACATGCACTGTATCATCCCCGCTGCCGGTAGAGGAACAAGAATGAGGCCGCTCACATGGTCAAATCCGAAACCCCTGATTAACGTTGCCGGACGACCCATGCTTGCCCATGTGATAGACTCACTGCTGGAGGCAGACGTGGATCATATTACGCTTATAGTGGGTTATATGGGAGATTCTATTGTTTCGTGGGCCAGAACCGCTTATCCGGATATTAAAGTTGACTTTGCCTTTCAGGAAAAGCCTGACGGTCTTGCGTCTGCGGTTCTTCTGGCAGAACAATACCTTGATAACGGCCCGGCGATGATTGTTCTCGGAGATACGCTTTTTTCAGCCGACCTGTCAGTTCTCCGGGGCGAGACCAGAAACATGATTGTCACTTCACCTGTGGAAGATCCTTCAAGATTCGGCGTGGTTGTTATGGACGGCACCTGTGTAGTAAAACTTGTGGAAAAACCCTCTGAATTCATTAGCAATCTTGCTATTGTTGGTGTCTACTACTTTGCAAGCGGCAGAAAGCTCATGGAGTACTGCGAAGAATTGAAGAAAAGGAACATAAAAACCAGGGACGAATATCAACTTACTGACGCCATGCAACTGATGCTTCAGAATGGAGAGCCCTTCGGGATACTGGATATTGACGGATGGTATGACTGCGGGAAACCGGAAACACTTCTTCAGACCAACAGAGAACTCCTGGATAGAAATGGCGGCTTTGGTTCTCCGGTACTTGAAAACTCCGCAGTTATTAATCCATGCTGTTTCGGTGCGGAAACGGTTATAAGAAACTCCGTTGTTGGTCCCTGGTTTTCAGGGGGGAATGGCATTCTCGTTGAGAATTCAAGGATAAGCAACACCATAGCTGGAACAGATTCTGAGTTTCGAAACGTTGTGTTGACAGAATCTGTAACGGGAGAGAGGTCAGTAGTTCACGGAACTCCTTCAAATATGTACATAGGCGACGACTCAGTTGCGGAGGTATAACAAACGAATAGCGCTGTATGCCTCTTCCTCCGCAAACCCCGGAGGAACTGGTGTTTACACCGGAAGATTGATCAGCGGCTTCAAGGAAGCAGGAATCACAGAAGTGGTTCCCATTGGATCGCGCGGTTCCGGATTCGCCGTAAAATTGATGTCAGAGCATTTTTCAATTCCACGGCTCGTTGGAAGAAAAGGATTTGACCTCCTCCATTTTCCCGCTTTTGCAGGGAGAACAGTGAGTGACGTACCGTATGCCGTAACAGTACACGATATGGCATTCATGGCGCGACCGGACTGGTTTCCTTCACTGAGATCCCTTTACTACAGGTTTCATTTCCCCAGGGTAGCCAGGGGGGCAGCTGTGATCATAGCTGACAGTGATTTCACTGTTTCAGAGATCAATAAATATCTTGGTCTTCCTGCCTCGAGGGTTTATCTGTCAGCTCCTGAAAATAGCGCTGTTGATACCATATTCCGGAGAACATATGGCATTGAAGGTGAATTCATTCTTTCCACAAGCACAATTGAGCCAAGAAAAAATACAGGCGCTCTTCTGGCGGCATGGCCTTTTATCAAAAAGGAGCACCCTGAATTGACTCTCGTAGTTGCCGGGCGATGGGGCTGGGGAAGAAAAGAGACAAAGCAGGCTCTGCTGAACACGCCTGGCGTAAGATGGGTTGGTTCCATTCCTGCCGATCAGCTTTTGAGTGCTTTTTCAGGTGCCCGTTTACTGGTTTATCCGTCCCTTTACGAGGGGTTCGGACTTCCTCCTCTGGAATCTGCCGCTTCAGGAGTTCCATTTGTGATAGGACCTGCTGAAACTCTCAGAGAAATTTTCGGGTCCGTCGCTGCGGCAATTGCTGAAGAGACTCCAGACTCAATTGTCAAAGCTGTTCTCGAAGCTCTGGATAAACCTTTCAAATCCGATGAACTTCGAGAATTTGCAAGACAGTTTAAAAACACTACTATGGCAGAGAACACATACATGGCCTACGGAAAGGCGTTCGCATGAAGATTCTTCAGGTGTATAAAGATGTATTTCCTGAAGTCAGCGGGGGAATGGAAAGATACATTCACGATATTTCTTTGTTCCTCATGAGCAGAGGGCATTCTGTACATATACTGGTCGCGGGGGGTGGCGACAGAGTAATTGAAGGTATGGAAATTACAGGAGTATGGTCACCGCTGAGGATTATGTCCAATCCGATAGCACCCGGTTATACAAGAATTCTCGCGGAAACTGATGCGGATGTTATCCATTTTCATCTGCCGCTGCCTGCTTCTGTTGTTGGATGGGAATTCGTCAGGAAGAGTAGAAGGAAGCCATATATTGTTACCTATCATAGTGATATTGTTCGACAGGCTTTCATGATGCCAGTTTACGGACCGATTCTGCGAAGATTCCTTCGAGGCGCTGTGAAAGTTTTGGCCACTTCAGAAAATTACTTACGGACTTCACTCTACCTCAGAGAACTCCAGAATACGGAAGTAATTCCCATAGGAGCAAATCTGGAACTATTCAAACCTGCTTGTGGCGTGAAGAAAAATTACTACCTTTTCGTGGGTAGATTCAGGAAATACAAAGGCATATTCGTCCTTCTTGAAGCATGGAGGAAAATGTCTGACCCCCCGAATCTGATTCTCGCCGGTGGAGGCGGACTTATTCACAAAGTAAAAAAGTTTATACGGGTACATAAACTTCCGGTCACAGTGTTGACCAATGTTACAGATGACGAGTTGATTAAACTTTACCAGGAAGCCAGAGCTCTTATTCTTCCTTCCACACAGCGCAGTGAAGCATTCGGCATGGTAATGGTTGAAGCTATGGCCTGCGGAACAGCTGTGATAAGCAGCAATCTGTCCACAGGAGTATCCTGGGTGAACCGGCACAATGAAACAGGCCTTCTTTTTCCCGCTGGAGATGTCGCCTCTCTCGGCAAAGCTGTAATGCGACTGGAAGAATCAGCTGAGAGAAGAGAAGAAATGTGCCTTAACGCGGAGAAGAGAGTCCGTGATGTCTTTGACAGTACGACACTATTCAAAAAGGTTGAGGAATGTCTGTTGCAGGCAACAGGGATCTGACAATACTAATCCTTACCGCAACGGCTCTGGGGGTGCTGGACAGCCTTATCCCCAGGCCATTACCGTTTATGAAGATTGGACTTGCCAATGTAGCTGCGGTCATTGCTGTTGTAAAATATGGTTTTCTAAAAACACTTGAGTTAAACCTTCTCAGGGCTTTCGCTGTAGCGCTTATCACGGGTTTGCTGGCAACACCTTCTTTTCTTCTGTCAATATCAGGCGCAGCTGTAAGCGCGGTAGTAATGGGACTGTGCATTAAAGCATTGCCGGATGGACTGTCCATACCCGGATTGTCCGTCGCGGGAGCGGTGGCATCACTCTGGGGGCAGCTTATCGTTGCCGGTTTGTTGCTACCGGGACTTCCGCTGCAGAATATTGTATTATTGCTAACTCTGTGGGGAGTAATCTCCGGTGCCGCGGTTGGTTTGCTTGCACAGAAGACCATGGGCAGGAATCGTGATTCCGGAGCATTGCGCAAAGCCGAGTGTTAAATTAAGATACAGAGGTAGAAAGGAAGACAATTGTTACACGGCAGGTCCACAGGTTTCTGGATTTTTATCGCCCTTGCCGGCATGATGACGGGTACTGTTTTCGGTGAGGCGGTTGGTGCAGTATTGCCGGATAGTTCTGTGGCCCTCAGACAGTTTTTCAGTGGAGGTGCCGAGCTGGCGGTTGGACCTGTTGGGTTTGATATTTACATACTCAGGTTTCATCTTACAGAGATTGCCGTGAAGCTCAACATCATGACTTTTGCCGGTCTTCTCGCAGTAGGTGTACTTTACAAATGGTTCTGACTTTACGGGGGGTTTGATTTGGGTCGCATTGGAACCACAGAGTTAATCCTGATTCTTGTTGTACTCCTTCTTCTTTTTGGAGCAAAGAGGATTCCTGATATCGCCAGATCCGTAGGAAAATCCTTGAATCAGTTCAAAAAAGGCATGCGGGAGATTGATATCGATACGGATGAAGAAAAAACAAATGACAATAAAAAAGAGCAGAACGAGGGGTGATTCTGTATGGCAACTGTTAGCTACAGCGCAAAAGAAATAGACTGCAAAATTGTCTATGCAGGTCCCGGATTGTCCGGAAAAACCACGAATGTCAAGTACATTCATGGTCAGGTGGCAAACGATTCAAGGGGGAAGCTTATTTCTCTTGCTGCCGGTAACGACAGAACTCTGTTTTTTGACTTTCTCCCTCTTGACTCGGGAGAAATTAATGGCTTTAAAATCCGTCTTCATCTTTACAGCGTACCGGGGCAGGCAATGTACTCTGACAGTCGCAGACTTATCCTTCAGGGTGTTGATGGTATTGTATTTGTTGCAGACTCTCAGGAATCAAGAATGGATGCCAACATAGCCAGCCTCAGAGATCTTAAGGAAAACCTGCGCAACCAGAGGAGAAAAGGGGTCAGCCTGGTCTTGCAGTGTAACAAGCGGGATCTTCATGACGCGATTCCCGTTCCTGAAATTATTAAAGAACTCGGTTTATCGCGTGTAGCATGCCTTAACGCCGTAGCATCGGAGGGCAAAGGGGTTTTTGAGACTTTGCGCAGGGTAAGTCGAATGGTAATTGGAAGACTGCACAGACAATTCGAAATACTGGAAGGTAGAGCCTGATGTCAGATTCTCTTGTTGATCTGCTGCTCGTGAGACTGGGCAGGGAAGAAGAAAAGAAGAAAGTCATGAAGCTTTTGATAACCAGTCTTGACCTGTCAGTTATAGAAGCTGAGAACGCTGTAAAGAATTCCCCATCGGTAATTAAAGAAGCTGTGCCAATGAATGAAGCCAGAATAATTCAAAAGGATTTGTACCCGTATATTGACCTGCTGCCAAGGCTTGAAGACGAAGTTGACATGATAGATGAAGAAGACGCGGGAGAAATTGAGGAATTACCTGAAGCCAACCTTGAGTACAGTAATATAGAAACCCCGGAGGGTCCAGAAGAAGATGCTCCCAAAAAAGATGATGATGCTGATGAACCGATTCTGATCACCTCCGCCAGTGAAGAAATTATTTCCACTACCAGATGCCATATCTGTGGAAGAACTCCTACAAACGGTGAAAGGCTCGCGCCATGCCGAACCTGCAGTGAACTCACATGCAGGAATTGTTTCGACAGGATTGCACATGTATGCACTCATTGCTCAAAAGAAGGAAAAGCAATTGATCGAGCCAATGAGGGCATAACCACAGATACTGAAGATGGTCTTGAATTCGATACCGAGGAGCTCCATCAGGAAAATAAAGAGAAGGAATCATATTTCCTGAGGATTGCTGGAGCAGCTCTGGTTTTTGTACTGGCTCTTGCTGTGGTTTTCTACTTCATGGATCCCATGGGTCTTTTCTCCAGTGATGAGGAGTCTGCTCCAGCAACAGGTATTGCAGCAACCGAAACCGACACACTCAGCGCTGTTATTGAAGATTCAACTGCTACCGGTATTACACTGCCTGACGATTCAACTGAAACTGTTGATGTTGCAATGGATACAACGATAACGCCACCGGATACCTTAAGACTGAACGATGATCCATTCGGGTTGCTGTTTCTCGCTCTCCCGGAAAATTGTATTCCAGGCGAACATCCTGTACCTTTCAGTTTTCGCCTGACATCACCGCGAGGTGTCCATGCTGAAATTCCAGCCGAGGAGAGCGAAATTCTTTTCGATCAGCTTGAAACTATCGCTTCCTCCATTCCTGTCACAGTGGATGATGGCGCATTTCTTCTTTACCATGATACTACAAGTGTACTGATTCTTGTTCTTCTTCATCCTGAGGAGACAGAAATACGTATACAGCTCATGCGGGAAGTTGCGACATGGCTCATTCCTACTGAGATTGACCAGCTGGTACTTATCTACAGAGAGAATCGCTATCAGGACGCTATTCTTTACAGTCTTGTGCGGGAAGCGTTTCCCGATGTGGAGGGTGTTCTCAGTCCCAGACAGTTCCAGGGCATTCTGGGTTACAGAGAGGATTGCTGGGAATCAATCAGTGGCCCTGTAACTCAGTGGCTTTCCGTCCTGGAATAGTCCTTCACCAGATTCAGAAAACGGGAGTTTTTCACCCATGTCAAGAGATGCTAAGAAAAAGCTGATTATTATAGAGTCCCCCGCAAAGGCCAGGAGTTTAAAAAACTATCTTGGAAAGGGCTGGGATGTCATTGCCTCATATGGGCACGTAAGAGATCTGCCTCTTAATCGTATGGGGGTTAACACCGAAACACTTGAGCCTGCATACACAGTGCTGCCCCAGAAAAGAGCTGCTGTAGCCAAACTCAGGAAAGTTGCTTCATCCTACAATGAAATATATCTTGCAGCAGATCCTGACCGCGAAGGTGAAGCAATTTGCTGGCATATCTATAAACTTCTTCAGGACAAAAACACAAGCTTTAAAAGGATAAGGTTCAACTCTATCACAAGAGATGCTGTCAGGGCAGCGTCGGTTGCCGCTACGGACATCGATATGGATCTTGTGGACGCTCAGCAGGCCAGACGGGTAATGGATCGTCTGGTAGGATACAAGATAAGTCCCTACCTGTGGCGAACTGTAGGCAAGGGGCTCAGTGCCGGAAGGGTACAGACAGTTGCGCTGAGACTTATTGTAGAACGCGAACAATCTATCACAAGTTTTCTGCCAAAAGAATTCTGGCCTGTCACCGCGGAATTTGAGCAGATGGGCTCCAGGTTTCATGCAAAGCTTTTGAAATTAGACGGGAAGAGGGCTGACGGAGAAAAATATTCCCCCCGCAATAAAGAGAAAGCAGACAATGTTCTGAGCAGGATTAGAGAAGCCAGGTGGGAAATCAGTTCGCTGAAAGAGACCGAGAAGGCAAGGAAGTCTTCTCCCCCTTTCATTACAAGTTCACTTCAAGTTGCCGCGTCCGGCAGATTTTCCATGCCGCCTTCTGTAACAATGCGAATCGCTCAGGATCTCTACGAGGGATTTGATATTGACGGTGAGACAACCGGTCTCATTACCTATATGCGAACAGACTCGGTTCGAATAGAACCTGCAGCTATTGAAGAGTGCCGCAGATTCATTACAGAGAAATGGGGAGCGGAAAAACTTTCCCCGAAACCCAGAAGATACAGGGCAAGCGGTGGCGCTCAAGACGCGCACGAAGCCATTAGACCAACTGATATAAAGCGTACCCCGGAGCTTATGGCTGAAATTCTTGACCCCAGGCATTTGAAGCTGTACTCTATGATCTGGAAGCGATTTGCGGCTACTCAGATGGCTGATGCAATTATTGCGGAAACTGTTGCACTTGTTTCAGGCACTGATACGGTTTTCAAAGCCACCGGACAAAAGGTAGTGAACCCCGGTTTCTCAATCGCGGATCCAGCACAGCTGAAGGTTGCCACTGAAATTCCTTGTCTTACAGAGGGCCAGGTTAATCTTGAGAATGTATCTGCAGAGCAGAAATTCACCAAGCCGCTTCCCAGATACTCGGAGGCAGCACTTGTGGCGGAAATGAAGAAAAAGGCAATAGGCAGACCTTCTACTTATGTGTCAATAATTGCCACCCTGAAAAAACGTACCTATGTTGAACTCAAGGAGAAGAAGCTCTTCCCTACAGAGATAGGAATGGTAACTACAGATCTTCTCATCCGACTTTTCCCTCATTTGTTTGATATAGGATTTACAGCCAGGCTGGAAGAATTACTTGATCTTGTAGCCTCCGGTAAAAAAAGTTACAAAGAAGCAGTATCCCAGCTTTATACACCTCTGGCATCGTCCCTTGAAGAAGCCATGAGACGCCTTCCTGAGATAAAGGCATCAATGGTTAAAGAAACTTCAGAAAAGTGTCCGGTATGCGGGAAAATACTTATGGAAAAGATGGGCAAATTTGGGAAATTCCTTGCCTGCAGCGGCTTCCCGTCATGCAGATACACTCGTCCGGTGGGAGAAGCAACAGAGGCCGTTGTGTCAGAAATCAAGTGTTCCAAATGCGGTAAAAATATGCTTGTAAGAAATGGCAGATACGGCAGATATCTTGCCTGTTCCGACCCCGCATGCTCACACACACAACCAGTTCCAATAGGTGTTAAATGTCCTGTTGAAGAATGTACAGGAGATCTGGTTGAAAGAAAATCCCGAAAGGGAAAGTTGTTTTACTCTTGCAACAGGTATCCTGATTGCGACTTTGCCATGTGGAACAAACCGCTGCCCAGAGAGTGTCCGCGATGCGGTTTTCCCCTGCTGGAAGAGAGAAAGAAAGGGGTGTTCTGTCCCAGTTGCAGGAAGAAGATAGACTGATTCTGGAATCGTTTAGAGATGAACTTCAATACGGCAGGGGTCTCTCTCCACTGACGGTAAAGGCATATATCGCTCAAATGGCCGACTTTATTCAAAAGGGGGGATCATTTGTTAAAGGGTTTGACGCGGCTTCTATGCGCGAATACCTCATGCGGCGGGCTTCCGGGAATCTGTCACCTCGAACAATTGCCAGAATGGTCAGCTGCTTTCATACTTTTTCCAACTGGCTTATGGAAACCGGTCGTTGTGATTTTGATCACTCTCAATTGCTTCAACCGCCCCGGATTCCCCGCAGTCTTCCAGGTTTTCTGGGTGTCAGCGAAGTGAAGAGCGTTCTTCAATCATATGATCTTTCCCGCCCTAAGGGAATTCGCGACAGGGCAGTAGTTGAACTTCTATACGGTGCCGGACTCAGGGCAGCGGAAGTAGCCTCTCTTCTTCTCCAGAACACAAACACAGCAGGTCAGACAGTTAAAATAATGGGTAAAGGCAGACGGGAAAGGATAGTTCCTCTCCCACCGGGCACATCAGAACATGTAGATGTCTGGATACATAAACGCTTTATATATGCAGCAATTAAGGATCCAGGTACGTTGTTCATAAGCGTTAGAGGGAGAAAGCTTGACCCGAGAGATATACGTCGTATTGTTTCCGCAGGCGTAGCGAGAGCAGCAAGGGCGGCAGGGGCCACACCTCATACCTTCAGGCACAGTTTTGCCACTCATCTTCTTAACGCGGGAGCTGATATCAGAACCGTTCAGGAACTGCTTGGCCACGCCGGAATAGGAACAACACAGATATACACACACCTGACAACGGAAAAACTGAAAGGTGTTTACATGAAGTCACACCCCAGGGGGAAAAAGTGAAGATTAAAGGCAGATTCACTACTGACAGAATTGTCGCATTAGCGGCAGCTCTAACCGCTTTCATAGTTTATATCATTACTCTGGCACCTTCTGTCAGCTTCTGGGATAGTGGAGAGTACATTACATGTTCATGGGTTGTGGGAATTCCACATCCGCCGGGTGTTCCTTTTTTCGTGCTCCTGGGAAGAGTCAGTACCATTATCTTCGGTTTTATCCCTTCCATAGCCGCAAGGGTAAACCTGATGTGCGCCATAGCGGGAACTGCTACAATTGGTCTTGTCGCGAGACTGATACAAAGGTGGAGCATCAGACTTAAGTACGAACCATGGCTCTACAGGCCAGTCTCCGCAGCTGGAGCACTTATGGCAGCCTTCAGCTACACAGTCTGGAGAAACAACAACGCCACTGAGACCTATGCTATGGCCGCTCTTCTTTCACTTCTGATTCTCTGGATTTTTGATCTGTGGCTTGAGAGACGCTTACACGGAAAGCCCGCAGGCAGGCAACTGCTTCTTACGGGTTACCTGATGACTCTTGCCATCGGCAATCATCTCAGTGCTCTTATTGTCACTTTTCCCATAATTGCAATGTACGTTCTTTATGCATTCAGGAAGAAAGCATTCGAATGGAAATCACCAGGCTTTCTTGTTATGTTTGCGGGGCTCATGGTACTGGCTTTCAGCATTCATCTCTACATGCCACTCAGAGCCATACAGAACCCTGAGATAAATGAAACAAATCCTTCTGTCTGGACAGAATTCAAAGAAGCCATTGAAAGAAAGCAGTACGGTCAGGTATCCATATTCAGCAGGAAGGGACCATTTCAGGATCAGCTTGGACTGTTTACCGAATACCTTTCCTGGCAGGTGGGAAGGCCTGAGGCCTGGATGGGATCCATGGGCACAGCCGGGGGAATCATCTGGGCTTTTCTCTGGATGGGAATGTCTGTTCTTGCCGTTACCGGTCTTGTAGTTATCAGCAAGAGACGACCCGATCTGCTTCTTCTGGTTGGACTGTCATTTATCATGGCCAGCCTTGCCTTTGTGATTTACTTGAATTTCAAGACCGGCCCTGAGGGCACTGCTCTAGGGGAAGTCCGGGAAAGAGATTATTTTTTCGGCGCTTCTTTCATCTTCTTCGCAGTACTTTCCATGATAGGGCTGGGATCTCTGTTTGCGTCGGCAAAAAACAGGCTGACTAAAAACGCTGCCTGGTCCATCCTGATCTTTCCGGTGATTTCACTTGGTATGAACTGGCACCATTGTGACAGATCGGGTGACTATGTCGCAAGAGACTATGGCATTAATCTGCTGGAATCATGCCCTGAAAACGGTGTGATAATCACCAACGGTGACAACGATACTTTTCCATTGTGGTTTGCCCAGGGCGTTCTTGATGTGCGCAGAGATGTTATCATATCCAACCTCAGCCTTATGAACACAAGATGGTATGTTAAGCAACTGATGTTGAAAGATGCTGATTTGTTGAGTTATCCGGAAAATGTTGTAGAAAGCATGCAGCCTGTATTTGTCTGGGGACCCAACTTCTTTCATGTTTCATACGAGGGCCTTCCTTTGACGGGAGATATTGACAGACAAGCCCTTGATGCCACTTTCAACCACCAATGGCCATGGGTTCTGGCAAGCGGAGCTCTCAGTATTCCTGTGCCTGCCATGGGTAGAGGCAGCCAGGGGTCCGTTCCCATGCAGGATCTTATTTTGATAAACATGATTCGGAACAAACCGGTTCACGGCAGAGAAATAATGATTGCCGGAACCGTTTCAGGGGAAAATAGAAGATATGTAGAGGATTACCTGCAGATGCAGGGCATTGCATTTCGGGTAATGGATAGTCCTGTTCTCCGGCAGGTAAACACCGAACTTGGATGGGCTCTCGCGGAACAGTTCCTCACAACGGGTCTGGAAGATCCCGGAGTTTACAAGGACGATCAGGCTATACAAATTGCCAGGAACTATGTAAGTGCATACAATCGACTGGCATATCAGTTCATGGCAGAAGGAAATCCGGAGATGGTGGAGATCTGTCTTGATAGAGCCGAGTATCTTTTTTCAGCCATGCCTGAAGAATGGCTCAGTATCATGCCAAGCTTTGTTCTTCTGAAAGCCAGATTCATCCATGGATATCTCGGCGCTGACGCTGCCATTTCTTACCTGGCACAGGCAACCTCCGTCATGAACAGTATGGCGGTTTTCTACGGCGATCAGAACGCTGCTAATGCGGCATCAAGACTCGCCTCTATTGCCCGTGAGTTTGAGCAGGAAGCAGCTTTTGACGCAGTTATCGATCTGATAAGTGACGGCACACCAGCTCATGAATGGATTCGAATAGAGAAGGATCTCTCATTCGGGAATTTCATTGCCGCCAGAAGACACCTTGAGGAGCTTCAGGTGGAATGGGGAGTGGAGTACCGGCCGGTTCTGGATCTTATTGAGGAAACTGTTGACAGATTCTCTATCTACAGCCCTGTAAGCACCGGTCTCAACATGATGGATACCGCTCTTGCGTCTGTTTTTTCTCACACAGATCAAACAAGTGCTTCTCTTGAATGGAAGGATGATATTTCTGCTGCCTCCATAATTGTCGAAATGGCGGGTCTCGCTTCCAGAGGTAACATCATGTCCGCCGTTTCAATGGGTACTGTAATGGCGACAGCTGTTGATTCAGAACTTGAAACACAACTGCTGACAGACCTTTGTGTTGATTTCATCGCGGATCCTCAAAAAGCGGAGGAGCTTTCACTCTGGTTCATTCTTTCCACGGGAACATTCTCGCCGGAGGCAAGAGCAGTAAATCTCGCAAACGGAGGTTTTTCAGGGCTCAGTTACGCTATTCTGGTAAATGATCTGGAAATGGAACCTGAAGAAGCACTGACACTTTGTCATTCCGGCCAGTCCGTCGCCGGTCAATTCAACTGACTGCTGGAGGAGTATATGGATTTAAGATCAACTACAGTTATAGGAATAGTAAAAAACGGTAAGGCAGCAATGGCTGCCGATGGCCAGGTTACTATTGGCGATACCATTATGAAGATGACCGCTAAAAAGCTAAGAAAACTATGCGGAGGAACTGTTCTAGTGGGCTTTTCCGGAGCCGGAGCAGATGCCTTTGCTCTTGTGGAAAGGCTTGAGGAAAAGCTGGAAGCTTTCCGCGGAAATCTTCCAAGGGCTTCCATTGAACTTGCCCGTGAGTGGAGAACAGACAAGTACCTCCGTGAACTGAATGCTATGCTTGCTGCTGTGGACGGTCACCATGCACTTGTAATCGGAGGATCCGGTGAGGTTGTTGAATCACCTGACGGCATTGTTTCTGTGGGATCGGGATCGCCATATGCTATAGCAGCCGCGAGAGCTTTGGTGAAGCACACAAGAATGGGTCCGCTCAAGATCGCGAGGGAATCAATCGCGATAGCAAGCGATATATGCATATACACAGGCGGAGAGCTTCAGTCGGAGGAAATATGTCAGGAATAGAAACAATGACACCGGCAGAAACGGTAAAATGGTTGGACAGGCACGTTGTAGGACAGGATCAGGCAAAGAGAACAGTTGCCATTGCCCTCCGTAACAGACACAGAAGAAGACTGGTTGAAGAGCCCATGCAATCAGAAATATATCCCAGCAATCTTATCATGATTGGCCCGACAGGAGTGGGAAAGACAGAAATCGCTCGTAGAATGGCCAGTCTGGTTGGAGCTCCCTTCATAAAAGTTGAAGCAACCAAATACACTGAGACCGGCTACGTCGGCAGAGATGTGGAAGGAATTATCAGAGATCTTGTCAGGTCTGCAGTGAATCTTGCTACAAACAAGGCCAGAGAAGAGAAAAGCGAAGAAGCAGAGGCGCGAGTGGAGAAAAGACTGATTGATGCCGTTTCCCAAACTGGTGTTAATTACGGTTCCACTGAAGAACTTGCAGAATTACTGTCCCGGGGCAGACTTGATACCATTGAAATTGAGCTTTCTGTTGTTGAGAAAGCCATGGGGGTAGAAGTATTTCCCATGATTCCCGGGCAGGGATTCGATAATCAGATAAATGACCAGATGAAAAAAATGCTTGAAAAGGTAATAGGAAAAAGAAGGAAAAAGATTCACCTTACCGTTGCGGAAGCAAGAAAGAAGCTTTTCGAAGATGAGATAAGCAGAATCCTGGAAGGGGGAGACCACGTCCGGGAAGGACTGAAACTTGCTCAGGAGGAAGGCATTGTTTTCATTGACGAGATAGACAAGATCATTGGATCTGAGGGTGGCAGCGGCCCCGATGTTTCCAGAATGGGAGTCCAGAGGGATATCCTTCCTCTTGTTGAAGGCAGCACAGTAGCGACCAGATACGGTCCCGTAAAAACCGACCACATTCTGTTTATTGCCGCAGGAGCTTTCCACGGAAGCAGCCCTGCCGACCTGATTCCTGAACTTCAGGGGAGATTCCCCCTGCGGGTTTCTCTTGATCCGCTTTCCGAGAAAGATCTTCTGCGAATTCTCACAGAACCGGAGAACTGCATCATGGACCAGTATCTGCAGCTTCTTTCCGCCGATGGTCTGGAACTTACTGTTGAGGACCAGGCGAAAAGAAAAATCGCCGCTACAGCCAGACACATGAATGAGGAGAAAGAGGACATTGGTGCCAGACGACTTCGATCTGTTCTTTCCTTCCTTCTGGACGAATACCTCTTCGGTGCTCCGGACCTTATTAAAGGACGAGTCAGGCTCAATGGTAAGAAGGCACAGGAGAGACTTGGGGTACTGGTTGAAAGAAAGGACGAAGAGGGTTATATTCTCTAAGAATTATGCTTGGGTTCATTTTGATTGAATAGGGGGAGGGATGCACAGATCAGGTAACGAGGTTGCTTACAAGATAGTTTACTACGGTCCTGGTCTTTCAGGAAAAACAACCAACCTCAGGGGTATTAGGGACATCATTGCTCCCGAAAACAGAGGAAGGCTTGTAACCCTCTGTACAAGATGCGAAAGAACCGTTTTCTTCGATTTCCTTCCAGTAAATTTTGCCAGAATCGGAGATACGCGTGTTAAACTTCACCTCTATTCTGTTCCGGGGCAGGCGTACTATGCTCTGAGTCGAAGAGTGATACTGGACGGTATTGACGGTGTTGTTTTTGTTGCTGACAGCCAGAAGGAAAGAGCTGAAGCAAACCTCAGTACCATTGATGATCTTGAACACAATTTGAAGAGTTACGGTCTTGATATGTCTATGATTCCGATGGTTCTTCAGTTTAACAAGAGGGATCTTCCCGGGATAATGCCAACCGACAAAATGAATACGGATCTTAACAAATTCGGCTGGCCCACCGTGGAATCAGTAGCCATAGGTGGAAGTGGCCCCGCAGAGACACTGAAGATCATTGCCGCACAGATAGCCAAGCGCCATGCGCGCACAGGCTGACACTACAAATAACATACGAATTATTATACTTCTGCTATTTCTTGTAGCAGGAGGCCTTGTTTTTCGCACAGTATTTGCCCGGTCAGTGATGCAACCTCCATCCAGAATGCAGGGGGAAACCACACAGGCTTACCGGTACACCCGAATGATTTCGGACGGGGTGGGAATACCCGCAGTAGACACTCTGGTCATGCGCCCGAACGGCATGACTACAGCTGAAAACTCCATTTTTGAGGAATACATCGCAGGAGGAATACACAGAATTACCGGTGGAGATTTTGACGAGTTTCTTTCATTATTCTGCCTTCTTTTTCCATTGCTTATTTTACCTGTAATTTTCTTCTGGATGCGTAATTCTGGTTTTACATTTCCAGAGTCTTCAGCCGGCGCCGGATTGTATGCCGTTTTTCTTCCGGCTCTTCTTAGAGCCAGAGGGGGAAGCTTTTACCGTGAGACTGTTGCGCTGCCACTTATTGCACTGACTCTTGCCCTGACTGATATTGGGATTCGAAGCGAGAAGAAAGACACTCTCAAGTTTTCTATTGCGGCTGCCGCGACCCTCTTTCTGTCTCTTGCGTGCTGGAAGGTTACAGGCTTCATCTCTTTCTTCCTGTTCACATGGCTGGCTTTCCGAAAACCCGGGCTTCGTACAGTTCTTCCAATGGCTCTCAGTCAACTGGCCGCAGCAACTCTCCTTACTCACATGCGTCACGATATGGCTCTGCTTTCTCCCGGTACTCTAATGGCTGTTGCGGCAGTTGCTTCCTCATACTTTAACCACAAAACTATCCCATGGGCAGGGTTCCTGGCTTCTCTTGCCTCAGGCATATTCCACGGTTCGTCCTCCGGCAGCCATGTGTTTTCTGTAATTGCGGCAAAATTGAAATTCATGTTCAGCCATCCCGAAGATCCAACCCTGCTCTCAGGCGATGCCCGTCTTTTCTGGGTCAGCGGGTATACCAGCCCCTCTCCGGGAGAAATAGTTCTGCTTTTCGGTGCAGCTGCACTTATCGCCATCTGGGGATGGAAGTCATTCATAGAAAAGACCCGCGGGTCAGCCATGCTTTTTCTCCTGCCTCTCTCCGTTGCCGGATATCTTTTCTTCGATAGACTTCATGTGTTTCTCGCGATTGGTATTATTCCACCGGTCATTGCTGCCGCCCGAAGAAGAAACTGGGCTCTTCCTGTTCTTCTGGCCGCCTTCGGCGCGCAGACAATGTTTGTACATCAAATTGCAATCGTTATTTCCAACATGGGAATGCCATTGGGGCATTTCTCTTCTCTTCTTGCTGACTCGGAACTTGACGATCTTATAGACTGGGCAGATGATAATCGGGAAACTATGCTTTCATTCTGGAACATCTCAGGGTTGCTTTCCGCCTACGCTGATATGCCGGTTGTTACACACACTTTTTTTGAAAACACAGGTAACAGAGAAACCATTATTGAATTCGCTGAAAGAATCTACGGCACAGAAGATGAAATGATTGATTTCATGGAAGAAAGAGGGGCCGTGTATCTGGCTTACCAGGCTGATTTTATTTTCGACATAACACCTCATGGACTTCTTTACCTGGCTGCGCTCACAGATATCCCAGATGGCTCCCTGGCAATAAGGCTTCATTACTACCCTCTCTCTCTTGAAAGGTTAATACTGGTGTGGCAGGGGCCATCCATCAGAGTATTCCAGCTTGACGGAAACACAGCTGCCATCAGAAGACACCTACTCTGGGAAGTCCGTTACGCTTCTTTTCTCCACAACCGTGATATGGCGGGTGCTGTGATCAACTCACCTGTTGAAACCGGTATCGACCTTGCCGATCAGGGAATCGGCAACAGTAACCCGCAAAAAATATCCGCGGCTCTGCTTCTCTTTTCCCGATCCCGAAACGATGTACCTGAAGATGCCGCGATCGGTCTTCTTCAGGAGCTTCTTATGGCGCACCTTGCGGGAGAGTATTCAATTGAGCACCTGGAAGAGGACTTTGTTTCATATCTAGAAGCCTGGGGGCCTGATCCGCAGCTTCGTTTCGACCTTGTGAGACTTCTTAGAAACAATAGCCTTGATCAAAAAGCGGAATACCACATGGAAATTATTGAAAAAATGGGAAGAAGCGGTATATGAGCATCAAATTCCTTAAAATGAGCGGCGCCGGGAATGATTTCATCATGATTGACAACAGAGATGGAATTTATTCAAATCATTTCAACAAAGAGGAGATTACCAGCCTTTGCAGGAGAGGTCTTTCCGTTGGCGCGGATGGGCTGATAGAGATAAGAAAAGATCCCGGGCTTGCCTTTGCAATGAAATACTACAACTCCGATGGCAGCTCCGCGGAAATGTGCGGCAATGGTGCCAGATGTATCTGTCGCTATGCTCTGGAGCTGGGCATTGTGAAACCCGGAGTTGAGTTTTCCTTTTCAAGTGACGCTGGCAGACATCTTGGTATGGTAACCGGAAACAATGAAGCGAGAATTTGGATAACCGATCCTGTTCTTCATTTTCTAAGAAAAGACATCGGAATTGAGAGTGGAGTTCAAGTGGGATTTGCTGATACCGGAGTTCCCCACGCAGTTGTATTCACCAATGATCTTGAAGACGGCTCTTTTGAAACATTTGCTTCTCTCATCAGATCACACGGCGAATTCGGCCCGGACGGAGTCAATGTGAACTGGGTCAAGGTTCAGGAAGACGGATCAATGATAATGAGAACCTTTGAGAGAGGCGTAGAGGGTGAGACTCTCGCATGCGGCACCGGGGCAGTCGCTTCAGCTCTTATTGCCTCTGAAAGGTTTGACTCCGTAGCTTTACCTGTTAGAATAACAGTACGCAGTGGACTGGATCTTACTGTAGGCAGAGACTCCACGGGCTGGTGGCTTCAGGGAGAGGCCAGGGTAATCTACAGAGCGGAGACAGCTTCTTGAACATAGCGGGCATAACTCAGTTGGCAGAGTGTCAGCCTCCCATGCTGAATGTCGCGGGTTCGACCCCCGTTGCCCGCTCCATAACCTCTGGAACAGCATGATATTTCTGCTTCTTTTATTATTTGCAGATGCACAGACACCACTTCAAGGTATATGGGCGTTAAGAGCGGGCCGCGAAACAGCGACTGTACCGGCAGTAATGGGCGCATCACTGTATTTCAGAGCCGGCATGTCTTCATCTGAAGAAATTTCCATCAATGATCTTCTCAGCGGAATTGAAGGCGGTGACATATCTATGATAGTTCCTCTGACCGCACTTCTTGTTTCAGAGGGAAGGATTGATCTTGCGGAAATCTACTGGGAGAGGAAAGGACTGGATCTGCCGGCCACAAGAAATGCTCTCCTTGCTGCGCTTGTTTGGTTTGGACGGTATGAGCTTTATCAAACAGTGGCACTTAATCCCGCAGTCCCGCCTGATATGGAAGGAACTATTCATTCCAATCAGTGCGGTGCAGTGTGTGCTATAGGATGGATGACCACAAGGGAAGACGGTTTGTTTCACGGAGAGGAACTTGTGTCACCAGCCGATATTCAGATCCTCTCGAGATTTTTTCCTGGTGTAAACCCTGATATGAGATACCTTCCCGCTGATTCTCTTGATTGTATGTTTCGAACATCAACTGGATCTCATCTATGAATCTCAACGAAACCCAACAGAGGCATCTGGAACAGTTGTCACAGGGCATTGCGATGATAAAGCGATCTCAGGAGCAACTCCCGATAGTTCCGGCCCTTGTATCCTGGGTTCGCATCATTCTTCTTCCCTTATGCATATGGACCGGTTGGAAATCAGATTTTATCGCAATGTTCTGGCTGTGTCTTGTTGCTGCCTCAAGCGACTATTTTGACGGATGGACAGCCAGAAAAATGAAGAAATCCAGCACTCCCGGGAAAACACTGGACATTCTGGCAGACAAGTTCTTCCTTGCGGTCATGCTTATTTTTCTTGCAAGACTGGGTGCTGTTAACGGACTTCTTGCCATGATTCCCGCCTGGTATCACATCACAGTTGTTCTCGGGCTGCTGGTGGTTTCATGGAGCATCAAAATACCTGTGGTTGCCATCACCACAAGCGAAAGACTGACAATTATTCTAAGCTATGTTCTGGTACTTACTGCTGCCGGCGCTCTGGCATATCCCGAAAAAAGTATTTTCTTCAAACTCACATGGGTTTCTCAAATACTGACACCGATTGCCGCGATTCTTGGTGTAATCAGCTACTTCAGATTTTGCAGAAGACTGATACAGAGGTATATGCAATGAATTTACTTTTTCTGATCATCCTTGCCGGAATATCTCCTCTTGAACTTGAGCAAACTGGAAAACTTGCGGAAGCCGGGGCTCTCTGGGAAACCGAAGAAAACCTCGCGGGACAGGCGCGTATTATGGGCAGGCTGATTGAGGAAGCGATTTATGCCGGTGACAGCAGAAGAGCGGTTTTTCTTTCAATGGAACTGCAAAGTATTTACGCAAACAGCGATCTGGAAGATTTCTGGATGGCCAGAATTGCCTGGACATCAGGTCTTTCCGAAATTGCTATTTCAGAGCTTCTGCTTATATCCCCGGATGATCCATGGCTTGATCACCGGGCCAGGGGCTTGTCTGCTCTTTTTCAGGAAGACGGCGAAACGGCGGCTCGCGAGCTGACTCTCTCAATCGCTTCCGCCTCAACAGCCAGAAAGGCTTTCTGGAGCGCAATTGATCTGTGCTCAGCATATTTGACTCTTGGAAGGCATGAAGAAGCACTTCATCTTTCCCGTACAATTCGTATTCATTACCCCGGTGATGCTCTGGGAG
Source organism: Candidatus Sabulitectum sp. (assembly GCA_021107435.1). Taxonomy (GTDB): domain Bacteria; phylum Fermentibacterota; class Fermentibacteria; order Fermentibacterales; family JCC-6; genus Sabulitectum. Next base: position 31,858 of record JAIOSV010000029.1, on the reverse strand, counting down.
ATGTTATGTACGGTTTGTGCCTTCAGGCATCGGGGCAATTCGGTGAATCCTCCAGAGTTCTTAACTCTGTAGATTCATCCAATCCCGCAGCAGTATCAATGGCCCGAAGAATAATGGAAGGATTTGAGCAGTGAAGTTAATAAGGAATCTGTTCGGCAAACGAAGAGAAGCAAAGGTATCCTCAAACTGGAATGATTTCAGATTTCCATCGGATATAGTAAGACCTGAATCTGTTGGTGTATTCTCTTCTTCAGACCTATCGGATGCCTGGTCATCCGTTTACATGGCAAAAGCTCTTCAGGATGCCTACCCGGGTATTCCTATTCACTTTGTAGCACATCAGGATGTCTTTGAACTGGCAGGCTTTCTTCCCTGGACACCGGAAATGCACATCTACTCCACTGACTCGGGATCCCCTGACCCTTTTCCCCCGGAAGATCTGCTGTTATTCAATACGCATCCAGGAGATGACCTTCTTCGCTTTGTTGAAAAAACATCTCCTATGGCCTGCATCTCTTCAATTGACCATCCAGCGGTAAATATCATAGTAAAAACAGCCTCAGCTGTTTTCCCTGATAATGTACACGGGATCATGAATGTTCTCAAGCTGAAAACCAGCATGAACTGGAAACCCGGTGTGCCCCGCGTTCTTGCAGATAAGGCTTCGACTATCCTTTCGCCTGTTTCCCATCGAACACTGCCATACATTCTGGCTACTGAAGACGCTTCTGCCATTTTTAAAAGAAAGAGAGCGGAAGTTCCCCTGAAGATTGTTCTCGTGGATGGCAACACTACCAATATTCCCCCTGAGACCAGCGAAGGGATCAGAGCAGCACTGGTGGCAGGCGCATCGGCAGTTGCCACCACCAGCAGAAATCTATGGATTCATGCCCGGGCGCTGGGAATCCCTGTTATCGGACTTGACAGAAAGGGAGCATTCAGCGGATGGGGTTCCGAACCCGCAACCGGAGATACGCAGTTCCTTGAGCAATGGGCATCACTTATCAGACTCGGATGGTAGCAGAAAATGAAAAGAGTAATCACATACGGAACATATGACCTGTTCCATATTGGTCACTTGAACATGCTGAGACGAGCGCGGGCACTGGGGGATTACCTCATGGTTGCCATTTCCACTGACGAGTTTAACACCGGCAAGCATAAGCAGTGCGTTTATCCCTACGCCCACAGGGCACAAATTGTTGAAGCCATACGATTCGTTGACCGGGTCATTCCGGAAACAAGCTGGGAGCAGAAGACAGAGGATATCGTGAATCATTCCATTGATGTATTCGTTATCGGTGATGACTGGATCGGAAAGTTTGATTTCCTGAAAGACTACTGCGAAGTGATTTATCTCCCAAGAACAGAGAGCATTTCAACAACCGCGATTAAGAATACAGTGCAGAACGGCAAATCAATCTCCAGATGAAATTACTCTTCTATGTTTCCAAACTCTACTCCCTCCCTGTGGTTCAACCCCTGGTTAAAGAGGCAACAGGACAGAAAGCCAGTATTGCTCTATTCGTAAGCACTAAAGTGAGAAAGAAGCTTCCGGGAAGCCTTTCAAAATTTGAAGTATTTACAGAGCTGAAAGACGCAATTGCCTTTAATCCGGATTTCGTTCTCTGTCCCGGCAACTTTGTTGATTTTCGCCTGCCGGGGATCAAAGTGGAGCTTTTTCATGGTATTGGAATAGAAAAGCCCTCACATTACAAAATCAGGCACTTCTTCGATCTCTATCTTACTTCCGGTCCGGTGGTAACCACCCGTTTCAAGGAAATGGAAAGAAAGTACAAGTATTTCAGAACATTTGAAACCGGCTGGGCAAAGATCGACCACATACTGAATTACGACACCACTGATATCAGGAAACGATTCAACCTCAAACAGGACAAAACAGTTATCCTGTATGCTCCCACACACAGCAGCAGCATGGAATCATCGAAGGATATTCTTCCGGCAATTGAAACAATCATGAAACCGGAAGAGATCTGGTTCTGCAAACCCCATGAATTTATGGACAGAGACATTCTGAAGAATCTCAGCAGGAAGACCGGTAATCAATTCAGGCTGATAACTGACTTCGACATAACACCGTATCTTCATCTTGCGGATGTGATGCTCTCCGATACTTCATCGGTGATATACGAGTTCATGGCTCTCGATAAACCGCTGGTGACATACAGAACACTCAGCAGAAGAGACAAGGGAATCAACATACAATCAACAGCAGAATTGAGAGATGCCCTGAACAGATCTCTGTCAAGACCGGATGAGTTCTCCCCGCAGAGACACAGACACCTGACTGAGGTAAATCCACGGCTGGACAGATCCATATCAAAAGGGATTATTGACCTGCTCTCGTCCATAGACTCAACTCAACCGATGGGTAAAGGCAGGAAACCCTTGAACCTCTTCCGCAAGATCCAGATACTCTACCACAGCCACTTCCGCAAGGGCTATCTGAGATAACACTTCAGCGATAAAGAAACAATTCGTACGAATCATCTTTATTCGGCAAGCAGGATTGCGGTAATTGACACATACACCAATACAGTCATTCAAAATATTTCACTTCAGGGAAACAGCTATCCTCAGTATGAGATGACTGTTTCTGCTGATGGAAGACTCTACTGTGCATGCACTGGATCGAATAATATTGCGGTAATCAATACGAATACGAATTCCCTTATCACTACGGTATCTCTGGGTAAATCAGGTGACAAAGACTATTTCTGATTACGAAGACCGAATACCTAAGCACCGTTGGGTTCGGTTTGCATGAAACAACAAACCGGGTTTCCGCAGTTATCCTCAAGCATGATGTAGAATTTCTTGCTGAATCAGGTGCAAATGATTATATTTTCTCTCATCAGCCAGATACAATTCAGTTATAACATTCTTGACTACAAGAAGTTACGGGAGCAGAGTAATGAAAGCAGTAATAATTGCAGCCGGTTGCGGTTCCCGTCTTGAATCACAGCACAAAGGAATGCCCAAGACTCTTCTGAAAATTGGAAACCGCAGGGTCATTGATATTATCCTTGACGGAGTGTTGAAGTCTGCTATTAATGATGTGGTGATTGTTACCGGCTTCCAGGCAGCCGCGCTGGAAGAATACTTGAGCAGCAACGTTCTGGACTCTCTAAATATTGAGTTTTGCTATAATGCTTCCTGGAAACTTTCCAACGGGATTTCAGTACTCAGTGCAGAAGAGAATATCCAGCCCGGTGAAGAATTCATTCTCCTGATGAGTGATCACATTTTTGAGCCGGAGATGCTTAAACACATTGTAGAAACTGCAATTGAACCGGATCAGGCATTGCTTGCTCTGGATTTCAAGCTTGAATTTATTCCAGATCTGGATGATGGCATGAAAGTTCAATGCGACAGAACTGAGAACGGCAGACTTGAAATAACCGGACTTGACAAAAACTATAGAGATTATCAGGCAATAGATTGCGGTATGTTTAAATTAAATCACAGTTTTTTCGCCACACTGCGAAACTCTATAGAACAGGGCAGAGACTCCCTCTCGGATGCCTGCAACTCTCTCGCGCAGAACGGGAAAATGATTGGAGTTGATATCGGTGATAGAAGATGGATAGACCTGGACACTCCAGAGATGTTTTCATTCAGAGGACTGATCAGCAGTATTACCAGGTTGAGGGATAAACCTTGAAAATCTACTACTTCGCGAATCAGGTATATCAGCTGTCCTATGCCTGGCCTCTATACACAGAGATCGGGGGCTCCTTTCTTGTAAGGAAGTACAAAACCCTTCTGAAATTCAAGAGATACCTCAGGGGAAGCATTAAATCCGAGGGGGCCGCATTCCTTGGAACTCCGGTTGTAGAGAGAAGGAAACTCAGACATGTTTCCGATCTAAGCGGAGTCATTTTATCACAGTCAAATTCCAGAATACACAATGATCCAGCCAGATTGAAAACTGTTTTCATAGGACACGGCACTGGCGATAAAAAGTACGGCGGGAATGCCCGCCGACTGGAGAGTTATCAGTATTTATTTGTTTCCGGCCCCAAACACATGGAAAAACTGAGAGATACAGGGGTGAATATTCCCGATAATCGCCTGGTGAAGGTCGGCAATCTCAGATTTGATAACTACGTTAACGGGAAAACGACCCGTAATGCACTGATGGACAGAATGGGGATTCCGGAAAAGGACCATGCAAGAAAGACTGTACTCTATGCCCCCACATGGAAATGGGGAAATGGAACACTGAACAAATACACAAAACTTTTCTGCAGGGAAATAACAAAAGAACACAATCTCATTATCAGACCCCATCACTTCGATTCCCACCATGTCCCGAAACTCAAGTTATGGGCGAAACTGGCAGGGATAAAGCGAGTGTATTTCTCCAATTCCAACAGGATTACCAGAAGTGACACGATGCATGATTTCCTTGTTTCAGATGTTCTTATCAGTGATACATCTTCAGTGCTGTATGAATACCTGATCACAGGGAATCCAATCATTGTGGCAAATACTGATTTCAGCGATCTCCACAACATGCCGGACGAAATGAATGTAATGACAATTGCGGACTTTTTCGATGACTCAAAGAGTATTCTGGATGTAGTAAACCGGAACCTTTCGAATCCAGAAAACAATTCACGTTTTACAGAAATGCTGCACAACTGCTTCTATTTCAATGACGGGAAATCTGTGAAACGTGCGGCAGAGTTTGTAAAACAGCTTTCCAGGGGTTTTCCGTGAAGAAGATTCTTTTTGATTTGAAAAAGGAATACTATTTCAACTCACTGCATCCTCTTTACATCTCCATGTCTCAAGATCCTGAATACGACTTATGGGTCAGGGTGGGGAAGGATCAGCACCGTTTTCTGGGAGTATTTCTTATCTCAAACAAATCAAGAATCGAAGATACTCTTAGAGAAAAAGGCTTTCAGGTCACAGACAAAACCAGAGGATTCGATGCTGTTATATGTGGAGATGCGCTGAAGAATCCCGCAAAATACGATGATGTTCCTAAATTTCATCTGGATCACGGCGTGGGAATAAAAACTTTAAGAATTAGAAACATCGTAAAGCAAAAGAATACCAGATATCATGTTTTTCTTGAAGGTCAGTACTGGTACGATTTCATAAAAAGCATCGGCTGTGGAGACATTGCAGACTTCTATGTGACAGGATTGCCCAAACTTGATCCGTTTTTCCAGTCCGGGCACTTCAGCAATGAAGTACTGATGAAGAGACTGGGATTTGATTCCTCTAAACAGACTGTTCTGTTTGCTCCTTCATATAAACCCAGCTGTATTGAGCATATCGGCAACAAGATTGTGGAACTTCTCCCGGAGTACAACCTTTTAGTCAAACTGCATCCGTATTCCTGGGGAGGAAAATATGCCTCACACTCTCAGCACAGGCTGTACCAGGAGCTTGCGGAAAAACACAGAGAACTCTACCTTGTACCCTCTGAAGAATATAATGTTTATCCATACCTGAGCCTTGCAGATACCATGATAAGCGATACATCAAGTGTTCTGAATGAGTTTCTTGCACTGGGGAAACATGGAATCATCTACGAGCTTCCGTACTCAAGTCTGAAACATTCTGATGGCATGCCTGCACTCTCAATTAACCCCGTTGAATGGCTGGCTGGGGCATTCCCTCACATCTCCAGCCCGGATCAACTTGAAAACGCTGTTAACCATGCTCTTTCTCCCACAGATACAATGAAAAACAAATTGTCTGAATACAGGAACTACTTCTTCACCGGACTTGATGGCAAGGCTTCATCAAGAGTTAAAGAAGTTATCGACTCTGTTCTGAAAGCAAAGGGGTAACTACTATATGTCAGACAATTACAAGATAGCATACTGGCTCCGTACTGACATTCAGCATTTCGCTCATATCCGTCCGATATACGACAACCTCGGAGGGGTAATACTCACAAAGAATCCTGTGATTTACGATTATCTGAAGGAAAAGTTTCCGTATCTTCACATGGATCTGCTTTTTGTAAAAAACTCTACTGAAGCAAAAATAATCCTGAACAGGATGGACATCAAACTTGTGCTATACACCGGGTTTCAGATGATCTTCTGGGGATATTCCGTACAGGTGTTCCATGGGGCATCTGATAAACACTATCTTCTTCAGCACCGCCGAATTCTTCTCTACGATCTTCTTCTTCTACCCGGCAAAAAGCACATGGATAAAATCAGAAGTGTCTATAACCTTAAGCACCCTCAGCGTTTCAAGATTGTGGGTTATCCCAAGTTTGACAAGCTTGTTTCAAATACTCTTATTCAAAGTCCTGTTTTCAACAACGGAAAGCCAACAATTCTCTATGCTCCCACCTGGATATCCGAGGACTCTGGAACAAAGCTCAAGTTTTCAAAACACGGTGAAAGTTCACTGCCTTTGTGGGGGAAGAAGCTGATACGAGCGATTGCCCCTCGATGGAACCTGATAATCAAGTACCATTCCCGTATCAACCGGAATAACACGGACATTTACAGGGAGATTGATCAACTCATAACAGAGCTCGGTGCAGAGGAGAGCGTAAAAGTCATTTGGGACTCAGACATTACTCATTATATGCATCAGGCTGATCTTATGATCTCTGATATTTCAGCAGTCTGCTACGAATGGTTTCATACCAACAGGCCAATTGTATTCGCGAATCCGGCTCCCGATCATTACAGACCTTCCACGGAAGAACTGGCAAATACATACGCATGGCAGGCAGGTGATGTTCTTTATAAAGAGGAGGATATTCTGCCAGTTGTTCGACAGAATCTTGCTTCTGACAGGTACATGAGTATTCGTAACAAGCTTCTCCAACACTCATTTTACAAACCTGATGGTCATGCCACAGAGAGGCAGCTTGCTGAAATTGTGAAACTCTATAACGAAGTTAAAGACCGAAGTAAACTCCGAATGATCCTGCACAATATTTCAGTGCTGATCAAGGACAGCATCCGTCATTAAGCAAGATAATGAGATCATTTTCTTTGAGTACGCCACCTGTTGTGGAACCATACCCATTGTTCCGGAGCACTCAGTATCCACTGACTTATTCTCTCATTAAGCAGCGTCAGGATGTCAGATACTGAATCCTCTTTCGTAAAAAACAGAGGCTCGTCAATTTCAAGAAGATATGTTTTGTCTTTCTGGCGGGTGATATGAAGAGTAACCACTGGTACTTCAAGTCTTCTGGAGAGAACCGCCGGGGCCACCGGGGTCAGTGCCGGACGACCCAGAAAGTCAGCGAATTCACTCTGAACACCCTTTGTGTCCTGATCTATCAGGATTCCCAAAGCAATGTTGTTCCTTAGAAGACGCAATATTGGCGCAACTCCCGCATTTCTGTCAACTGTGTGAATTCCCGGCTTTCTTCTAAGCTTATCCAGTACATCCGAGGCTCCTTTTTGCGACAAAGCTCTTCCGACAACACCAATGTCAAAACCCAGTAGCTTCATAGCCCTGGGAAGCAGTTCCCATGGTCCGTAGTGAGCAGTAATGGCGATTACACCTCTTCCGTGAGAGAGGGCTTTCCCCATATTGTCGGATCCCTCTACCTTCACAATTTTTCTGAAGGCATTATCGCTGCGGTATGAAAGGTAGAAGAAATCGAAGAATCCGGTGAGAACACTGGTGTATATGTTTGCGACTGCTGCTTGAATACCGTTATTTGCCATTACACCCTGCTGATGCTTTTTAATAATCCTGTTTGACGGCAACGGAAGAATTGATAGAAGCCAGCCCAGCATGCCCGCGTAGAATCTGGAAATTACTCTGGGAGTTATGGCTGCCGAGAATATCACAATTTTAACTGCCGGTACAGTCAGAGCGTGACGGAAGATCTTGAATGGTATTTTCTTCATGTTGGCAGGAGAATACATATTTAGTATGTGATCTGTCAAGAAAGACCCTGTCTGCGCATCTGATTATATTTCCGGCTGGGGAAGGGCAAAACCACTGGAAGGAATGGCATGTGGCTGAAAAACTGATTCTCATTGATACACTGAGCGTTCTTTACAGAGGTCATTATGCCATGATGAAGGGGCATCTCAGGGGAATCGATGGAACTGTCACCAGCGGTTTGAATTTTTTATTGAAAGAGCTGTTTTCGATTATTGACACTAATCCCAACTGCCTTGTGGCAGCAATAAGTGACGCTCCGGGCCCTACCTTCCGCAAAGATCTGTTTCCCGAATACAAAGCCAACAGACCTCCCACACCTGAAGATCTCAGAATCCAGACTCAAATTGCCCGTGAACTCATACCTCTGCTGGGTATTCCCTTTATTGAAAAGCAGGGGCTGGAGGCGGATGACATTATTGCAGGATTTGCTGGAGAGTCTTCTATTCCAGTTCTTGTATTCTCACCCGACAAGGATCTTCTGCAGCTTGTCAGTAACAATGTATCTGTTCTTCGTCCGGGAAAGTACGGTAATCCATCAACAATGGTTACCAGAGCTGATGTCACTGAAATCATGGGGGTACCTGCCGAGTATGTAGCTGATCTCCTGGCAATTATGGGGGATTCATCCGACAATATTCCAGGTGCCCGTGGAATCGGTGCGAAGGGCGCTGTTAAACTGATACAGCAGTTTGGCAGCATCAGCGATATATACTGCAATCTCTCCGAAGTTAAGCCTGATTCAATCAGGAAAAAGCTCATTGATTCACGTGAAATGGTTGAACTGAGTCTAAAACTCACAAAGCTGGATATACCGCTTACACCGGACCTTAAAGAATTAGACCTTACTCGGAGAAAGCCTGATCCGGAAAAGGCGCTGCCAATACTTAACAGACTGGCGCTTTCAAAAATCGCGGACCGACTGGGGCTTGAGCTTTCTCTCACAGGAAATCAATCTGATTCTCCTGAGCAGTTCTCATGCATAGTGAATATTGTCAGCGATATAGAGCATATCAATTTCCCGGGAAACGGACCTGTCTGCATTGATACAGAGACAACCTCTGTTGACCCTTTGAAGGCTGAGCTTATCGGTTTTTCCGTTACATCCATCCAGGATGAAAGCTGGTATGTGCCGTTTGCCGATTCGAACAAAAAAGAGCTTGTACTGGGTTCTCTTGAAACACTTCTCAACAGCAGAGGATATATCGCTCAAAATGCCAAGTATGACAGTCGTGTTCTTCACCGCTACGGAATTCGACTTCCTGTACCATTCGATGATCCGTATCTTGCCGACTACATTCTCAGACCAGACGCTCGAAGTCATTCACTGAAAAAGATCGTTCCAATATGGCTTGGGAAAAATATGAGATCTTTCGATGAGGTTTCCAGCGGCACGGGGTCACTGCTGGGAATTCCCGTCGAAACAGTCGCTGAATACTGTTGTGCCGATTCCGCGTCTACTCTTGCTCTCGCAAAAAGGATGTCACTTGAATTTGCTGATGATACTGATCTTGAGAGGGTTTACAGGGAAGTTGAACTTCCTCTTTCTTCCGTACTGGCAAGCATGGAAATTCGGGGTATAGGACTTGACCGCGAGGCTCTCCGCTGTGAGGGGGATCTTATAAGCCAGAGGATATTCAGTCTGATGGAACAGGCCTCGGAACAAACCGGCAGATCTGTAAATCTGGCCAGTCCGGCGCAGGTAGCCTCAATGCTTTTTGATACTCTTCACTTAAATCCTGTACGAAAAACCTCAAAAGGTGCCAGATCCACTGATATGACCGTACTAACCAAACTGAGGAACGATCATCCTTTCGTGGAAACACTTATAGAATTCAGAGAGCTTTCAAAACTTCTGAATACCTACGTAGAGAAACTGCCGGGATATGTAAGCCCGACCACTGGATTGATACACACAAATTACAATCAGGCTGTAACTGCCACCGGCAGGCTTAGTTCCAGCAACCCCAACCTGCAAAATATTCCCATCAGAACCAGTCGGGGGAGAGAAATCAGAAAATGCTTCATTCCACCTGTAAAGGGACATGTATTTGTTACTGCCGATTATTCCCAGATTGAACTTAGACTGCTGGCGCATCTGGCAGGGGAGGGCGTTCTCAGAAGAGCATACAGAGAGAACGCGGATATCCATTCGCGCACGGCAGATGCTCTTTTCGCAGATACTGCCCCGGAGTATAGACGAAAGGCCAAGGAAGTAAATTTTTCAATAATCTACGGCATAAGTGCCTTTGGCCTTGCGCAAAGGCTCTCTATTTCCAGGGGAGAGGCTGCCGGTATAATCTCCCGCTACTTCGAGACATATCCTGAAGTGAAACGGTTTTACGAAGAAATGGTAAGCACCGCGGTTGAGCACAGCGAAATCAGAACGATTCTCGGCAGAAGGCGGCTGTTCACCGGAATGAAGGAAGCCACAGGAAACAGCAGGAAACAGATGGAAAGAGCGGCGGTTAACTCTGCGGTTCAGGGATCTGCCGCAGATATAATCAAGCTTGCGATGATAAAAGTGGCGAACAGGCTGGCAAGGGAACTTCCATCAGCGGGCCTGGTATTACAGGTACATGATGAGCTGGTTCTTACATGCCCCGAAGAACACAAAAACATCGCAGAGATAATACTCAGAGAAGAAATGCAGGGAGCCTTAAAACTGGAGGTTCCTCTTACCGTGGAAACAGGTTTCGGCTTTAACTGGCTTGAAGCCGGCCACTAGGAAAGACAATGAAAAGAATAATACTGCTTCTGACTGTACTGACTGTTCTCATGAGCATTTCCTGCAGAACTGAGGAACAAATCAATGTTCTTCTGATACTCACAGACACAGTCCGAGCGGATCATCTGAGTTGTTACGGGTATCACAGAAACACAACACCTCACATTGACAGTCTCGCGGCTGCGGGAACTATTGCTGAATTGTGTCAGGGACAGGCTTCATGGACTCTACCTGCAATGACAACTATTATGTCAGGTGTATCCACCGTTGTGCACGGTGCAGGCAGAACCAGCACCGGCTTCCACGGTATATCTCCGGATGTTCCATGGCTTCCGCTGTCTTTCAACAGGGAAGGTTACAGGACAGCAGCATTCTTCAATGTAATGTTCATGAATGCTGATTTTGGCTTTCACAGAGGTTTCCAGCATTTTGATTGTCAGGGCGTAGCAAGCGGCAACAGTCTCAGAAAGGCCGGACCAACAGTTGATGACTTTCTTGCATGGCTGGATACGGGGAATCAGGACAAGCCTTTCTTCGCGGCAGTACATTTCTACGACCCCCACATCCCTTACAGGGCTCCGGAACCATTCCTTAGTATGTATACTGATCCGGACTACAACGGAGAGTATGGAGACTCCTGGGGTGAAGGAATTACCGAGATGATGGATGTTAACTCAGGTGAAACTGTTCCTTCATCTTCAGATATGCACAATCTGATTGCTCTCTATGACGGCGAGTTAACATATATGGATTCCGAGATTGGCAGAATGCTTTCGGAACTCAGATCAAGAGGACTGGCAGAGAATACGCTTATAATCCTTGTGGGCGATCATGGAGAGGAATTCCTTGAGCACGGCGGAATTGAACACGGCCGTACCCTTTATCAGGAAACTACTCATGTACCTCTGATAATGGCAGGCCCAGGCTTCAACGGAGGAAGAGTTATCTCCCAGTCGGTGGCTCAACTGGATATTGCGGGAACCATCGCTTCTGTGACCGGAGTTGAATTCACAACAATGGAGCCTTCATTAAATCTGACAGGTATAATCAATCCAGCCAGAGAAATTCCAGCGAGCGGTGTGCTCTGGAGACCTGAGGGTAACCTGGTTTCAATCGTATCAAATAACAACAAACTTATATGGTCAGTCGAAGATGACTCCCTTGAGGCGTATAACCTGGCGGCAGATCCGCTGGAGCAGGAACTTGTGACACCGGAAATCGCGATGATTGAAGCAGCGGAATTCTACCGGGCAACGCCTCCCATGGGGGAAGCACCTCTTGTGAATTACAGCGAAACTGCCAGCAGGGAACTTAGAAATCTGGGTTACATCAGATAACAGTAAGTACTGATACGTTTTCTTCCGAGAAAACCAGATATGAACCTTCAGGCATATCAGAGATGTCAAGTGGAAGAAAACCCTGTTCATCCGCGTTATCCTGAAGAACCACTCTGCCGGCCCTGTCCATTACCTTTACCTCGGAATATGAAGAGACACCGCTGACTGTAATGAAACCGCCGGCAGCGGGATTCTGAGAGAAAAAAATACCGTTTGTGGATTCACGGGTCTCTTCCTCCTCAATACCTGTGTACCATTCCTTGTAGATAGCATCTCTGGGGCAGTAGTACACACAGTTTCCGCATCCATTACAGAGTTCCGGGTCTATGTACGCATTTCCCGCAACCATGCTTATGGCACCCTGTGAGCACGATGAGAGGCAGTTTCCGCAACCGTTGCATTTTGTATTATCGACCACGTATATCCACTTAAAGGGGGCAAGTATCATAAAGATTATTGCAAGAATTTTAAACATGTTTTTCTCCTGTCAGTCTTCTTCTCTGTATTTCCCATGCGATCATCGCGGCAGTACTTGATACATTGATGCAGTGGCGTCTGCCTGACTGAGGAATAATTATCCTCATTTGACACATCTCAAGTATTTCATCAGAAATTCCATCCGCTTCATTTCCCAGCACAAATGCAGCGTTCAGAGGAAAATCAGCCAGATGCAGGAACTCGGCATCTGGAGTGTTTTCCACTGCGACAATCATCCTGCTGCACTGCGCATAGAGAACAGCTTCAGTCGCTTCCTGAAACCACCTCCAGGGTACAAGCCCGTGGGTACCTCTTGAAGTCCTGCCTACTTTTCTGCCTCCGGGACGCGCAGAAATTCCAGTAAGAATTACGCCTGACGGGGAAATGGATTCCGCTGTACGGAAAACAGAGCCCACATTAAAGGCGCTTCTCAGAGAGTCAAGAACAAATAGAGGAAACTTTCCGGTAAACATGGTTCCAATTCTATTCACCTAAGCTCATTCGGTCAACAAGCAATAGGAATGATGTATGGATCTCAGTATTGACAAATGAAATGGAGGGGTTTAGATAAAACAGAAGGAGACTGCAAAATGACATTGCTGTTAACGCTTTTAGCACTGTACGGCCCTTATCTGGAACTTCCCGGTGAAGCGGTAGGCTATTCTTTTCAACTTGAGGATAATTCTGTTGTGTCTTTCCTCACAGGAGCTCAGAACAACTACATCATTTTTCGTTACGGTTTACCTGACAGCATTTATCTTGAATTTCCTGAAGACGCATCCTCTGACTCCTGGGATTGCTTCTCGGCAAACACTTACACCCGACATGGAGAAGAACAGAACGATGGAATGACTATCGCCACAATCGCATTCACAATGAATGATTCTCTGATTGAAGTATATGATAACTATTACTCTGTGGGTTCTGTATACAGCACGGGAATCCGAATTACAGTGGGGACAAATACATTCTTTCAGGAAACCGGGGTATTCGATTCCAGGATTGGGAATCTTTCTCAGTTCCTGAACAACTTTTACAGTTGGGAGTTACTGTAATGAACAAAGTTGTGGTTCGTACTGCACAGGGCGAGGTTCTTAAAGGATATACAGGAGATTTCTCAAGACACAGATCATCTTTTCTGCTTACCATTGAGGATGGAGCCATCAGAATAAATCAGAATATTGAAATGAAGGATCTGAAAGCCATTTTCTTTGTAAAAACATTTGAAGGGAATTTCCTTCACAAGACTATGAATTACTTCAAGGGTGATACCTCCTACGGAAAAAAAGTACTGGTCACTTTCAAAGATGGAGAAAAATTCTACGGCAGGGTGGAGGGAATGCATTCAGATCCGGAGCACATCGGTTTCTTCATCTTTCCCCTTGACACAAATTCAAATACAATAAGGGCTTTTGTAATCAACAATTTTATTGACGATATCCAGAGTATGGATTTAGAACCTGATTCATTACTCTCCGGTGATTAACTAGCTACAGTCGAAACTCAGCAGGATGCTACAGGTATTGCTTGACAGTATTCTAGAATGATGATTTGATCGAAGCCCATGTTACTGCATGAAGTGCGAGTGTCAGGTTATCTGTAACTTGCACATCATCGAACGTGACAAACATGGAAATCTTCTCATCTCCCTCCGGAGCCAGACAGAATAGAGCTATTGATCCCGGAGCACTCACTGAATTATCGGTTGCCAGAACCATCCATTCGGAAGGTTCATCTTCTATTGTTCCTGTCCAGACTTTTCCCCCGAGAATATCATCTTGAATCTCAAATCTCATCCAGTATGGCTGATTGTATTCGAAGGCCATAGAATAGGAATCAAGTACGTATTGGTTATTCTGATCTGCCTTCACAAGAGCGATTCCTCCTGCTTCTTCTCCGATGCACAGACAATACATGTACTCGGCGTAATAGCTGAAGCGGACAAATTGTCCTATCATCAGTCCGGCCTCCATCTCAACCTTTGCCCTGAATGAGTAATCGGGAACACTCATTATGCCTGCAACATCACCGGCAGATGACAATCCAATAGATGAAGCATCTCCCCAGCAGCAGTATTCTCCGTCAATAACAGCGAATTCAGCACCTGCAAGTTCGGACCATCCGTCAGCGATGCCATCGTTGAAATCATCCGAGAAAAGAATTTCAGAAAAAGCCAGACCTGCAAAAATAATAAATAAGATCAAAGAAATTCTCATGTTATATTTCCTTTCTTGAGAGCCACAGGTTATTTCATTCTGCATCAGAGAAATTGTAGCGAAATACACAAAACCAGCAGATGAAAAATTCTTTCAATAAAAAATATAGCTAATTCTGGTAATTTATGCCAGAATAGCACATTCCCAGACTTGATATAAATACTTGCAGATTGCTGCATTTTGTGGCTCTTGGAAACCGGACAGTTTAAGCGGTTACTCTCTGTATGGAACTTTCATACAGGATTATTACGGTTCTTTTCATTGCGTTGTCCGTTCTTCTGCTTGCGGGGAAAAAAGAACACAGCAATGAAGGAGTATCCCATGGGGTCTGGCGGGGTAAACTTACTACTGTTACGGCAAATGGAGGGATGCTGTCGACTGAAGATGGAAATTTCTGGGTTTCAAATAAATCTCTTGCTGAACTATCCCTGAAGGGCGATTCAGCCATGATAATCGGTTACCGCAGGGGAATGTTTATCTCCCCTTTCTGTACAAGATTGAAGTTTTCCTCCTCATATTTTCCCTCCCTGCGAAGACGGTACCGGGACAGACTTATTGAAACAATAGCTGACCCGGTTGCCCGTGGCCTTACAGGAGGGCTTCTAATGGGACTGAGGGGCCTGATTCCCCGAGACACGGCTGAGGCCTTCAAGCAGTCTGGAACATCGCATCTTCTGGCTCTCTCGGGGCTTCACACTGGAATTATCGCACTGGTGCTTCTTTTCCTTGCGAGATTGATTACAGGAAAGGGAATACTTTCCGGTTGGCTGGCAATCTTCGGCATTGTTGTGTTTGTAGTCCTTTCCGGCGGAAGGGCATCAACTGTCAGGGCCGGGATAATGGCATCCTTCGCTGTTCTGTGGATGAGCCACAGAGGGGGAAAGCTTCACCTGCTGACTGTCTGGTGGACCGCGCTGCTGTTGTCTCTGATCTTTCTTCCGGGAACTCTTGAAGACAAGGGCGCTCAGATGTCTTACGGAGCAGTTCTCTCACTTATCCTCTTTGGCTGGAATGTCAGGGGCAGGCACTCCGCGATTCTTTCTCCGTTGTATGCGGGAATTGTTGTGACTGTTTCCCTTGCACCTTTAATGGTTTCCGTATATGGCGGGTTCTCATGGTTGGGACCCGCTGCTACTGTAGTTTCACTGCCGTTTATGCTGGCTGTAATGGCGCTGGGATTTTTGTCTTCTATCGGATTTGGCCAGGTGTCTGTTCTGCTTGATCCAGTCTCAAATTGCTGGGTAAACATTCTTGAGGTTTTCAGCCATTCTCCCGTTTGGTTACCGCAGTTCGTTCTGTTTCCCCTGTGGGGAGTTCTTCTTCTGGGATTAAGGATATTTTCCAGATGGAACGGTTTCAATCGAAGATTCAGATAGAAGTGGTGTCAGCCGGGATGCTGTCAATTTCAATTGTTAAGGAATCTTCTATAATCACTGCTGGAGGCTCGACAATCACCACGGAGTCAACTTCCAGGATGTCCGGGGTGAACATGATTTCCAGGGTGTCCGGGGTGATTATAACTTCCAGTGAGTCTTCCTGAGGAACTTCTTCCGGCTCTTCCGGCTCTTCCTCGACTTCCACAATTTCTTCAACCGCAGGTTCAGCGGAAGAGGCTGAAGCGGATTCTTCATTCAGGAACCTGATGAATATAGATCCGGTGTTGTCCAGAGCACCCTCAAGGTTATCCAGACCAACAGCTTCAAATTCTGCACCAAGTGGCAGGTCGATGGTCATAGTATCACCGGGGAAGAGAGGCCATGCATTCCGGACATTACCGGGAAAGTGCCCTATAAGAATGGTTAAACCATCATAATTCAAAAGGTTGTCGCCTTCTGCGATAATGGTATATCTGCCCGCAGGAAGAGAGAGAGACCGTGACCGCTCAAGAATGGCAAGGTGATAAGCGCTTGAGACTGTTATTGTAGGAGTCACTTCAAGAATCACCGGAAGGAATCTCACGCTGTCAGTTCCCGATGGAGTGACCACAACAACAGTGACGCTGTCCATGTACCCGGGAGAAGCCTGCCATGTGACACTTCTGCCGTAACCTTCAGATGAATTGGTGCCCGTGAAGCGTCCTGAGCTGCATGTCCACACCGCCTGGGCACCATCCGGCAGAATTGTGGAAAGATATGCTGTTCCATCACCGGAAGGGTCTATTGACGCAAGAATCTGCACAGGATCGTTTATCTGCCCGAGGCTCTCTTTAACCAGATAGATTAAAAGAAGAGCAACGGGAAGAAGTATCGGCAGTATAACCGGAAGCAGCTGTTTGATTTTTCCTTTTTTTGCCATAGTATCGGTGAATATAATTGGTGAAACCACAGAAGGGAAATTTATGCAGAATACAATGGAGTTTCTTATGCAGCTTCTCCGGACAAGAAGTGTGACAGGAAATACCGAACTTGCTTCTGAAATTGTCAAAAACAGGCTGGATTCTCTCGGTCTGGAAGTCAAAGTTACCAACAAGGGATCTGTGATAGCGACTATGGAGGGAACCACAAATGATTCCGCAGTAATAAGTGCTCATATTGATACGCTGGGAGCTGTTGTCTCCCGAATCACACCCGCCGGTACTTTGAAGTATCATTGTGTTGGTGGCTTTACCGCCAGCAGCATCGAGGGCGAGTACTGTCAGGTGGAAACATTCACAGGCAAATTAATCCCGGGAACCATTCTCTATTCAAAAACCTCGGTACATGCCTACGGCAAAGAAAAGAGCAGCGCACGAAGAATCCATGATGAAATGTACATTCGACTTGATGATATGGCAGACTCTTCTGATGCTGTT
Organism: Candidatus Sabulitectum sp.; assembly: GCA_021107435.1. Taxonomy (GTDB): domain Bacteria; phylum Fermentibacterota; class Fermentibacteria; order Fermentibacterales; family JCC-6; genus Sabulitectum. The sequence continues at coordinate 14,392 of JAIOSV010000029.1, read as the reverse complement.
AAAGAACTTGGCATAAGTGTGGGGAACTACATACACTTTGAGCCAAGGGCTCAGCATTTAAGTACTGGATATATCAAAAGCCGACATATTGATGACAAGTCTGGAGTGGCTGTTCTGGTAGGCGTGGCAGCAGATCTTGTGAAACTGAAAGTAAAACCCCAGAGGAATATTCATTTTCTTTTTACAGTTCATGAAGAGGTTGGCCATGGCGCCGCAGGATGGCTCCCTGAAAATGTCTCGGACTTTCTAGCTGTAGATATGGGGGTTTGCGGTGTCAACCAGACTTCAGACGAGAAGAAGGTAACCATATGTGCCGCTGACAGTTCAGGTCCTTACAATTATGAACTGACAAAGCACCTTATCAATCTTGCCGGGATGAACAACATCCCTTACGTAGTGGATACATTCCCGTTCTACGGCTCCGATGCCGGGGCAGCACTCAAGATGGGACTGGATGCAAGACATGCTCTGGTAGGTCCGGGAGTTGATACTTCGCATGCTATAGAAAGAACCCATGAAAAGGGAATAAAGGCTACAATTGATCTTGTGACCATTTTCGCTATGGAGTAAGGATTATATCAAGGGCGGAGACCAGCGAATCGGTAACATGATCCGGCATCGCGCTGTTTTCCGCCTTTATTATTTCCAGTTGATCTCTTCCTCTGCCGGAGAGAACAAGAATGGTTGTGAGACCGGATCTTCTGCCGAGTTCCATATCACTGTGAGCATCTCCCACCATCCAGCCACCGGACGGAAGCCCCAGATCAATTCTTGCCTGGTCGATCAAGCCGGTTTCAGGTTTTCTGCAACCGCATCTTTCCCGTGAATGGTGCGGACAGAAGAGAATATGAATCGAATCAACTCCCGCTGCCTTCAAGGCGTTACGCATCACAAGGTGAATCCGCTCTACCGCTTCCGCGGAGTAGTAGCCTCTACCGATGCCTGACTGGTTAGTAACAACAATAAGCTGATGTCCTGCCCTGTGCAGGGTAGCCATGGCAGATATTGCTCCCGGAATTGGGATCCATTCAGAAGGCGACTTCACATAGTCTTCTCTGTTGGTGTTGATCACACCATCACGGTCAAGAAATACAGGCTTTTTCATTATGAGATTTTGTTTCTGTGATATTCCACCAGATCTTCAAGTCCGTCTTCAAAGGGAATCTCAGCCTTCCAGCCAAGGATTGAACTGGCTTTTGAGGGGTCCAGGGCTACTTTCAGAATTTCCTCGGCAAGTGGAGGGCCGTAAGATGGCTCCAGATCTGTCCCGACATATCCCCGGATGATTCTGTCGAGCTCTTCCACAGAGCTTCCAATACCCCATCCTATGTTGAATATCTCTCCTTCAATATCTGACCTGTTCAGATCCATAGCTGCCATGTTGGCTCTGGCGATGTCCCGTACATGGACATAATCACGAAGCTGCTGACCGTCACCGTTGATGATCGGAGCATTGCCATTCAAGTACTTCACTGTGAATATTGCAGTAACTCCTGCTTCTCCAAACGGATTCTGTCGCGGACCGTAGACATTTGGATACCGGAGAACCACATAACCAAGGTTGTAGAGGTATCTGTAGAGATAAAGGTAATGCTCTACAGTATGCTTGCTTATACCATAGTGACAGATAGGGTTAATGGGATGATCTTCTCTGACAGGAATGTATTGCGGTTCACCATAGACCGCTCCGCCTGTGGAGGCGTAGACAACTCTCTTCACCCTGCCCTTTACCGCAGCTTCAAGAATGTTGAGCGTACCTTTGATATTTACATCAGCATCAAACTGAGGTTCCCGGACAGATCTGCGGACATCCATTTGAGCAGCATGGTGACACAGAACATCAAACCCGCCATTCTCAATCAGTTCCGCTGCTTCTACTGTTCTGATATCAAGTTCATGGAGTACAATGCCCCCGCTTACATTCTCACGGAACCCTGTGGAAAGGTCATCCAGCACGTGTACAGAGTGCCCGGCTTCATTAAGAGCATCAGCTATGTTGGACCCAATAAAGCCCGCTCCGCCTGTGATCAGGATCTTCAATTATCAACCTCCGTGATGAGCTTTTACCAGTTTGAATTGTGTTCAGCAATATACCAAAGATAGGCCTTTCATGTTCCAGCCTTTTATAATTACAGTTGCAGGTGAAGAAGGAGGTTCCCATGAGAGTTCTGGTTCTTTCAGGCGGAAGGTCTGCTGAGCGGGAAATTAGTCTTGTCTCTGCTGAGTGGGTATCCGGTGAACTTAAAGCTTCAGGTCATGAGGTAACTGAAGTAATCATAGAGCAGGATGGATGCTGGATGCTCAAGGGATCATCCGGAAATCTGTCATTTGAAGCTGGACCCATACCCTGGAAACTCTGCTCCGGTATAAAAACAATTCTCTTTGACGTGGTTTTCCCGGTGCTTCACGGTTCGTACGGGGAAGATGGTACTGTGCAGGGGCTCTGCGCTGTTGCGGGGTGGCCATGTGCCGGTGTGCCGGTCATGGGAGCAGCGGTTGCAATGGAAAAACACACCCTCAAGAAGCTTGCTTCCCAGGTTTCTGTTCCCGTTGTTCCATGGGTATTTCTTAACGAAAATCCTGACAACTCTATTGAATCTCTTCATGAAGAACTTGCTGCTCTCGGGTATCCGTTATTTGTGAAGCCTTCAAGACTTGGTTCAAGCGTGGGAATTACAAAAGTGAATACGCCTGAAGAACTCCGGGGGGCTGTTCAAACCGCATCCGGGTATGACTCTTTAATTCTCATAGAAAAGGCTGTTGATTCCGCGAGGGAGATAGAGGTCAGTGTGCTGGGCAACGGTGTTCGCGTCTTTAGTTCCGTACCCGGTGAAGTTCTTCCCGGCAGGGAATGGTATGACTACAAGGCAAAGTATGAGTGTGATGAATCGGAACTTGGTATTCCCGCTGATCTCTCTGCTTCACAGACAGAGAACATTAGAATGATGGCCGAGAACACCTTCCGTCTCATCGGCGGCAGGGGCTTCGCCAGAGTGGATTTTCTGATGAACAACCATGGCATCTGGCTGAATGAAATAAACACAATCCCCGGCTTTACAAGTATCAGTATGTTTCCCAAGCTCTGGGAAGCAACGGGAATGAACTCTGAGAAATTACTGAACTTTATTCTTGATGAAGCCTTTTCAAGGGCTGAACATGGTCTAAGTCAGTAGTATGGGTTGTGATCTTGAACTCAGGAGCGATACTTTCTCCACCCCGTGCAGGGGTATGAGAACAGCCATATCAGAAGCTATGGTCGGTGACGATGTCTTTGGAGAAGATCCTACTATCAACTCTCTTGAAAAGCGTGTAGCAAAGATGCTGGGCAAGGAGGCCGGACTTTTTGTTCCGACAGGAACAATGGGGAATGGTCTTGCGATACGATCTCTCGCTTGTTCCGGCGATAGAATACTCTGCGGAACCAAAAGCCATATCTACAATTTTGAGGGAGATCAGCTCGCGATGAACTGCGGCCTGCAGATGCATCGTATGGATGAACGGACTGACGGCATGATACCTTTAAACGAAATAGAAACAATTCTTTCCGTGAGGGATGACATTCACCATGCTCCAGTTACTGTTCTTGCCCTTGAAAACACCCATAACCTCACGGGGGGAAGGGTGCTTCCTCAGAAATCAGTTTCTGAAGCCTGCTCTATTGCCCGCTCACACGGGGTCAGAACTTATCTGGATGGTGCCAGACTCTGGCATGTCCATACTGCAACTGGAATTCCCCTTGACGAACTGACTGCTCCTTTTGATATGGTTTCAGTTTGTTTTTCAAAAGCGCTTGGTGCTCCGGTCGGGTCAATGGTTACAGGGTCTTCAAAGCTTGTTGAGAAAGCGCGGTGGTTCAGAAAACGTATGGGAGGAGGAATGAGGCAGGCGGGAATTCTGGGGGCAGCCTGCCACTATGCTCTTGATAACAATCTGCCCAGGTTGCAGATTACACATGACTGCGCCGCAAGGCTGGCAAAGGCATTCAGATCAACCGGCAGATTCAAAGTTGACACGGGTGCTGTTCAAACAAACATTGTCTTTCTGAAAACAGAACCGGGGCAGGCCGAAGAAACTGTATTTAAACTGAAAACCCTGGGTCTCTCTGTTCTTGCGCTTGATACAAATTCAGTGCGTTTTGTAACACACCTTTCACTTGATACCGGATGTGTGGATGAAGCCGTAATTCGAATAGAAAAGGAGTTTTAGATGAAAGCAGGAGTGACCGGAGTAGGTCATCTTGGATATCACCATGCCAGAATAATGAAAACTCTCGTGGACGATGTAATGATTCACGATACAGACCCTGCCCGTTTGCAGAAGGTTTCTGAAGAACTCGGGATCAGGGCAGCGGGATCTCTTGAAGAACTTCTTGACTGGGCGGATGCTCTGGATGTTTCATGTACCACATCTGCTCACTACGATGTTGTAATGGCTGCTCTGAGGAACAATGTTCCTGTTCTGGTGGAAAAACCCATTGCCGCTACTGCAGCACAAGGGGAGGAAATGGTTGAGGTCGCGGACGAAAAGAATCTTGTTCTGGCTGTAGGGCATATTGAAAGGTTCAACCCCGCGATGATGGCAGCCGGAAGCGTTATTGAAAAGCCTATATTCATGGAAGGCCACAGAATGGCGGGCTTCAACGTTCGCTGCACAGATGTATCGGTAGTGATGGATCTCATGATACACGACATTGACATTGTGCTCTGGAAAGCTGACTCGCCTGTTGCAGAAATCCATGCATCAGGAGTACCCGTACTCACAGAAACCGTTGATATATGCAACGCCAGAATTCTCTTTGAGAACGGGGCTGTAGCCAATCTTACAGCCAGCAGGATTTCCGCCGAGCCTAAAAGAAAACTTCGTTTCTTCCAGAAGCACGGCTACATTTCTGTTGATTTCGGTAACAGAACCGTTACAGCCCTGAAGCTTGACAAGGGCATTATTCTTCCGGTGCCTGTAAAGGTCCCGGATGGAGACGCTCTGACAGCGGAGATTAACAGCTTCCTTAGCGCTGTGAACAACGGTACACCCGCCGCTGTTTCAGGCAGCGAAGGGTTGAAAGCTCTCAGGGCAGCCACAACAATACTGGAAAAGTCAGAGAAGAGTCTTCTCTCTCTCCCATGAAACTGCTGATATCCGCAGGAGAAGCGTCAGGAGATCAGAGGGGTGCAGAGGTTCTTGCTGCTTTAAAAAGAATTTCTCCTGACCCTGTGGAAGCCTTCGGCCTCGGGGGAACAAGACTGGCCTCTGAGGGAATGATAATAACTCACCACCTGAGCAGTTACGCTGTTATGGGCTTCGGAGAGATTCTCTTATCGCTGGGAAAATTTCTTGCACTGGAGAAAGAACTCAAGACGCTGTGTCTCAAGGAAAAACCCGACTGTATCCTTCTTGTGGACTATCCGGGATTCAATATGCGTCTTGGCAGATGGGCAAAGAAAAAGGGAATCCCCGTGATTCACTATGTTGCTCCACAGATGTGGGCCTGGGGAACGTGGCGGGTTCGAAAGCTCAGCAAAAGCACTGATCTTCTCCTGACACTTTTCGCTTTTGAGGAACCGTTCTTCCGAGACAGAGGAATCAATGCGGTTTTTACCGGTCATCCTCTGAAGAAATTGATTCCTCCCAAAGTTGCAGAAGGAGAATTCCTCGGGCTGCTTCCGGGAAGCAGAGCGCAGGAGGTGGAAAAACTTCTTCCCGCAATGCTTCAAGCCTTCAATCTGCTGAAAGATAAAGGTATTGTGAATAAGGCTTTGCTGGCTGTTTCCGATCATCTCGAAAGTAAATTTTACAGAGACGCTGAAAACACAACGGGAGTTGAACTTATTAATGGGACAGAAGAGGTTTTGGCCGGCTCTAAGGCGGCCCTTGTCTGCTCCGGCACTGCCACTCTGGAAGCAGCTCTTTCCGGCGTTCCATTTGTTATCTGTTACAAGACAAGCGGCTTTACCTATACGCTTGCCAGACATCTTGTGAAAGGTGTAAAGATGATAGGTCTCGCCAACATTATTGCGGGACAGAACATAGCACCTGAGCTGATTCAGAATGATGTCACTGCTTCAAGAATGACAGCATATCTGGAACCGCTGTTCACGGATGAGAATGCAGCGAAAACCGCCAAAGACAGGCTTTCTCTTGTTAGAGATGCACTTGGGGACGGCGATCCCGCAGAAAATACCGCAAGGGAGATAACAAGATTCCTTATGAAACCTGATGAAAACTGAAACAGCTGGAACTGCCGGCAGAATTCTACTGAGTATGCTGGGAAGAACCTGGAGAATCACAAGGCTGCGACCATCCACCGGGCTAAAGGGGAATTCTGTTTTATACGCATTCTGGCACGGAGTGCAGCTTCCGCTGATCTTCACACACCGGAAATTGGACATCCGGATAATGATCAGCAGAAGTCGCGACGGATCTCTGGTTTCCGCAGTGTGCGAAAATATGGGTTTCGGCACTGTGAGAGGTTCTTCCAGCAGAGGCGGGGTTTCAGCCGCTCGTGAGCTGGTAGATACCCTGAGGGCCGGATATCCGGGCGCAATCACGCCGGACGGGCCCAAAGGTCCTGCAGAAACTGTAAAAAGGGGAGTGTCCCTGATTCCGAGAAGGTCAGATGTCCCTGTTGTTCCCTACGGAGTAAGTGCCTTCCCTGCAATAAGACTCAAAAGCTGGGACAAATTCATGATTCCTCTCCCGTTCGCGAAACTTGTCATCAGTGAAGGAAGACCAATTCCACCGGAGAACTGCAACCCGAAAACCCTGACAGCAGCCATTAATTCTGAATCACATCGCGCAAAGCTTGCGGCAAGTCCGATTGCATCCCTTACAATCTCTGTGATTGAAACTGCTGCACGGATGCTGACTCCTCTTGCGGAATTGATACTTCTTTTCCGATCCGCAAAAGAACGCAGAGAGCGAAGAGGGTTTATACCGTTCAACTCCCGCAGACCTGTCTGGCTCCATGGCTCCAGTCTTGGTGAACTGAAGGGTCTGCTTCCCGTAATTGAGATTCTCAGATCATCTGAGACCCCTGTATTCGTCACATGTTCAACGCCTGCTGCACGGGAGTTCATTGAAACTGAGAACCTTACCGGCGCTTACCAGCCGATTGACACACCACACGCTGTAGGCAAATTTCTGGATAGACTTCAACCATCCGCTCTAATTCTTGCAGAAACAGAATTCTGGCCGATCCTTCTCCATGAAACCGTATCCAGGGGAATTACAGCAGGAATGGTAAATGCAAGACTTTCCAGAAAAAGCGTTAAAGGATACAGTTTTATCAAGCCGCTCTTCAGCAATATTCTTTCATGCTTCACTGGAATTTTGACCGATTCCTGGAACTGGGTGTGCATACTGAACCGGCCGGAGACGGAAAAACAGCAGTAAAACCGTCGCAACCCGACCCCGGCTGGAAAACAAAGATCAAGCCGGGACCGCAAGGTATTCTTGTTGCCGGATCAACAAGGAAAGGGGAAGAAGCAACTATACTTGAGATTGCCCGTTTAACTGGGCTTACTCCCGTAATCGTTCCCCGGCATGAGAGCAGAATCAGTGAAGTTGTCCATACTGCTGAAAAGGCAGGTTTCAAGCCGGATCTCTGGACAGATAATCCCGCTGGATCTTCATGCCTCATTGTAAACATCAGAGGAATTCTCGCTTCACTTTATGGCCTTGCGGATATAGCCTTTGTAGGAGGAACGCTGGTTCCTGTTGGAGGACACAACATTATTGAGCCTCTTGCTCACGGCATACCGTTGATTGTCGGCCCGAAGCACCATCATTTCGCCAATGTTGTGGAGAGAGCTTCAAAGGACAATATTTGCAGAGTATTCAGTACTGTTGACCAGGGAACCGCAGCAGTAGAGTATCTGCTCAACATTCACAGTGAAATGCGCCGCAAACCTGCATTCTTCTATCCGGATATGTTTCTCTTAAAGATGAAAGCGCTGTTGAAAACAATGGGAATCGCAGTATGAGACTTGATGATGCTCACAGGAAGGTATCCAACAGGGAAGGATCATGGCTCTGGGTTGCCTGGCTTCTGCAGCCGGCAGCCTTTCTGTATCTTATCGGTTCTTCTGTCATCAGGTTGCTGTACGGCAGAGGAATTCTTCCCAGGCGATCTTTCAACACTGTTGTTGTAAGCATCGGTAACATTGAAGTTGGTGGTGTGGGAAAGACTCCCGTAACCATCAGGATGGCTCGGAAGCTTACAGCTATGGGCATAAAAACTTCAGTAGTCTGCAGGAATCTTTCTGCCGCGAAGGGTCCTCCTGTCGCGGTTCGATCGGGCAGCTCCTCAGGAGGTCCGCCTTTAAGCGATGAAGCTATTCTCATAGGAAGAATCCTGGGCAGCTCATGTTCAGTCTACACGGGCCGTGATAAAACCGCGGCAGTAGAAAGGGCAGTAAGGGAGATGAAACCATCTGTGGTTATCGTGGATGACGGGTTTCAACACCACAAACTGAAGCGCGACATTGATGTAGTTGTTCTTAACGCGGACCATCCATTCGGACAGGGCGGGCTTCTTCCCGCAGGAACATTAAGGGAATCATCTTCAGCCCTTGCCAGGGCAGATTACCTCTGGATAAATGGCGTAACATCTTCTACTCAGTTATCTCTGGCAAGAAGACTTATTTCCGCAAGAAACTGGAAATCGCCTTTTGTTTCAAGCAGCGTAGTTCCCGGGAAACCATTGAAGTATGATGGAACCTCGGACAGAATCGGCAGGGTAGTGGCCTTCTGCGGAATCGGGAAGCCTCTGGGATTTAAGAGCACTCTTGAAAAAACCGGATTTGAAATCGCCAAATTCCACATTTATCCTGATCACTGGCGATACACTCAGAGTGATATGCATCATCTCATTGAAAGTCTCAGTATTTCTGCTGCTGATTACCTTATCACCACTGAAAAGGATGCTGCAAGGCTTGGTTCCGGTAATGTCAAGGCAATGAATTTGAGGGTTCTTCCAATCAGATTGTCTGTTACAGACCGGACAGCCGAGGAAGAGTTACTGGGCAGTATACTGGAATTAGTCGGGAGGAAGAAGTGACAAGAAGAACCGATATACTGATTATCGGAGGAGGAATGGCTGGCCTTACCTGTGCCCTTGAAGTACCGGCAAAGTACGATGTGACAATTCTCAGCAAGGTCAAACTGCCTACAGGAAGCACTTTTCTTGCCCAGGGCGGACTGGCGGCTGTTACCTCTGAAGAAGACAGTTTTGAGAATCACCTCAGAGATACGCAGAAAGCCGGTGCGGGGATGGTTGATGAAATGGTAGCCCGGAAGATCATTTCCACTGGACCTGAGCTTGTGACCATGCTTTCCGGGTGGGGCATCACCCTTGAAGGCTCAAATGGTGACGGGGGAGGGATGGAGGGTGGACACTCATTCAGAAGAGTGCTACACTACTTCGACCAGACCGGAAGATTCATTTCTGAGCATCTCGCCGAAGAATGCAGAAAACGCAGCAACATAAATATTATTGAAAATGCTTTCGCCATCAATTTAATTACAGCCTCCAGAGAAGCGCTGGCCCTTCTTCAGAAGGGTAGTGACAGGTGTCTGGGAGCATATGTTTTAATAGCTGGAGATATCATAACATTTCTGGCGAGAGAGACAGTTATTGCCACAGGAGGTGCGGGGAAAACCTACCGCTATACTTCCAACCAGGATTCGTCAACCGGAGACGGTATTGCCATGGCTTTCAGGGCGGGACTTCAGGTGAGAAACATGGAGTTCTATCAGTTTCATCCCACCTGCCTCTATCATCCGGAAAAAAGAAACTTTCTCATAACGGAAGCACTTAGGGGTGAAGGTGCCAGGCTGGTTAACGAAGCGGGCAAAAGGTTCATGAAGTATTACGATTCAGAGCGAATGGAACTTGCCCCCAGAGATATTGTAGCAAGGGCAATTGACAGTGAAATGAAGCACTTCGGAACAGATCACATGCTTCTTGATGCCACTCATCTTTCAAAAAGCTTCCTGGAAGAAAACTTTCCTGAAGTAACATCAGGGGTGACTTCTGTGGGAATTGAACCGTGGAAGGACCCTATCCCGGTTGTACCTGCGGCGCATTACTGTGTCGGGGGGGTGGTAACAGGAACAGACGGAAGCACTGAGATGTCAGGTCTCAGGGTGATTGGTGAAGCGGCTTCCACCGGATTCCACGGGGCAAACCGCCTGGGCAGCAACAGTCTTCTTGAAGCAGGAGTTATGGGACTGCTGTGTGCGAGGTCACAGGCAGATCACCTTCCGGACCGGATAACCGGAGTCTCTGTCAGAGACTGGTCTTTCGGCAGAGCAGAGCCCCTTGAGGAAAGTGTTCTTGTGGATCACTCATGGGCCAGTCTCAGAAGTGTTATGTGGGATTATGTGGGTATTGTTAAAACCGACAAGAGACTTCGAAGAGCCTTGAAACTTCTTGATGTTCTGGCGGAGGAAGTTGAAGAAGACTACTGGACTCTTCTTCCTACCGTGGAACAGCTTGAACTGAGGAACCTTACCACTGTAGCCAGGATAATTGTAAGGAGCGCTCTGAAACGCCGGGAGAGCGTGGGGCTTCACTACCTTATAGATTGTCCCCACACTTCACATATTAAGACAGATACCGTACTGAAGATCAACATGTAACACAGGGGGCACATGAGAAAGCTTTTTCCACTGCTTCTCTCGATAATCATAGCTGGCTGCAACTCCGCGCCTGTCTACCGCGGGAGTGGAGTAAACTGCAGAAGACCCATGCCCTCAACGCCAACAACAACGACGACAACAACAACAACAAATAATGAGGCCAGCGCAACAGGTCCTCCAAACCCCTCAAACTCAATAGAGCACCGTATACAGGGGGAAATCGACAGCTGGATGGGCACTCCATACGTTTACGGAGGTGTATCAAAGAGCGGAGTTGACTGCTCGGCATTTACACAGGCGGTTTTCCGATCGGTTGGAATTGAGATTCCCAGAAGAGCCTCCAGACAGTCCACCGCCGCCGAAACAGTGAACAGGAACAATCTGCAGTACGGTGATCTCATTTTCTTTAACACTTCAGGCTCAGGTATTTCTCATTGCGGTATATACCTCGGCAATGGTGAATTCGTTCACGCCTCAAGCAGCAGGGGAGTGGTGAGAGACCTTCTCAGCCACCCGTATTACTCAAGCCGCTATGTTACTGCGGGAAGGTTTCTGTAAGAGTGAAAGTACTGGATATCAACAACCTGTACTCACCCACAGGCGGCGGCATTCGAATATATCACCACGAGAAGCTTAAATGGTGCAAAGCCAATGGAATTGAGAACCTTCTTCTTTACCCTTCAACAAAAAATACAGGAAATACAGAATATGGTGGTACAGTAAGAGGTTTGAAATCACCTAGACTTGCCGGAAGCGGCTACAATTTCTTCACAAGGGGAGAGCCAATTCGACAAGCACTGAAAGAATTCAATCCTGATGTTGTGGAACTGGGCAGCACCATGGTTGTGCCGGGAATGGTCAAACGAGTGCTGAAAGACATTCCTTCATTTGCTTTCTTCCACTCAAACTGGCCTGAAACTCTTCCCATGAGCGTTCTCGGCATCAACAAAGGAATTATTTCCCGGCTGTTCAGGAAATTATCAACTCCGATTATGCGCAGAGCCTGCAAGCCCATGAACGCGGTAATCGGCGCAAGCGACTATTCAATCCAAAAACTCAGGGAAGCACATCTTACAAACATCAGGAAGGTTCCCCTTGGTACAAATCCTGACATCTTTCACCCGAGAATGAGATCAGAAGAATTGAGAAAAAGCCTTGGAATTCCCGACAACGGGAAAATGATTCTCTACATGGGAAGACTTGCTCCGGAAAAAGGCATACATGTTCTTCTCAAAGCATGCACACACCTCTTAAAACAAAAGAACCTGGTGCTTGTTATTGCCGGAGAGGGCCACTGGGACAAAAAGGTGAAGCAGAAAACAGCCGAGAATCCGAAAAAGATGAAACTCCTCAGCCAGGTAAAGAGCAGAGCTGAAGCGGCACAGCTTATGGCCAGTGCTGATGCTTTTGTTTCAGCCGGACCACTGGAAACCTTCTCTCTGGTCACACTTGAAGCTCTGAGTTGCGGTACACCAGTTGCAGCATGCAGTCATGCGGCTGCTTCAGAACTAATAACAAAGGCAGGCGGCAATTCAATATACTCTCCATGGAACTCCGGTGAAGCTCTGGCAGAAGCTATACGAAACGCAGCTGCAACAGAAAAGGAACAAAGAAACGAATTCAGAGCCTTTGCCGGGAAGTACACATGGGATGCCTGCTTCAGTAAGCTGTTCAACGTCTACAATACCCACAAAGCATCCCAGTGAACCGGATAAACCAGGCGCAAAGCACATAGACTATCTATCGTATAAACTGGCTTACGGGTGCTCAGCTGAGTTGCTCGTTAAATTAACTGAGAGCAGTAGTCCTTCTGTATCAGCAGTCATAAGTGCAGGTAAGTGGTTATTTCAATTAATTGAGCTATGCGTTCGCGTACTGCAATATGTCTGCAATATCCTATTGACCGCAGAATATCACAACCATATAATGTACACAAATTGATTGCAATAATCTTGCAACACGACAGTCTGGATGATGCATGCAGAGATCAACAACAAATAACAACAATACATCTGGCAACTGTGCAAATACCTGTAAGCCCAGACTTCTGGATCAGATGCACTAATCCATGCAGTCACGCCACTACAGCCCTCGCACAGAGCGTTCTTACTGCAACTGGGTAAGACGGTTCATTTACTTTCACAATATTCGTCACCCCAAAGAGATGTCAGAGCCGGAAATCAATGCTTTTCTCACCCATCTGGCCGTAAAGGAACATGTGAGTGCTTCCACGCAAAACCAGGCTCTTGCTTCACTTCTATACCTTTACAGGAATGTTATAGGACGTGAAGTTGGAGATCTGGGCAAAGTAATTCGTGCACGCAAGCCGAAACGGCTGCCTGTTGTAATGACCCGCAGTGAGGTAACAACGGTTCTGAGCAACCTGCCTTCTGATAAGTGGCTTATGGCTTCGCTCATGTACGGCACTGGGCTGCGACTCAGCGAATGCATGCAGCTCCGCATTCAGGATATTGATTTTTCATCTAATGAGATTAATATCCGAGACGGCAAGGGTGCAAAAGACAGAGTTACCATGCTTCCAGAATCACTCCGTACTCCTCTCAAAAACCATCTGAAAAAGGTTAGAGATATTCACAATAATGACCTTTCTCAAGGCTGGGGTCGTGTTCTCCTGCCGAATGCCCTTCAACGCAAATACCCGAATGCTCCGAAAGAGTGGCGATGGCAATGGATCTTCCCGCAGATGAATCGCTGGAAGAACCATAAAACCGGGGAAGAGGGAAGACACCATTCGGATCAATCAATACTGCAAAAAGCCTTCAGGCAGGCTGTGATAAAATCAGGTCTTACAAAACACGCAACCTGTCATGCTCTGCGCCATTCCTTTGCAACACACCTTCTGGAAGATGGTTACGATATTCGCACAATTCAAGAATTACTTGGTCATAAAGATATAAGAACCACAATGATCTACACCCATGTACTTAACCGTGGGGGAAGAGGAGTGAAAAGCCCGATGGATAGTTTGGAAAAGAAAAGCGCACATTATAAGGAAACCCAATAAAATGATATCAGCGAAACACCCGAAGCTATATCAATGAACAACTTCAACATTGCTGATAAGCCTATTGATTCTTATACAGCGCAATATCATATTCCAAGCTTATATGGAAACCACATAAACAGGACGTTCGGCGCTATACCGTGGCGGTATAGCCTTACAAAAACCGTAACAACTTCAGAAGGTAAATGTCGATTATTGGCTTATCGTCATTTTTGAAGATAATTATCTTTGAGAGCTTGAACGGGACAGAAGAATCAGTACGACAAATATCTGCAGTTGGCCTACTATCAACGGTGAAGATAATTATCCTTGAGAGCCTGAACATGATAGAAGAATCAGTGCGACAAATATCCGCAGTCGGCTGATTATCAATGGTGAAGATAATTATCCTTGATAGCTTGTATTCCGGGCATATTCCGGACAGGAATTATACTGGTATACACAACTTCTTCAGGAGATACTTGTTATTCATAACGAGAAGTGCTATCATCTGCTTAATGGTAACGAGACTCATAATGAAGCCAATAATACGCCGAACAAACAAATGCAGCAGAACAGCGGCTATAATTACAATAAACTGTTTTTCACTGTCTGCTGATTTGAAGCGTTGCCGGGGCTAGAACAGACTCTGATTTCATTCTATGAAAAACCGATCAATATCACACTTACCGAAACTCACAAGAAATTGTTTCACAAGTTCTTTACCAATTCAATCACTGTGTGGTGATG
>JAIOSV010000025.1 GCA_021107435.1 Candidatus Sabulitectum sp. | reverse complement strand
TGAATATGTCGCCACATTAAGTCGCAGAGCTGCTCAGTTCTGATTCCTCCAAAAACAGGAGATTCCACAGTGTTGTTGATTCGAAGACCAATTATGGGGATTGTGTTCTCTTCAGGTTCGGCAGCAAATGTGGAAGTTGTGAGGATGATAACAAATCCGACAGTAGTCAATGTGTTCAACAATGTACTTTTCATGAAATATTCCCCCTGTTCAGGTAAGATTGACTTGCTATAAGTTAATATCACAGGTAATGGGAAGGGCTGTCAAGGGTTGTATTTACATTGTGTTGTACAGCATTATTAATACGCGATAAATACGAATCTCAAATTTGTTATTGGAGCTTTCGCATACATTTTCGGCAGGATTGCCAGTGTAGAGTGAGGAAGCAGACAAGTGCTGGCAACGAGGATAGTAATTATAGAAGTCCTCAGTAGGTAGCATGGTAAGGGCATGAGAACTGCCAGGGGACTGCGGAACTCAATTGTCCGGGCAGTTGCGCGACAGCACAAGAGCGACATGGCAATGAACCCGTTGTGCTCCAGAGCTATAGCACGCACCCTGGCCATATTATTCTATAGATGTTTTGTAATTGAATCGGAGCCGGGTAGTAGAGCGTTAGCACTACCCCCGCCACTTAATTTTGGAACAAAATTAAGTGGCGGGAACGTGTGGGAATCGAACCCACCCAGGATGGTTCTAGCACCCGACGTCGGATTTGAAGTCCGAGAGGAACACCAGCTCCCTTCCGCTCCCGCTGACACGCTAAAGATTGCAGAATTTGAGGAATTGTCAAGTTCCCGGAATTTGAGTATATCCTGATACTGGTGGATACAGCTACCGGGGGGGGGATAATTTGGGAGTAAGTGCTAAAAACATAGTTCAAGCCTTGTCATCAGAGCCGGATCCCGGTTCTCGTATTCAGGAAATGCTGAATAAATTACCTGAGGGTCATGAGATAGTTGAATTATTCATTGAACTGGATCGTAATGCTGTTGCATCTCCTGCTCATTGTCTGGCATTCTTTACAATTGTTAACGTTTCTGTCTTTGCAGACAGAATGATTGGTATGTCTTACAAGCAATTGCTCAAGGAAACCGAGCATCTTTGTCCCGATCTGGTGAAGGTCTGGAGAACACTTGAGGTTCTTAAGGAAGATCAGAAATCAAATTTTCTGGCAAGAAGTTCCCTTCTTCTGGAGATTGCGTGTCTTGCCTGGCAGGATGCCCGTGATGTCGGTAGAGCTTCCGGGTCACTATCCGGCTCCTCTATACTTGTTTCTCTCTGTAAAGGCGAGGATGTGAGTTCACAGATTTTACGTACAGAATCAGGTTCATGGCCATCAGGTATCTGGAAAAAGATGGAGGAGGTTCTTGAAGAACTTGACTTTACAAAGGAGAAGGACAAGAGCTGGAAATACCATATTGATCTGGATAGCCGTCCTCGGCTTGTTTCCGGAGCCAATATTAAGGCTTATGTAAAGACAGGGGCAAGCACACTCTCTCCTCTTGCTCTTGCAAGGTTATCACAGAGCCTGGTTACCAGGTTCAGCCTTCTTCTTCGCACTATCAGCATGTATCCGGAGGATCATCCATCCATAGCGCCGGCACTGAGCTCCTTTATCGAGTTATTGGGCTCTTTTGCGGACAGCGAGGCTGGCATGGTTGCTATCACCATTCTTGGTGGAGAACTCATGCTGAACAATGTGAGGGTGAAATCCAGGACAAGATCCATTCAGAATTTCCTTGCTCACCTGACGGAAAGAAGGATAAACAGCATTTCGTTCCAGCAGGGTCTGGATTCGGAAAACTTGTTCACATTTATTGAACTTATTAACCGCAAAGCCGCTCAAATCAGGGAACGGGGCGGTTTGAGCGAAATGTGCCGAACCCGAGGTATTGAGAATGTTTCAGTAGATGAATTCAGATATGCGCTGGTGTCAAGGGATGGGAAGCTTGTTTCTGAGGTTGTAACCGGTTCGGTAGACAGTGCTCTGGAAGATCTGATTTTCAGAGAGCTTATTGATAGACTTCAAAAGGGTGATTCTATCAAGGACATTCCCACGGAGCAGTTGGGAGAGGCTCTTTCCCGTATTCTTGAAGAAGCAGCTTCGGGCTCAGGTAAATACAGATCCATGCTTGCTGATTTTGTCGCCACGCTTGATCCCTCCATTCTCGAGAAAGGTATTCTGGTTAGTAGAGAGCTTCAGAAAACTCTTGCCTGGGGGGCACTGAGAAAAATAATCGATAAGAATCTTGAGGACTTAGACAGCAATAATCAGGATCGCATTCTGGACGCTCTGGATAAGCTGAACCAGCTGGCCTGTATCGGTGCGGAAAGAGGCAAAATTCATACAGTAATGCATGTAACTGATAATGTGCGAGGGCTTCTTCTTCAGGGCTCCTTGCTGCCTGATTCTCTTTTTGCTTCCATCATACTGCTTGGCTCAGTGTGCGAGAGGTTGATTTCAACCGGAAGGCTTACTTCTGCTTCTGAACTGGTGTGTACTATTTCTGATTGCAGGATGCTTCCAGTTGATACTCCGGCACACGCAAGCGCTCTTCGAAGGGGACTTTCCGAGGCATTCAGAAGGATAGATACTCCGGAGGCTGCTGACATAATACTTCAAGCCTTCATGGATTCCGATGAGAGCAGATACCAGGCAGCGGAGAAAATCACCTCTGAAGTCATGTTCAGGAACCTTGGAATGCGTCTGGTGGATCTTTTTTTAGAGAGGAAGCGTGAAACCAGAGCTCGGGTTTACTCAGTACTCAGAAGATTTGGAATCGGATACTTACTCATGTTCCACAACCGTATAGATGAGCTCGAACGGGGAGATCTTTCAGTAAGAGACAGGGAGACAGGAAGGTTTGCTATTCAGGACTGGTACATTCTGCGAAATCTTGTATCCCTACTGGGAGATCTTGGATCAGAGAGGTCAGCGCCTGTTTTAGAAAGGCTTTGTGATGACTCTGATGACAGAGTCAGGAGACAGGCTCTGGTGTCATTGATGAAAGTCTCAGAGGAGAAAGCTGCGTTATTCGCTGCTAATATGATAGGAGATCCGTCACCGGATGTTACAGCAGTGTCTGTGGATGTTCTGGCAAAAGCAAAGCATATCGACAGAGGACTTATTCCAGCCATGCTTCGACTTATGCACACACTTCCTTCTGCCAGAAAAGCACTGATGCGTTATTTTATCAGAGTGTATAACGAACCTCATGTCAGACAGCATTTCCGGACTGCTTTTTTACATGGCAGGGGAATCCCATTTGACAATGAGGATCTGATGCAGGATGGGCTGGCGATTCTGATCCGGTCAGGAAAAACTGAAGAAATAGATGCTCTTAAAACTTTCCTGGAAAGAAACTCCGGGGGGAAGCTTAAAAGGGCATCCGTCCCGGAGAATGTACTTGCTTCTGTTTCAGCAGCAATAAAGATGATCCGATCCGGTCAGCTGGCTGAAAATACTGTTACCACCTGATATCCGCTCCAAAGAAGAAATGTCTTGCAGGAGAATAGGCATTGGGATTCCCGGCGGGGCCACCCGCGATATGATCCGGCTGGCCGTCTCCATCCTGATCGGCATCGTACCAGGCAACATTATAGATACGATCCAGGTTTGTTCTGTTGAAGAGGTTGTATACATCCATGTAAATGTTGAAGGTGGTTTCCCCGAACCAGAATCTCTTTTCAACTCTGAGATCGGTATTTATTCTCCAGGGGTATCTTTTCTGATTGCGAAAGAACGGGTGTGTGCTGTGTGAAGCATTATCGTAAGGAATGCCGCTTCCGTAGCTGGTGTTTATTCTGAAACCGAATCCTTCAAGCCAGTTCTGCCCCAGAAAAGAGTCTCCCTTTTCTATCATAAGACCGGCTGAAGCATTTGCAGTATGCCTCTGATCCCAGTCAAGATAGACATCATCTTTGGGTACAGGATACTGGCTGCCCCAGCCGTAGGAATAGTTTTCGGTAGGGGAGGATTCTCTGCCCTTCGCAACACTGTAGGAATAATTTGTGGCGAAAGAGAAATAGCGGGAGGATCTTCTCAGGAGTCCCAGTTCCCCCCCCCATACTGTGCCGGTTCCATCACTGTTCACGTACTGCCAGTATTCTTCCGTGGCCTCCGCCAGACTGGTTGAAACCAGGCCTGTAATGGTTTTATTGTATGCAACAAATTCAATCATTGTAAAAGGATCGAACATGTGTTTAAGTCCCAGTTCATATGCTACGGTTTCCTCGGGGTCAAGGTTCGGGTTGCCCGCGAGAGGCTCCCCTGACGATGATGAGCTGGACTGGCTTTCGTAGTACATCATGCTCAGGCCTGGTACCTGGTAGTAGTGCCCGTAGCTGGCTCTTATCATGTCTCTTTCTGAAACAGGATGAGACACACCGAGCCTGGGGCTGAATTTGTACTTGGTCTCAGCATTGTCACTATTGGGATCAATTACATCAATTCTCGCTCCTACGTTGGCGATAAGACCTG
This sequence comes from Candidatus Sabulitectum sp., assembly GCA_021107435.1. GTDB lineage: Bacteria > Fermentibacterota > Fermentibacteria > Fermentibacterales > JCC-6 > Sabulitectum. The sequence continues at coordinate 26,159 of JAIOSV010000025.1, read as the reverse complement.
CCGTATACTCTATTCTGTCCTGGGCATAGATTCCGTGGAATTCCGGAGAGCCGTCCCATGAGGAATAAGTGGATGTGTACCCGGGAGGAGAGTAGATGTCCCATCCTTTGGAGTCGAAGAATCTTCCCTCGTAGCCAACCTTGAACTGATTGTACGCGTTTATCTGACTGGTGTAATCTGTTCTGAATGTTATTACATCTGTTTCCGAGTCATGTCTGATCCAGTTTATGTGACCGCTTCTGTAGAAATAATCTCTATCCTCGAATCTGAATGGAGCCTCATACTCCAGCCAGTCTTCGATGGAAAAATCAGCTCCGATGATACTGCCTGTCGAATCTGTGACTCCGTGAGTTTCGCTGGTGTGGTAAAGGTTCAACTTGAATTCGATGAAACTTTTCTCGCTGAAAGAATGTGTGACTGCAATTCCGGGAGAAAATCTGTTCTGTTCCCTGATTGGCAGTGCCCTGTCATTTTCCCTTGAGTAGTACAGAGTATCACCGTCATTCACATAGTGATCGACTGTTCTTGACCAGAGCCAGTCTCTCCAGCCCTTCTCGCCGCTGGAGAGGTAAAAGTTGGCAACAACTCTGGTCATCGGAGAAGGCTTCCAGGAAAGTTTAGCTGTTCCGCTAATGGTTTCCATAGTGCTGTTGTCCCAGTAACCCCTGCTGTCCGCGTGGTTAAAGCCGTTTCTGTTGTATGAACCTGTGATAAAGAAACCACTCTCTCCAGGAAGAAAAGTAGGGCCGCCCAACGCTCCTTCACCCCTGAAGGCGTCTCCATGGTATATCTGATTCTCCCAGACAGAATGCTCCATGGTATTAATACTTGCATCACCTGATTCAGAGTAAGCCCCTCCTCCGGCGTTGGCTGAAGCCATATATCTGTCTGTTGCATCGCGGGTGATGATGTTTACCACCCCGGACTGCGCTCCCCCGTATTCCGCGCTGAAACCGCCTGAGGTGATTGAAATCTCCGAAATTGCGGAGAGAGGAATATTCATGCTGAAAAGGTTTGTTGCGGGGTCGTTCATTATGATGCCGTCTATCATATAAATCATTTCGCCGGAACGACCGCCGCGCATGTGAAAATCACTGCCGGTCATAACACCGCCTGAACTCATGGCGATGATGTCTCTTATAGAAGTAACGGGCATAGCTTCAATATCGCCGCTGTCTATTATGTTTACGGAGGAGGTTTCATCAAACACAATCAACCCGCGCTGATCTGTAACTGTAATAACAGTGTTTCCCGTTGCTGTATCCCCCAGCTTAAAGTCAATCCTTGTGGTGAGATCTGCGGAAACCTGAATTCCCTCAATTGTCTGCTGGGCTTTTCCCACCATTCTTGCCTGCAGACTGTAAGTTCCGGGGTTCAGATTGTGAATCAGGTATTCACCGTTGACATCAGTCATTGTGCCGAAATCGGTTCCGGTGATTATCACAGTTGCGCCCACCACAGGGATGTCTTCACTGTCAAAGACAACACCCGCTAATCTACCGGTGGTGCCGCCCAAAACGGTGCAAGAAACAATCAGACTGACAATGAGGATTCTCACAATGTAACTCCCTTTGGTTTGTTTGTTCCTATATATTGCAGTTATTCAGAGAAAGGGGTAGTCTGTGAGATTCTGGAATTACTGTGAATTTATTTCCCTGGCCCTGTTGTTCCTTACCGGCTGCATGTCGATAAATCCCGCAGGTTCTGCAGAGTACATGAATCCCTCCTTTGCAAATGAGATGAAGGGTTTCTTCTTTTGCGGATCGGCGCCATACTCAGCGGTATTTCCTCCAAACAGTACTGTTGTGTGGATATCGGAACCGGCAAACAACAGAATCTGGTATAAGGATGTTTCAAAAGCCATAGTAAATCCAGTAATTTGCGATACTCTATTACTCGATTTTTCACCGGGTTTAATGGCATCTCCTCCAACCGGGAGCGAGATTTATGTAAGCCAGTACTACTCTAATGATATCTATTCCCTGAATACGGAAACACTTATATGGAAAAAGGTTTACACTAACTCCTCTTCAATCAAAACCATGCAACTGTCATCCGATGGTTGTACAATGTATCTTGGTTCACAGGGTAGTCCCTGGCATATTGAAGCAGTCTCTACTTCGAACTGGGTTCAGATTTCCAGTGTTTCCACGGACTGGCCGGTTTTAAGACTGGAACTTGCACCGGATAACAGTCTTATTGCAGCGGGTAATTCCGGAAGATCCGAGATTTACCTTTTCAATGCCGAAGATCTTTCTCCGGCTGATACTCTTTTCATGCCCATGAGAACAGGAACAATGGCATTTACCCTCGACTCCAGAAGCCTTGTTGTTCTTGATGCAGCATCAAACCGCCCATACATGGTTAAAATCAATCTGGATACAGGAGAAGAGGAATTCCGCTCCAGACCATACAACTCCTACTTGATAAACCAGAGAATTCCAGGTACCAATACACTGATTCTTCCCAGAAATCAGGATGAAAGAGTTTCCATGCTGAACATGGGCAACATGATCTTTGCCCCGTCAATTCCGCTTAGCAGCAGGACTGGTGCTGTGTGTGTTTCCCATGACGGAAGTTATATTGTTACCATATCCAGAACATCCACACCTGGTCGTGCTACAGTATTTATTAAAGGAGAATAACTTGAGAGAAACAAATTTCAGTATACTGCTTTCCTCATTCCTTTTACTGATTCTTCTTCATACCGGTTGTGTGGATGCATTGGAACCCGCAGGTCCCGCGCAATACGAAAACCCGGATTATCCGTCAGACCTGTCTGGCTATGCATCCATTCCCACAGAATTCATAAACGGATTCATACATCAGGAACGGGTGTATATTCTGGACAGAACAAATCAAATGATGGTTTCTTTCTCTGCTTCAGACCCGAATCTTGCTATACCGGACAGCCCGGTACTGAAGGACACACTTCAACTGGGACTTTCACCAGGAACTTCCTGCTTTGACAGGTTTGCGGAAACTCTGTTTATTTCTCATTATGTATCCAACGACATTTACAGATTGCCTTTTTCCAGCAGCGGCTCCCCCGAACTCCTTCATCAATGTGAATCCATAGTTACTGATGTTTTTACTGTTAACAGCGGGAATTCTCTTCTTATATGCTTTCTTGGTCCCGAGTGGCTTGTCAGAAGAATCAATGCGGTTACGGGAGAGGTGGAGAAAGAGTTCTCTACAGGTTGGCCCATCAACAGGGCAGCTTTGTCTGTTAACGGTGACAGACTTCTACTGAGCAATTCAGGAAGAAAATATCTTATTGAGATTGACACTGAGTCTTTTAATAGGACAGACTCAATCCCGCTTCCTGAACGGGTCGGACCGTTTCTGTACAATACAAGCGGTGACATCGTTGTGTTCAATCAGTATACAATTCATCCGCGGGTTTATCTGATTGATGGAGAAACAAGGTTAGTCAAGGATGTTATTGATAGTATAAATCCCTACAAGTACTGCTTTCTCATGCCAGGGACTGATGTGGTGCTTGCCCCCAGAAGATCAGATAACAGGGTATCTGTACTTAACAGCGACAACATGATTTTTGCTCCCTCAATATTCTGTTTTGCGTATGCGGAAATGGCCTTTTCCCCTCCCGACAACAAATACATTATTATTCTCAGTGATTCTCCGGGAAGAGCCTATATTTATGAAAACTCTCTCTGATCCTGTTCAGTATTTTGTCATTACTGTTTCCAATCAGTACTCCATTGATCCCAGGATATACTTGTATGAAGGTTCCTCAGGTGGAATGCTCATTGTTCTTACTGACACACCAGGAAGGATTTATGTTTATTCCCACCAGTGAACAAGACCTGGTTCAACAACTCTGCCATACCTGGGGTGCGCAGGCAGTACTCTCACAGTAAAGCCGAATCTTCCAGCCTCTGTGCAGGAAATAGAGCCCTTAAAAAACAACACTCCGCTTTTTTCGTGGCTGAATTCCAGTACGGTAGAGGTTCTGCCTGACAACCAGTCGTCACCGGAAGCTTCGCCGAACTGGGTTTCAACAGAGAGATCATCCGCGCTCAACCCGGGTGCTCTGAGTTTTGCTGTTACTTCAATGGTGTCTCCAACTGTGAGGGTGTCGCCGATTACCTGCGGGTCTACACCATCAATGATGATTCCCTGCCATCGTTCCCGAACCGCTTCCTTCCAGTTGGCAAGTTCTTTGGCGCCCTCCATGTTGTCAGCGCCGAGCGATCTGGAAAAATTCAGTGCAGGCATGTAGTAGTTTGTCGTGTACTCAGCAACCATTCGGTTTGTGTTAAATACAGAAAGGGCCATGTACATTGACTGTTTCATCATTGCAGTCCATCCGGTAGGTATTCCGCCGCTGCCTCTATTATGGAACAGGGGAGCGATCATATTCTCCAGAAGGTCATAGAGAGCTTTGGCTTCGATTCTGTCCTGTATTGCAGGGTCATCATAGGTTTCTCCGCTGCCTATAGCCCAGCCTCTGTCAGGACGGTAGCCCTCAGCCCACCAGCCATCAAGAACGCTGCAGTGAGGGACACCATTCATTGCTGCCTTCATGCCACTGGTTCCGCTTGCTTCCATTGGGATTCTTGGCGTATTAAGCCAGATGTCAACCCCATGCACCATGTGCCGTGCCATATCCATGTTGTAGTCGGCCAGATAAACCAGTTTACCATACAGCTCTTTACTGAGAGAGGCATGGAACACCTCTCTGATAAGATCCTTGCCTCTGTTATCGTGTGGATGTGCTTTACCGGCGAAGACAACCTGAACCGGTCTTTTGCTGTTGTTGAGTAATTCTGTTAATCGATCAAGATCACTGAGGAGCAGTGAGGCTCTCTTATAAGTTGCGAATCTTCTTGCAAAACCAATAGTAAGAGCGTCGGGGTTCAGTACTGGCATATTCTGTTGCGGAAGACCTCGAATCCCCATGCTTTCAAGCTGATTCGCCCACTTCTTTCTTGCATAGCCAACCAGTCGCGCTCTGAGTCTTTCATGGGCCCGCCACAGCTCTGAGTCTGGAATTCTGGCAATGTTTTTCCAGAAATTTTCATCACCGGGATTCTTAGGAGAGGTGCTTCCAAGATATCTTTGAAGAAGTCTTCTTATCTCTCCGGATACCCATGTATCTTCATGTACTCCGTTTGTTACATGTCGAATGGGAATTTCAGTTTCCGGCAGTCTTGGCCAGACGCTTTGCCAGATGTTTCTGGATACTTCGCCGTGAAGCCTGCTGACACCGTTTGCTTTGCGGGAGAAATTCAGAGCGAAAACGGTCATAGAGAAATTTGGAGATGATGGCTGGCTTCCGAAATCAAGAAATGTCTGATTATTCAATCCCACTCTGTCAAGGTAGGGACGAAGATACCGGAGAACAAGATCGTTACTGAATTCTTCGTTACCGGCAGGCACCGGCGTATGTGTTGTGAATACATTTCCTGCAGTAGCCATTTCTCTGGCTTCGGCAAATGACAGTCCGGTTTCTATGTAATGAGCTATCATCTCAACGATAAGGAAGCCTGAGTGACCTTCGTTTATGTGTCTTACCACGGGAGTAAGCCCCATGGCCCGCAGAGCCATAATGCCACCCGCGCCGAGGAGAATCTCCTGCCGAATCCGCATTTCCTTGTTTCCACCGTACAGCTGCCCTGTAATGTCCCTGCACTCCTGTGAGTTTTCCGGAAGATTGGTGTCAAGCAGGTAAAGTATGACCTTCCCCACCTTTATCTGCCAGATAGCTGCAAATATTCTTTCATTCCCCATCGGAACTGCAATTGTTACGGGGGTTCCGCCTGAATCTCTTACTCTTTCCACCGGCATGTTAGAGTAGTCATTGACGGAGTAGCTTTCCTGCTGCCACCCGTCGCTGTTCAGGTACTGGTTGAAATATCCCAGTCGGTAGAGAATAGAGATTCCCACAACAGGCAGACCAAGATCGCTTGTGCTTTTCAGGGTGTCACCTGCCAGAATGCCAAGACCGCCTGAGTAGATTGGCAGACTCTCATGAAGCCCGAATTCAGCTGAGAAGTAGGCTATTACCTCTCCCTGGTCGACAGTGTTGGCGTGGTGTTTCACAAACCAGGAGGGACGGGCAAGATACTCGTCCATCTGGTTTGAGACTTCATCCAGCGATGAAAGAAACACAGGGTCTTCCGATAACTCTTCAAGTCTGATCTGGCTGATTCTTCCGAGAAGCAGTGTAGGGTTGTGGTGTGTTTTTTCCCATAGATCAGGATCTATGGACCGGAAGAGAGCTGTCGCATTCTTGTTCCAGCTCCACCAGATGTTTCCGGCTATCTTTTTAAGATTCTCCAGCCTGTGGGGTATTTTCGGGATTACCCTGTATATCCTTGATCTCAAAAGCTTTTATTCCCCCTTACCGTCATTGCGGTATCTCATGAAGCTGGCGGGGTTGCCGGCAACTACTGCTCCGGCGGGTACATCTTTTGTTACAACCGCACCGGCTCCTATTACGGCACCTTTTCCTATTCTCACCGGAAGAATTGTGGCATTGGATCCGATACTGGCTCCATCCTCAATCACCGTTTTTCTCCATTCTGAAGGGTCAGGCTGAGGAGGATAAACGTCGTTAATGAACATCACGCCGTGGCCGATAAAGCAGTCGCTGCCGATTTCAACCAGTTCACAGATAAAAGTGTGGCTCTGAATTCGGGTGCGATCACCAATCCTGACGCCTTTCTGTATCTCGCAAAAACATCCAACCATGCTGTTTCGGCCTATCTCACATCCGTAGATGTTTACGAAATTCCAGATTTTTGTTCCCTCTCCAATCTCGCAGTTGTTAATAAGTTGAAGGGATTTATCTGATTCTTCCTGGCTCTTATTTTTCTGCTTTTTATCCTTCTTGAAAATAGGCATTTTTTTCCCCTTTTTTTAGCTGTTTGGAATGACTGCCGAATACCAAACATATTACACTCAACACGGGAGGAAAAACTTGCGAAAAAATATTCGAAATTTCTGCATAATAGCTCACATAGATCATGGTAAATCAACCCTTGCTGACAGGCTTCTCCAGGCAACCGGTTCAGTGAGTGACCGGGAGTTCCATAACCAGATGCTTGATTCCATGGATATTGAGCGTGAACGCGGTATTACAATCAAGAGTACAGCAGTGACAATGTACTGTGAGAACAAAGCCGGTGAAAAGTTTCAACTGAACCTTATCGACACCCCGGGACATGTTGACTTCAGCTATGAGGTGAGTCGGGCGCTGGCTTCATGCGAGGGTGCCCTGCTTGTGGTCGATGCGGCTCAGGGAGTTGAAGCACAGACTCTGGCCAATCTTTACAAGGCCATGGAGCAGGATCTGGAAATAATTCCAGTTGTGAACAAAATCGATCTTCCATCAGCAGACATTTATGAGACTCTGTATGAAATCGACAACGAACTTGGTCTTGATCCGGATGGTGCCATATTAATAAGCGCCAAGACAGGGCAGGGCATTGAGGAACTTCTTGAAGCCATTATGGAGCGGGTGCCACCTCCGGCGGGAAACCCTGACGCTCCACTCAGAGCCAGAGTATTTGACAGTATTTTCGATCCCTACAGGGGAGTGATTGCTTATTTCAGGGTGGTGGATGGAGTAATGAGAAGCGATCAGGATATTCTTCTTATGGCTAAAGGCAATGAATACAGAATAGAGGAAATTGGCCATCTCGGTATCAAGCGGGAGAAGTGTAAAGTTCTCTCCAATGGAGATGTAGGTTATATAATTGCAGGGATTAAGAGCGTCAGCGATGTTAGGAGCGGAGAAACAATTACTGCAAAATTAAACCCGTCAGAAGAGATTCTGGATGGATTTGCCCTGGCTAAGCCAGTTGTTTTTTCAAGTCTTTTTCCCATTTCCAGTGAGGACTACAATGACCTTGCTCTGGCAATGGATAAGTTGAAGCTGAACGATGCCTCCCTCATTTTTGAGAAAGTCAATTCAGTTGGTCTTGGCTTTGGCTTCAGATGCGGGTTCCTCGGTCTTCTTCATCTTGAAGTTGTTCAGGAAAGGCTGGAGAGAGAGTTCGGCATGAGTCTTGTCTTAACGGCTCCCACTGTACTCTACAGGGTTTCACTGACCAATGGAGAAGTCAAGTACATAGATAACCCCAACCTGTATCCAGATCCTTCCCGCATAGAGCTTACAGAAGAACCATACATCAAAGCATCGGTGATTATGCCGGACAAATACATTGGCCCTGTTACCACATTGCTTCTGGACAGAAGAGGTCAGAACTATTCCAACACCTATGTCGGCGCCAGAAGGGTTGAAATCAAAGTGGATATGCCGCTGGCTGAAATCGTTTACGATTTTTATGACAAACTGAAATCAGTCACTCAGGGTTACGGCAGCTTTGACTATGAAGCTTCCGATTATCAACCCGGCAATCTGGTGAAGGTAGATATTCTCGTTAACCATGAGAAGGTGGATGCACTTTCCATGCTTGTTCACCGGAACAGAGCCAACGCATGGGCAAAGAGAGCCTGCGAGAATCTGAAGGAAGCAATACCCAGGCAGCAGTTCAAGATTCCAATTCAGGGAACAATCGGCGGCGCTATCATCGCCAGAACCACCATCAGTGCTCTCCGGAAGGATGTAACAGCCAAGTGCTATGGTGGAGACATAACCAGGAAGAGGAAGCTCCTCGATAAGCAGAAGGCTGGAAAAAAGAGAATGAAGATGGTAGGTAAAGTAATGATTCCTCAAAAAGCATTTCTCGCAGTTCTCAAAAGGGACTGAAAAGGAGAAGAACATGAGTAAAGCAATCGCAGTAGTTCTGTTTACCATTATTGCGGTAATGGCCTGCGGGAAAGACAGTAATCCATCCGGTCCAACAGGCTGGAACAACGGCGGCTGGATCGGGGAAACTGCTGACCTGATACCGATTACCTTTTCTCTGAATCACCCGACCATTACCGACTGGACTATGACTGTTGAACATATTTATGCCGACACAACGGATATTCGCACCTGGTTATGCCCTTCAATCTCCGTTGCTGACGACTCTGCATTCAGCTGGAATGATACAATTGATCACGACACTCTAAAGTATGTTTTCTCCTTCAGCGGAACCTTCGCCACAGGTGACAGTTTAATCGGTCTCTGGGATTCTTCAGTGGAGTACAACCTCAGCACCGGCCACAGCGGCGTTTCTGATCTGGGCGGCAGCTGGACGGCTACAGGACCGGAATAAATTATTGAAGGAAATACCTATTCTGCGTGCAGGTGCTTCTACAAAAGGTGTTAACAAAAGAGCGGTTATTCCTATGGCAGAGCATCAGACTGAAATGCGTATTTTCCTTGAATTAGCGGACATCCTTAATGGTATTGGTTCAGTGCCAATATTATATGGTTCTCTGGCTTTATCTCAACTCATGGAAGATCCGATTGAAGTTCATGACATTGATATTCTGGTTGAGGATAAATTGTTTTCTGCCAAACTATCTGAGATACATGAACTGATGAGATCAGAAGGCTTTAAGCTTATTGATCCGGAAGAAAACGAGTTTGAAAGGAATGGTTACATAGTAGGGATTGCGTCGGATGGAGACTTTGAGTGTTTCAGCGGAATTGAGTTTTCTGAATTGGAGCATTGTCTGCATTCCGGTGCAGGATTTAAAAAAACTGAACCTGAATCAATTTTTGAGTGTTTATCAAGCCAGTTTACTTGATGGGTATCGCAACAGAGGAAGAGGTAAAAAAGATTCAGAGAAAGTAGAATTAATCAAGAAATGTATCGCAGGAGTATAAACTTAAACATCAATGATATACAGAAATTTGAGGATATCCATTGACCGCTGAAGGAACAGGGCTTTATGTACATGTGCCTTTCTGTCTGAAGAAGTGTTCTTACTGCGCATTTACCTCAGTGAAGAAGCCGGATGATACTTCAGGCATGTGCTCAGCCCTTCATACAGAATTCATCCAAAGGACCAGAAATAGAAACATACAGTTTCGTACCTTCTATGCCGGTGGTGGAACTCCATCTCTATTGCCTCCGGAATTCTGGATGCGCCTTATAGGTGCGGTGAAAACCCCCTCTATGGAAGAAGTGACAATTGAGACCAACCCCGCAGTTCTTGATGCCGTTGGTTATTCTGCACTGTTTCTTGCCGGCTTTAATCGGATAAGTGTTGGAGTTCAGAGTTTCAGTGATATGAACCTGAAACTCCTTGGTCGAATACACTCAGCGGATGAAGCAAGGGAATCCCTGAAACTGGCAAGGAAGATGGGCTTCCGCAATATCAGCCTGGATCTCATGTACGGTCTTCCCGGGCAAACATCTGAAAATCAGAAAAAGGATATCGAAGAAGCCCTTCTCTTTATGCCACAGCACATATCAGCCTATGATCTTACGCTTGAGCCGGGAACTCCCATGGGTGACAGGGGAGAAAAGGCTTCGGAAAATCAGTGTGCTGAAATGTACTATCGGATACATGAAATGCTGACAGCGAACGGTTACATTCATTACGAAGTATCCAGCTATGCCCTTGAAGATAAGTACAGATCGAAACACAACTCTTCCTACTGGGACAGAACACCCTACATAGGCATCGGGCCTTCCGCACATTCATTCACCGGCGCCGGAAGAAGCTGGAATGTGAGCGATATTCCAGAGTATGAATCATCGGTTGTACAGGGGAATCTGCCCGAGGAGTTCAGCGAAGAGCTAACCGACGAGGATGCAGCTCATGAGATTCTCGCTCTTGGTTTCAGGAATACAAACGGGGTTGATCTGAAGGAACTGGAAAGATTCGGTTTCAAGCTTGACCTCGCTGATTTATTGAATACAGGTTTTGTAAAGAAGAAGGGAAACCTGATGATTCCAAACACCGGGGGAATGCTCTTTGCAGATTACCTGGCTCTGAAGGCCGCTGAACTGCTTGAAGAAGTTCCACGGGTTTGACGAACCTTTCATATCTCTGCATAATTGCCATTCTTTATGCCGGTGCCCCTGTAGCTCAGTAGGATAGAGCGGCGGTTTCCTAAACCGTAGGCCACACGTTCGAATCGTGTCAGGGGCGCCAGGCAATACAAAGTAAAGCACAACAGTAATAAAGAAGGAAACCGGTACCGAGCGGCGGTTGCGCGCTTCGCGCGGACCTTCGGTTACCTATAACTGAAAGTCCCCGAATGGTAACCGGCAGGTTACCTGAGGGAACCGTAGGCCACACGTTCGAATCGTGTCAGGGGCGCCAGGCAGGCTCTGCACCATTAACGGGGGTATTCGATCTTCTTCTTCGGAACATAGTGCTTTAACTTTCAATCTATAATTGTTGACGGATGTGTTGGGCTGGCAGTATCATTATGGTTAAAGCATTACTGGAACACAAAAAGACTAGATGCTCCGGAGGAATGAATGAGAGTTGAAGGAAAATGTTTTGAATGTAGATCGGTCCTTTTCGATATGGATGGAGTTCTTGTAAATACTGAGCCTCTCAAAGGGCTTGCACATGTTTTAGCTGTTCGCAGCCTTGGGGGTGATGCTAGCCTGGGCTTATACAAGAGGTGGATGGGACGACCACGTCAGGAAGTAGCCAATAATTATATTGAGCACAGCAATGTACATGCTGATCTGGATGAATACGATCAGCTATTTCAAGAAAAGTATTTTTATTTGCTGAAGAATCATCTTGTTTCAACACGAAACGTATCTAAACTACTTACAGATTTGCATCAGCTTAATATACGTATTGCCTTGGTAAGTTCTAGTCGCAAATGGATGATTGACTATATTCTCTCTAAATTGTCATTAGGAGACATGTTTGATTCAATAGTTAGCTCTGATGATGTAACCTCAGAGAAGCCCGATCCAGAACCGTACAGAATAGCGCTAAAGCAACTTGGCATCAAACCGGCTAATGGGCTGGCTATTGAGGACTCTGAATCAGGAGTTACCGCAGCGACACAAGCTGGTCTTGCAGTAATTGCGATTAGACACGATTTTAACACACAGCAAAATCTAAGTAACGCAATCGTTGAGTTTGAATATATTCCTGCTCTTCAGGAGATTTTGCATTGCTTTAATGGGGGCATGTTATGAAAACAACACTTATTGTATTTGAGTATCTTGCTGCTGGCAATTTAGTCATCCTTGCAATTCTCATATTGGGGATTAATAGTGGAATAATTGAATATGAAAAGATAGCGGGAAGTGTTGTGGATGTTCTTGGAACAGGGAACTCCTTAATTATTGCTTTTGTCCTACTCTCTATTACCTATTCAGTAGGAGTTGTATCAGAGTATTTGGGGTGGCTGGCATTCGAATGGAGATTAAATGCGATAAAACGGACAAGGATAAAAGCATATTTAATAGCTAATAGAAGTAAACTTACTTGTAGCCCAGTACTATCGGGGTATGAGATTGACATAAAAAAATGGACACCGTATATGCAATCCTGCTTAACTCGACTGCATGGAGAGATGCGGTTTTTCTTGATGGAGAACAGTAAGGTATTTGCTGAAGAAATAGCATCACATATTGGCAAGATGAGATTAGTTCGTGTTCTTTTCCTTGTGCAGTTTTTATTTTGCGTGAGTATGGTTTTGCGACTAAAGACAGGTTATATTCAGAGTTGGGTATGGATGGTTATATATATTCTAATTATATTTATGTTTGCGAATGGTATTGCGATAAATCAAAAATTTAAGAGGTATTGTCGTTCAATTGAGCGAGGCTATAAAACAATGGTACTTGACAAAGCTAGTTCCAGTAGTATCCCATCATAACTTAAAGACAGGTATCTGGCCCAGACTTAGTCATCAATCCAATAGAATTGGAAAGGCTAGCGTGTCTGGATATGGTAAGAAGCAGGAGAGATGGCAACAGTAGTGAAGAAGGAAACCGGTACCGGTACCGAGCGGCGGTTGCACGCTTCGCGCGGATCTTCGGTTACCTATAACTGAAAGTCCCCGAATGGTAACCGGCAGGTTACCTGAGGGAACCGTAGGCCACACGTTCGAATCGTGTCAGGGGCGCCAGGCAATACAACACAAATCGGGCTCCGGTTCTACACCATTAACGGTGGTTGCGCTTTCTGACCTTATAGCAAATGTGTTTTACTCCGTCGAACACTATATTTCTTTCTGGGTGATGTGCAGTGAACCGGTATTTCCTTGACAGGAGACATTATTGCTTAATGTGATTCCACGTTTCATTCAGGATCAGATCGCAAACAGGGTCCGCAGGGGTGAGATAGACGCTGCCACTGTATTTATTGATATATCGGGCTTTACGTCTATGGCTGAAAGACTGTACAGATATGGTAAAGAGGGATCAGAGATTCTCTCTGAGATGCTGAATGGTACTTTTCAGCCAATTATTAAAGAAATCCATTCTTTCGGTGGCTTTGTATCAAGTTTTCCGGGAGATGCTATCAGTGCGGTTTTTCCTTCGAAGTCAATGCATGAAATAGAGTTGTTTGTCAGAATGATTCAAAATCAGTTCAGCGAAGAACCTGAAAGCACTCCATTTGGAAAGTTCTCTATTACTGCGCGAATTGGTGTTTCTCAGGGGCTGGTTTCCTGGGGAGTTGTGGGAAAAGCCAGAAGGAAAGCCTTTTTCTTCCGGGGGAAGGCAATTGTCGATTCAGCCAGAGCTACTGACTCATGTCTGCCCGGTGAGGTCGTTTTTGTTGATTACTCTCCGATGCTGATAAAATCTGTTTGTGATGACTCTTTCAGGGAATACTCAGACGATATTTCTGATCTTCCTGACATTGGAACCAAGACAGCGAGTTATTTCACTCACAGGAAAGTGCTGGGAATTGGGGAAATGAACGGTGAATTCCGTGAGGTAGTATCTATCTTTATTTCTTTCCGCGAAATGGATGATTCCAGAGAATTGAATGAATTCGCCAGTATGTTGTTGAATGCCACTGCGGGGTTTGGTGGATATTTTAATGGGCTGTTCTTTGATGACAAAGGCGCTACAGCACTGGTTCTTTTCGGAGCCCCGGTAGCATATGAAAACAATGTTGAAAGAGCACTTGAGTTCATTCTATCTGTGCGTGAAGATACCCGCTGGGATATCCGCGCCGGGATGACAAAGGGAATCGCTTATACAGGAGTCCTGGGATCAAAACCCAGATGCACTTATACGGCTATTGGCGATGTGGTTAACACAGCAGCAAGAATTATGGGTAAAGCTCAATGGAATCAGATTCTTTTGTCATCCGGGGCTCTTAAAAACCTTGAGATTGAATATCAGACCGTTTCCCTGAAACCCCTTGTTCTGAAAGGAAAGAAACAGGCGGTTGAAGTTTTCGAGTTGGCTGGCGGCAGAAGAGGAGTAAGCAGGAACTTTATCAGTGACAAGTTCGTAGGGAGACACAATGAATTGAAGAGCGCCGCAGACTTTATTGTGTCAAGTCAGGAAGAAGAGAGAACAGGAGGGATTCTTTACGCATATGGTGATCTGGGAACGGGGAAATCCAGGTATCTATTTGAGCTGTCTGAACAACTGTCAAACTCGTTCAGAACAATAACGCTCAAGACGGATGATGTTCTCAGAAAAAGCCTTAATCCATTTACAAGTTTTCTGAGGAAGTTCTTTAATCAGGGAGATTCTCAAACAAAGACCGATAACAAAATTGTCTTTGAGGAAATCTGGGAAGAACTTATTGAGGATCTTCTTGAGATAGAGGATACAACTGTGTCAGATGCGGCAGTGGACTCTCTTGAAAATTTGCATTCAGTTATTGGGGCTATGCTTGGGTTCTCGTGGGGGGGATCTTTCTATGAGACACTTGATGCCGTAGGACGTTTCGAGAATACTCTTTATGCTTTGAACGAGCTGTTCTGCGCACTGTCACTACTGCATCCTACAATCATAATTATTGAAGATTTGCAGTGGCTTGACAGTGATTCAAGCAAGGCTTTTGAGATTCTTTTAAGGAGTCTGAAAGACTACCCACTGATAATCATGGCCTCCAGCAGGTTCAATGATGACGGATCAAAGTCGGTTCTTGATGTGGAGGGTGATATTCCCAGACTGGAAATCACACTTGATGCTCTTTCAGATGAATACTCTTTGGAATTGATTACAAATCTCATTGAACATCCTTCTGAAAAGGAACTCAGCTCATTTATTATTTCTCGAACTAAAGGGAATCCATTCTACCTGGAGCAATTCTGTCTTTATCTGCTTGAGAACGGGCACATCTATTTTGCGAGCGGTGTAGGCAGTCTCATACGAAAAGAACATGAAATCCCGGCTGGAATAAAAACAGTCATTATTGCCAGGCTTGACAGACTTCCTGAAGCACTCAGGGAGATGGTACAATCCGCTTCAATACTTGGTCAGGAGTTTGATTCAAAAGTACTTGCAGCGATGCATAATTCCAAAGATACCTTAGCCTTACTTAAAGCGGGGGAAAGGGAATTGATCTGGACTTCTTCACCGGTGGACAGTTTGTATTCATTCAGGCATCCCCTTCTTCGTGATGCTTCATACGATATGCAGTTGAGAGGCGACCTGCGAAAACTTCACAGGAAAGCTGCCGAAGCTGTACTGAGGCTCTTCCCGGAAGACAGAGACCAGTATAACAGCCTGGCGTACCACTATGAAAAGGCGAATATGCTCAGGGACGCGATTCACTATTACGAGCTTGCAGCCGACCATTCAAGGATAAACTACAGAAATTATGAAGCTATCGAAATGTATGACAAGCTGAATCAATTTTACTTCTGGACAGAAAAGGTACTCATGACCAGTGGTACTGCGATTTTCGAGTCAATCAGTGCTCCTGGTTTTAAAGACTTTAATGTTTTGGTATCGATACTGAAATACATAATGATTCTCTCGAACCAGGCTCTTGTTCAGCAAGTATCGGGAAAATGGGATAGAGCTGAAAAAACCTGCAGGACTATTCTTAAACTCGCAGAGAGGATTGGCGACAGACAGCAAATTGCTGAAGCCCAATACAGACTCGGAAGTCATCTGTCTCAAAAAGGTGTATACGATAAGGCACAGGTACTTTTACTGTCATCTCTAAAGGAATTCAGGGAGATCAGTAACATAGAGAGTACCTCAAAGGTACTTGGAAGTATAGGCGTTATCCACTGGCGCAAAGGAAATTGTGACGAGGCAACAAAATACTACGAGAAACAACTTGAGATTTCCAGTAGAGCGTCAGACTTGGAAGAGCTATCACATGCTTTTGTGAATATGGGTATTGTTGAATTTACCCGGGGAGATTTTCATAAGGCAATGGAGTATTTCAAGAAACATCTTGCACTGGCAATCAAACTTGGCGATAGAAGAGGGGAAGCAAAAGCGTTCGGAAACCTTGGAATCGCATACAGCAGTCAGAAAAATCCCAAGATGGCTATGGAATGTCTTAATAAAGAACTGGTCATTGAAAAAGAACTCGGACATAAAGCGGGAATATCCGCGACTCTTGGGAACATGGGAACAGTATATGTTCGGCAGAGCAATTACGCTAAGGCAATGATATGCTACAGAAAGCATCTTAAGGTGGTTCGGGAACTTGGGGACAGATCAGGCACTGCAATCGCATTATGGAACATCGGACTTCTTTTCATCAAACAGGGAGAATATGAAAATGCCCTGTATTTTTATCTGGAAAGCCTTACTATCAGTGAAGAATTGGTTTACCAGTCAAGTCTGATCTCAGACATCGTCAAACTTGGCAATCTATACAAGCTACTAGAAAGGTATCATGAGGCGGAAAAAACTTATTTAAAGGCTTTTCATCTGATTGACAAGACTGAGCAAAAGAAGGAGTTGTGTAAATGCCAGCTTGAAAGGGTTGATCTATACTACTGTCAGAAGAAGTATTCGGATGCCGACGCGCTTAATAAGGAAGTCAGTCAGCTAACTGATAAATCGGGTAATGAAGAACTGGTGTTCAGGAGCAATCTTCTAAAGGAACTGATTCTCTCGAAAACTGAATTGGACAGAGCCGTAAGTAATCTGGAAGAAATGCTTGCTTGCTGCAGTGTGGATGAACAGAAAGCGGAACTGCATTTTGAGCTTCACAACATCCTGCGGGACAATGAGCATAGGGAAAAAGCACTTGAGATGTACAGGTTGCTGTATGATAGCGAGCCACTGTATTCGTTTCTTGCGAAGATTAATCAACTGAAGGAGAGCTGATTTCCTTCAATCAGCTCTCCTCGCTTCACAAACCTCAGCGAATAAGAACCATGGGACTCGATACTGTTTTTTCTCCGGAACGAAGCACGCACAGGTATACACCTGACGGCAGCAAATCACCTGACTGATTCCTTCCTGCGAATTCAATACTGTGATGGCCAGATGCTTTCTCTCCCGAGAATATCCTGTTAACTATTCTCCCTGAAAGATCGATCACTGTTATCTCAACACTGGCAGAAGTTTCAAGGGTAAACCTGATTTTTGTTGATGATCTGAAAGGGTTCGGATACAGCATGATCTCCATACCGGTTCCGGGTTCAACAGGGTCATCCTCAATACCCGTTGCGGCATCGTAAAGAAGAACTGTACCGTTGAATCCTGAGGAGACTGCATGCTCTTCGCTAACTGCGCTTATGCCCAGAAGGCTTTCATCTGCTTTATTTCCCGGTTGGAGTATCCACTTTTCTCCGCCGCTTTCGGAGTAGAGGATTACACCGGCAGTTCCAACTGCCCAGCCTGTAAATGAATTTACGAAATCTACAGACATAAGATCGTAAACTGTGTCGCTGGTTGGTAGTGTGTCCTGCTGCTGCAATATCCAGGTCTGCCCGCCATCACTTGAGTTGATTATTGTTCCCCAGTCGCCCACTGCGTATATGATGTTTGGAGTTGCCATGAATACATCATTCAGATTTTCTGTGACTCCGCTTGTCTGGGGAGTCCAGACATCACCACTGTCAACTGAGCCAAGAATTAGACCGCCATTACCAATTACAGTAACATTCATGTTATCAGCACAGTGAACTCCATTAAGAACTCCTGAGCCGCTGTGTCTCTGTTCCCAGGAAGACCCGCCATTGTAGGTAGCGAGGATTGTTTCTCCCGCTCCTACAGCCCAGCCGGAATTTTCGTTATTGAAAGAAATTCCGTTCAATTCCCCGGCTACTCCGCTTATCTGCGAATTCCAGACATCTCCGCCATCTTCCGTGCTTAGGATAAGTCCGCCTGCTCCGGCAACCCATCCATTCGCCTCATCTGCGAATGACACACTGTTCAGATTTTTTGTTGTACCGCTTGGCCGGTATTCCCAGCTCTCACCGCCGTTGAAGGTTGTCAGAATGACACCGTTGTTTCCCACAGCCCATCCTCGGAAGGGATCGATAAAACAAACATCATTCAGAGATTCGTTTGTTCCGCTTATTCCGGGTACCCAGAAGCCGCCTGAATCAACCTCGAATGTTACTACGATGGAGAACAGTTCCGGTGTAATTGATGTGTTGCTTGTTGCCAGAGTGGCTTCGTACTGGAAGTAGGCGAATTCTTCATCCAGAATATCGCTGATGTTTTTACCCCACTCCATTATCGGATCTGACCACGATCCCATGTTGCCGGCATCATCAGAGCCTCTGATTCTGAAGGATACTTCAGTGCCTGGAGGCAGGCCTGCGTCCCAGAATATGTTTCCCCAGAATTCATCATCTCTTGTGTCTGCAGGCATCTCAAGGATACTTGAGATTAGAGAGCCAATTGTCTCGTATCCTTTCGATGAATGTTTTGAGTCTTCAGGGGTTGTTTCCTGAAGAAGCAGTTCTCCGGGGCTTGAGGACCAGTCTATATCGGTTGATGTATCGAAGTAATTCTCCCATGAGAGTACCGGGCCTTGAACTCCTGGGCCACCGGCCCAGTCTGTCTGTTCTATGAAATTTGCGCCTGATGCGGAGGAGGCCAGGATAAGCACGACTACCATAAAGATGAAACGCATAGATCCACGTCCTTTCATTGCACTGACAGCAATAACCAGTAACTTGCAAACAGTATTTCCCGATACGATTATAGCAAAAAGCATACCGGCGGGAAACTGCTTGATATGAAAATATGAGGATTAGAGTGATTTCACTTCCGGAAGCAATCCTGGCTGCTTGACATAGGGAGCGGTTCAAGTCAGAATTTGTGTATTGATGTTCCGAAAGCAGTAAATGTGTTATTCTCTGCTGGAGTGGGGTTGTTTTTCGAATAGGAAGGATGTGTCATGCGTTACTTAAATTTGTTATTAATTGTGTTTGTTTCAGCCTGTTCCGTTTTTGCTCAGGGAATAGTGGTTGATCACACCTGTGCTGATCTTGATGAAATACCATCGATCTGGATCACGGCAGCTCAGAATACCATTCAGTCTCACTATGCCCATACTTCTCATGGTGGTCAGCTGACATATGGGATTGGGTTTGTGGAGGATGATGATCCGTTTTACGACTGCGAGATAGGAAGTCGGTATCTTCCAGCGGTTTCCGGAGCATACTGTGTATTCGACGGCCAGGAAACTGTATCATATATCACTCCTGCTCTTTACTGGGAAACAGCCGCAGGGCTGGATCTGACAAGGGCGGTTCTGGACAACAATCCAACACTGGACACCTCCATGTGGTCGTGGTGCTGCCAGTGTAATTCCTACAGCGAGGCACAGGTACAGGCCTATCTGGATGCCTTGACCATGCTTGAAGGGGAGTATCCCGACGTTACTTTTATCTACCTTACCGGAAATGCACAGGGAACAGGCTCAGGCGGTTACAACAGGCTCCAGAGGAATAATCAGATCAGAGACTACTGCGCAGCAAACGACAAGGTTCTGTATGACTTTGCCGACCTTGACTGCTGGTGGTTCAATCCATCAACCTCCTCCTGGGAGCAGAATACCTATGAGTATGGCGGGACAGATGTGCCTTCCCAGCACCCTCAATACGCCGAAGAACAATGCGCTCATACCACTTATGAGAGCTGCACCATAAAGGGAAGAGCCTGGTGGTGGATGATGGCTGTTCTTGCGGGATGGACTTCTACCGGTATTTCAAGAGAAGAGGCGGATACAGGATTGAGCTTCAGCTTATCCACAGCAAATCCTGTGTCTGTACCATTCAGTGTATCAGTATCAGTTCCGATTCAGTGTGAGCTTTCCGTGATGGTTTACGATGTTACCGGCAGGGAGACCGCAGGCGTTGTGAGCGGAGCATTTGGTCCGGGAGAGTATAGCTTTACTGTGAATGGACTGAATGAGGGAGTATACTTCATCGGTGTCAATGATGGTCACTCGTTTACAAGCCACAGAACAGTTGTTGTTAACTGACCTTTCAGGGTCTGTACATCCTTCTTCCGCAAGGTGGAGCAGCAATTGACGGATAGCCTTCTTTCGTTGTAGTATGGCACCTTCTCTGCAACCTTAAATGGAATCAGGAGCCATAATGACTATTGCGAAAGATTGTATCGTATCTATACACTACAAGCTGAAGAATGAAGCAGGTCAGGTAATCAATGCTTCATCAGATGGGGAACCTCTTGCCTTTAAGCACGGAACCGGAGCAATTATTCCGGGTCTTGAAAAAGAACTTACTGGAAAGAAAGCCGGTGATGAATTCAGCGTGAAAATACAGCCTGAGGATGGTTACGGGCAGATTAACCCGAATCTCTTCAGTGTACTCAGGAAAGAAGCATTTTCCGGCATTGATGATATAAGGCCCGGTATGCAGTTCCAGGCTCAGGATGACAGGGGTAATACTCAGGTTATTACCGTGAAATCTGTTGAGGGTGACGAGATCACTGTTGACAGAAATCACCCGCTTGCCGGAGAAATACTGTATTTTGATATAAAAGTGGAGTCTGTTCAGTGCGTTACCTACAGGGAGGCGGGTTCCTTAGCCGGTAATGAGTAATGAGATTGATCAGGGAATTAGATCAACCCTGGCAATTTCAGTATCGTGATCGATAATGGAAAAGTTTTTTTCATTAAAGAGCCTGAGGCAGCTGTCTACAACCTCTTCGTTAAAGAAGGTTCCGGAGCCTTTCAAGATAACATCAAGCGCTACATCAATGCCCATACTGGCCCGGTATGGTCTTCTTGAAGCGATTGCTTCAACAACATCGGCGACGGCAATTATTCGTGCCTCAATCATAATTTCATTTCCCTTAAGTCCTCTGGGATAACCTGATCCGTCCTGTCTTTCGTGGTGTTGATGAATGACTTCTGCGATAGGCCATGGGAATTTAATGGCTTTAAGAATATCGTAGCCGGCTCCGGGATGAGTTCTGAGAAAATCCATTTCAAATTCGTTCAGCGGGCCGGGTTTGTTTAGAATTTCAAGTGGAACATTGAGCTTGCCGAGGTCGTGAAGAGTGCTGGCGATTCGGATACAATCAATGGTATTTTCATCCAGACCCATCTCCCTGCCGATTGCGCAGGCC
The DNA here is from genome assembly GCA_021107435.1 of Candidatus Sabulitectum sp. GTDB lineage: Bacteria > Fermentibacterota > Fermentibacteria > Fermentibacterales > JCC-6 > Sabulitectum. Next base: position 4,806 of record JAIOSV010000025.1, on the reverse strand, counting down.
AGCAGAGCCACTCCCTTCTGATGGCCTGAAGTATAAGGATCCTTCATTTCCACAAGCAGGCTCATTGCGGAGACAGTTCCTTCCATCGCTTCTTTAAGAGTATTCAAATTCCTTTGAAGGTCGGCTTCATGCAATTTGCTCTCGGAGATATCAGTTATGATGCCATCGATTATGCCGAATTCATCCTTGTCGTCAGGCGGAAGATACCTTGCAGAGATTGATGCCCAGAATTCGGATCCATCTTTTCTCCGCATGAGTGTTTCGTGGTTTTCAATCACACTACCTGACTCAAATTTGCCAAGAAACAGCATTCTTGATTCTGCATCAGTGAATAAGATGTCAGGATTTTCTTCAAGCAGTTCATGTTGAGAGCTGTAACCGAACATGGCTGCCATCATGGGATTTGCCGACAAAAGAGTTCCATTGCCCTCAGGGTCACTTCGAAATACGCCCACCGGTACATTGTGGGAAAGTGTTCTGTAGCTTTTTTCGCTTTTTCGCAGTGCTGTTTCAGCTTTTTCCCGGGAGGTAATATCATTTACCGTTGCCTGGATATAGTGTTTCCCTCTGATCTCAACAGCATTCAGACTGATTTTCGCCGGGAATTGTTCACCGTTCATTCTGGTGTGAACCCATCGGTAATATTGAGGTTTGCCTTCGATGGCAGCTTTGATTTTCTCCATGGCCTTTTCAGTTGACAGTCTTCCATCAGGTTGTTTCAGTGGTGACAGTTCGTATGGTCTCAACCCTGTCAGATCATTCTGTTTGCAGGCAAAGACTTTCGCTGCTTTGGTATTGCAGTCAAGTATCATATCCTCTTCCATGAAGAGAATGGCCACGCCGGAGTTCTCAAAGAGCGCTTTGTACCTGCCTTCACTCTCCGTAAGAGCCACAGTGGCAAGTCTTCTTGCCTCTTCATGTTCAATACTGTAAAGAGCAAAAGCAATATCATCGCAAGCCTTTGTGAACAGTACCACTTCTTCTTCATTCGGTGGTACGGATCCAATGCTTGTTACGGTAAGAACACCAAATGTTCTGTCATGACTTTCCAGTCTGCCGGACATAATGCGTTTGGGTTCATTCGAGTCCGGCATTAGTGGACAATCAGTGCATATGCTTCTTTCAGTATCGGATATCCACGGCTGGGTCTGATTCAGAGATTTTTCAATACATGGAGTGTAGAAACCCCGCATAAGGTTGTCTTTCAGGGATTTCAGGTCTTCACCGTACTTGGCTTCGGATGCTGTCATATAAGATCCGTCCAGGTTTATCAGGAATATCCACGCATCTATGTAACCCCTTGCTTCAACAAGGTTCATGCATGTGCCGTCAATAAGGTCCTGGGCATTTGTCTCTGTTGTCAACAGCAGATTTATGCTCCTGATTGCCTTGAGGATTTGTTTGAGATGTTCTGCGTGTTCTTCAGCGACAATTCTTTCTTCTATTTCGATTCGAAGAAGACTTACAGTATTTCTCAGCCGTGTAGTTCTTTCTTCAACAATAGCCTCAAGGTTTTCACGGTAGCCTTCGAGCTCTTTCGTTCTCTCAACCACTGTCTCCTTCAGGGTTTCCTGAATGGATAACAGGTCTCTTTCCGACTGCTTTCTCTGGCTGATATCCTTCAGGATAGCCTGGATTGACTGTTTGCCCTGATATCTGATGGATCGTATACCAATTTCAATGTCTATGATGCTTCCATCGTGTTTGACAGCTTTGGATTCATAGATGAGGGGCGTGTTTTTGCCTTTAAGACGATTGGAATAATTCTGTTTCAACCTGCTTTGTTCAGAAGGTGCGACGAAGTCAAGGAAATCTTTGCCCAGCAATTCTTCCCGGTTGAAACCAAAAATTTCGCTGGTTACCGGATTAACATAGACCAATTTCCCTTCGTAGATAATTGCAATTCCAATTGTAGACATCTCAACCAGGGTTCTGTAGTTCGCTTCACTTTTCAGTAGTGCATCGGTAGACTCCTTCTCCTGAGTGACATCTCTTACGATTACCAGTGAGCCATCGAAGATGCCCTTGCGAAAAACAGGAGAGCAGGTAGCCTTGAACCATCCTGTGTGAGTTTCCATATCAAGTTTGTAGCTGAATTCATCGACTTTTCCGCAGAGGTTTTTCTTATGGGCTTTTTCGAAGGGAACAGACACATCGGGAGGGAAAATATCTCTGACTCTTTTACCTATGAAATGATCAGGGCTTACATGAAGGCTGAAGTGTTCATTGCTTTGCCAGAATATGAATTTACCTTCAGAGTCGAAGATGAAAATAAGAGTGTTGCTAAAAAGTGAAAGCAATGAAGAAAGATTGCCCTCTGATTCTCTAAGAAGGTCAGCGAACTTCAAGTGTTCTTCATTCATCACTATGCTCAGCCTTTCAATGAAACACAAGTGCAGTAAGAACTGCCTTTACATTATTCCATTTCAACTGAAGGTCAAGCCCGGATTCATTTTGTATGCTGTAGAATGAGTATCAGGGGTTCACCGGGTTTATAAAGGGATAGTGGTGGTATAGTCTAATCGCTGGTAGTGTGGACTTGACACTAGTATGAAGAATGTAGTAGTATTCATTCGTAATTAGTGTTAAGTTACCAGTATTTCTCTTTTGAAAGGAAGATCAAATTGAGCGTGAGCAGCACTGTGGACCGAAAGTTCAGCAGGGAGCTCAGTTCGGGTATTACTTCTCTCGCATTGCTTGCAATTCTGTCTCAAGCGGAAGAGCCAATGTACGGCTACAGGATTGCCAAGGAAATGTCGAGTGAAGACATGGACTTTCAACTGATCAAGCAGGGAGCCCTATATCCGGTACTCAAGTCTCTTGAAAGAAATGAGCTTCTCAGCAGCAGAGTTGAGCCCTCGGTTTCGGGACCGCCCAGAAGGTACTACAGCATAACTGATTCCGGCAGAGAGGCTCTTAAAAGATGGCAGGCTCTCTGGGATGGAACATGTAATCTGATGAACAGAATTCTTGGAGGTGATACTCATGAATAAGCACATTGAGAAATACCTTGATGACCTTCGGGATGCGATGCGGGAACTTGATAAATCAACAATTCAGGATGCCCTTGCCGATGCGGAAGACCATCTCACTACTGCTCTGCAGGTTGAAACCGAAGAGAAACCAGACACTGACAAAAGCGAGCTTGTTAAAGAAATCATAGAAAGGTACGGAACACCCGAAGATATATTTGAGCAGTATTCCGACATTGAGGAGATCACAACACCTGTTTTTGCTACCTCAGAAAAAGCTGAAGAAACGGGGATTTGGGGGTTCTGCTCTGTTATAGCAGAACCAAAAGCGTGGGCAGCATGTCTTTACATGACACTTTCCCTGGCTACTGGAATTGCCTATTTCACTTGGACAACAACTGGTCTTTCTGTTTCTCTGGGTTTTCTTCCGCTCATCATCGGAATTCCGATTGCCCTTCTTTTTCTGCTTTCCTTCAGAGGCATTGGTTTTGTCGAGGGCAGAATGGTGGAAGCCCTGCTTGGTGTACGAATGCCCAGAAGAGCCATAACTCCAGGAGAAGGGGAGAACTGGTGGGCCAGGTTCAAGATAATTCTAACAACCAGAAGTACATGGACTACAATAGTCTACATGTTGCTGCTGATGCCTTTGGGTATTATCTACTTCACTCTGATTGTTACACTGTTCAGCTCCGCGCTGTCTTTAATTGGAGCACCAGTGATACAGTACATTTTTCACGAACCCTTTGTTGATCCCGGTATCTGGATTCCATTCTATGCAATGCCTTTTGTCGTTGCAGCAGGTGGGACGCTCATTGTATTGACTCTGCATCTGGCGAAGGCAATTGGAAAGCTCCACGGCGACTTTGCCAAGTCAATGCTGGTAAGTTAGGAGAAAATGAAACTTGTAGCCTTTTATGCTGCTGGCCTGCTAATGCTCTGCGTGATGGTGTTTGGCGGCATAGAGGGCTTTTCGTTCAAGTTGCGCGTGGAAACCGCTGAATTCATACCCAGTACACCAGAATATCACGCGGAGCAATACACTGCCGGTCAGGAATCACTTATGAAGAAAAGCGGAACTCATGGAATTTCAAAAGAGAAGACCAGATCTAACAAACTGAAGGGTGGTTCATTCATCTCGGCCACACGGTGAGTTCGAATTCGGTTCGGGGTACCAAAGAGGATTTTGGAACTTTTTACAGAATGCTCCTAATCCATTTATTACGGGTGCTAGAGTACATTCACATACTATATCTGAGAAATGTCCTTTTGTGGTAGCATTGCATAATGCAACAAATCGAGTTATGTATGCAACAGAAGGAGGTGCAACATGACAACTGCAGTAAGAGTCTCGGAGAATCTTGTTCGAGAAGCAAAACTTGTTAGTAACGTTGAAAACAGATCAATAACAGGGCAGATTGAGTATTGGGCTAAAATTGGCAAGTGTGCTGAAGAGAATCCTGATCTTACCTACAGGTTAATAAGGGATATCCTGATTGGTATCGAAGAAATGAATCAGGGTGAATACACTGAGTATAAATTGGGATAGCACCCTATGAAAATTCTTCAATCCAGATTATTCGCAAGAAGTGTTCGAAAACTTCATAAACAAGAGAAGAAAGCATTGGACAGTGAGATCAGGAAAATCATTCGTAATCCTGAAATTGGTCAGGAAAAACGGGGAGAGCTGAAAGGTGTATTTGTTTATAAATTCAAGATTCATACAACACTATACCTTCTCTCTTACAAGTTGAATGACCCCCAAACACTAGAGCTGATAATGATAGGACCACACGAAAACTATTACAGAGATCTGGAAAATTATATCAGAGGCTAG
>JAIOSV010000073.1 GCA_021107435.1 Candidatus Sabulitectum sp. | reverse complement strand
GGGTGGAGCAAAATTGTTCTGGATCTCCGCAGGCATATCGGGAATCAGGTTCAGATAAGCTTCGCCTTTCGATCGGATGAACAGAACACATTCTGCGGATCTTACATAGACGATGTTGAAATCAGGGGGCGTTATCAGGATCTTACGGGCATCAGCATCAACAACGGTAGCAGTGACAGCCGATCCTCTCTGGTCTGCCGGCCCAATCCCTGTTTCGATTCTGCTTCCATTGATGTGTATCTTGCATCCGCGGGAAATGCCTCCGTAGCAGTTTATGACGCGGCCGGCAGGAGAATTGCCATTCCGCACCAGGGCTGGATGCCCTCCGGAACCAGCTCTTTGTCATGGGATTGTACCAATGAGTCCGGACATACTGTCCCGGCAGGAATGTATCTGATACAGGTGCAAACGGGTTCAAAATACCTCTGTGAGAAGATACTTGTTTTGCGCTAAGAGTATGATCAGGTAAGCTGTATCGCCTGAAACGAATCACTCCCCCGTGCAGCATGAGTCAGGAGTATTTGACAACATCTTCCCGGCACCATCATACTTACTGGTATTAACATAGGTGGTATTTTTCAATTTGCCGCAGTAGGGGGTATGCCATGAAAACTTCAACAGTTGTCCTGTTTGTCATTGTCTGTTCTTTGTTTGCCCAGTGGAGTTCCGACCCCGGAGTGAACCTGATGATATCATCAGCTGCCGGGGAAGGGTTCGGGTCCAGAATTGCTCTGGGAACCAGTGGTGATTCATTTGTTTCATGGGCAGCCGAGGGTGCCAGTGGCTCGGATATGCGCCTGCAGCGGCTTGACCTTCTGGGCAACGCAATGTGGGGTTCGGACGGGATACTTGTTCGCGAATGCTTTGCGTACGAACTGGTTTTGCAGTACGATCTTGCGACAGATCTTTCGGGTGCTGCCATTCTGGCTTTCAGTGTCTGGTCAGGGTCCGGGTTTTCTGTGTATGCGTACAGGATATCTCCCGATGGAGATATGCTGTGGGGAGAGGAAGGGATACTCCTTTCGGATACCTCTATCGCAAGCTCCTTCGCGACATTTGCACAGGCTGCGCCCACAAACTCCGGAGATGTGGTGCTCTCCTGGTCGTTAATCTCCGCACCTGATTCCGCATGTACGGTTATACAGCGCATAACGCCGGACGGAAATCTTCTCTGGGGAGACGGGATTGTTCTGGAGCCCGATGGTGACGCTGTTTACTGCTGGGAAGCTTCACTCTGTCCGACAGGAACGGATGATGTCATTCTTGTATACACCTACTCGAATGCAGAAGGGTGGGACAAGAGGATTTATGCCATGAGGTACGACCTGTCAGGTAACCCGGCATGGTCCAACCCCGTCATGATAACTGAAAACGAAACTGTTTTACAGCAATGTATACAACCACCTCCTCACTCCGACGGCAATGGCGGTTTCTGCATCACATGGGAAGAATCCCTTCCATCCGGGTTCATAACCAGCCTTGTGCAGCATGTCACCTGTGATGGTGCGATCATGATGAACGACGGAGGCGCACCTGCATCAATCATGCCTCTGAGGAATCATGCCGAACCTTATCTCTCGGTGATGGAAGACGGTGAAGAGGTTTTCGTTTTCTGGCGTGAACAGAATGAACTGCAGTCTCAGAATGGTCTCTACGGCCAGAGAATGGATCTCAACGGCAACAGGTTGTGGACAGACAACGGAGTGGCATTCATTGAGCTTCAGGATGAAGAGATAGGCTATATCTCAACCCGATCCCACGGCAGCGATGCAGCTGTGTTTTACAAAGAGAGCACCTCTTCAGGTAACGATATCGCCATGTGTATGATGCTGGATAGTACCGGCAGTTACATCTGGCCTTCGGAGAGCGTTGTGATATCAAACGCAATTTGCGCAAGAGAGCATTTTGTCTCCACTCCTCTCAGCTGGGATCAGCAGTGGATCACATTATGGGAAGATGACAGGGGAGTATACCAGTCAGTTTTTGCTCAGAACATCAAGCTGGACGGCACTCTTGGCACTGGCGGGCTTGGTATTGAAGAGCAGAGTACAACAAACGTTTATCTTACAGCAATCAGTCCCAATCCAATCTCCTCAGTAGCCGCAGCGGCATTTACTCTAAAAAGCTTTTCCAGAGTAACCATGGGACTTTACGATACATCGGGAAGGCTTGTAAGCTCAGTAACAAACGAGTTTTATCCTTCAGGCAACCACATCGCTGAAATTGGAACAGAGGATTTATCCTCCGGGGTTTACATCCTCCGGCTTGAAGCGGACGGAGATGTCTCCTCCAGGGCCTGCGTGCTGTTGAGATAGCCACACTGACATACCACTGCCAGCCAGAAAAAGGAGTGCGCAGATGACCCACGGCAAAACGATTACAGTACAGACAGAAGGCTTCTCAGACATCGTAAACATTACTGAAGAAGTACAGGAGACAATAAAACAATCGAAGATCAATGAGGGAACAGTATCCATCACAGTAATCGGCTCCACAGCCTCAATCACTACCATTGAATATGAACCGGCTCTCGTAATTGACATGAAGGAACTTCTCAATACCATTGTCCCGGAAACAATCAAATCCAGACACTCCGAGACCTGGGGCGACGACAATGGCTTCTCCCACATGAGAGCCGCTTTGATGGGTCCCGGCATTACATTCCCGATTGAGCAGGGCAGACTCCTGACAGGTACCTGGCAGCAGGTTGTGATCATAGACCATGACAACCGCCCGAGAAGCAGGCAGGTAAGAATACAGGTGGTTGGGTAAAGAGGGGATAAATGAACTGCCTGAGTGCAGAAGGCAGTTTTCGCGAACTAATTCTGCAAACAGATAAACGGCTTTGCGGAATTTTAGACACAGTCCTCAAAACGGAATACTAACTGGTCATAATACTATCCAGTTAGACCATAAAGTGGTTGGAAAAGGGGAAGGTTGATCCGGAAATGCCGGAGACCATGGTATTCATCTCTATCCGCCGAATAGAAGAAATGATCTTCTGCTGCAGAGCAAAGAAGCAGGCGAATCAGGATACAGGTGGCGGAAGGTTAGTGTATGAAAAGAACTTAGTGAATAATTCCAGTGGAAATTTTACTCCCAGCTCACCAATGAACTCTCACGTCAGTCTGCTTAGATGTAAATCATCTTTCTTTGCTATTCCACGATCAGCATGTAGCACTGGATTAATTCATTTCTTCCAGGCTTTGTATTTCGCATAGTTTTCTTGATCGATTGTGCCGTTATAAGTTTTTTCTCCCATTCTGACAGTCATTTTTGTCATTGCGTTGGGCAGGAATTTGCCTTCGGGAATTATTTGAATACTTGATTTCCTCTCCATGACAACATTTTTTTCGTTGCCTGTAACAAAGATACCTGAGTTTCCGGACAGTCTTGCCTTCCATGATTTTCTGCCGCTGAATTCTACTGTTTTGAATTCGATCAGCTCCTGGTCCTGCTTGATGTTGGCCCTTGTAATTCCATACACGAGGTTAATAAGTGTTGTATTTATCGCATCCGAGGGCTTCATCGTCGGAACATTTGAGAAACGCTTATACCTTACAATATTTATCCAGCCAGAGATAATCAGTACCACACCAAACTCAATAAGATGCACCGAAAGTTCTTCTGGGCCGACTCCAGCAACCAGATCTTTAACAGAGAGCCGAATAATTAGCAATGCTATAATAATAAATGAAACACCTATATATATTAACCAGTCAACTCTTCGAGTTTTCAGAATCCAGACACCTTCTGCTATCAGCGACAAACCCATCACTAATGGAATCAGACAGGATAGGCCACTCTGAACAGTCGTGAACAGAGTTGTAATAACACCAAGGAATATGATGCATATAGCACCGAACTTGAGTCCTTTCATGGCCAATCTGTAATTATTTGACATATTGAGTTTAGAGAATTGACTGTCCAGTACACTTTGTTCAGATTGTTGTACTGAATTGTTTACAGCCGTATTGCCGGAAGCTCTCATGGAAACTTCGGTTTGATCCGCAGAACAAGCTCTTTCGGTTGAACCGGGTTGAGTATCTGGTTGTTGCTCTGTTCGCGTACTGCTGGCTGGAGTGTGTTGAATACCAGACGGCTGACTTGAGTATTGTTCTGTCGCTGTTTTTGGTGTGTGTTTTGGGAGAAGCGCCAAAATCAGGGGAATGAGATACGGCATAATCAAGGTGCCGATGATGTACAATATCGCATTGCGACCTGCGTATTTCGCGTATTTATAAGTAATTACAACTAGTCCAAGGTAGATTAGAATAATAAAACCGTTGCAGCCATCTGCCATACTATTGCTCTCGTTTTCCTGCATACCCATGAAAACAAGACAAACAATGAAAAGGCCATATAAAATAAACAGGAGTTTGCGCATTTGATTCATAGTTATCTTCCTCTCTTCGTAGAACAAGCTTCAGGATTTATTTCGTTCATTACTACAAATTGATACAATATGCGAGCCTCAATGTCCATAAGGAAAGTTTCCCAATTGCAGTTGCAGATAAATGATAAGACAATCTTTATTACTGGTACATTCCAGGGCAATGGAGGTATTCCCTGAAGAGGTTACATAAGATTGCTTCTGCTGAAAATCTCCAGTGTTTCTATAAAGCTGGGCCTTGAAGTTACAAGCAGGCTACAGTGACCAACTGTGACAATCACCCGGGAAGCAGCGAATCAGGATACAGGTGCGTGCCGTCATTGGAAATTTCACGAATTCGTTGTATTCAGTTACGCTGGACAGGTGTGCCTACTCATATGGTTCCCATTTGTACGCCCGCCTTATCGGACTGTCATGGCTGGTTGCTCCTCGGCCGACAACGACGACCGAGTCAGCGGTCACACTCTCGATCAGCAGTTCGTAGTCCAACCATCGAGGAGTCGGGATAATGTCCAGGATTTCTGTTATACAGGTCAGTTCGGGGTTCACTAAGAAAATTCCGAACAGTTCATCGTTGAAGTTACCATTGAAGGAGCGATTTTCGGTGATTCCCCAGCCAATCATGATATACCGGGCCTGATCGCGGTTGAAGGCCTGCAGATTCAGAACCGCGACATGGCTGATACTTGCGTTGTGTGCGGTGAAAACCCTTTCGAGTTCGTTTAAAAGAGGATTCCTTTCCTCGTCAGTATCGCCGCGTGAGGTTGAGGGCACTGCAAGAACGATAACAAGCAGCACAAGGATACTGATACCCGGCAGCAAGGTTGAGCAAGACCCCGAATAGTGTTTCATTTGACCTGCCATTCGTTTAGCATGATGTTAACAGTTCAACTCTTCCAAAATTCGCATACACAGTACGAGAGAGTAGTTGTGAATACGGCACTGCATTTCAATGGCGGAGAACCGTCTAAACCATTGAAGAAGCATCAGGTGCACTGGCTAACTATACCACAACCAGGGCTTAATGGCTGTGAAATGCTTTCTCGTTAACTCGGCATTCACAGGACGCGCAGCGTCGTGTGATGGATCCGGGCTGACCTCATGACTGATTGGAGGATGTTCGTTTCCTGTCAGCTTCTTCTTTGCGCTGAAACTCAGGAGTCGTTAACCACGGGAACAGCAAACACGCTGTTGCCGATAAGTTGAAAATCAAGTATGACATGATTCGAAAAGCGGTAAGTCAGGCGCGATCAAGACAACTGCTGACTGACAGTAATAAACTGAGCGAGGGCAGAATGAAACTGGCTGTACTTTTAGTAATCGCAATATCCGGAGCCGGCATTGCGAAGGATGTAATAGTCTATACCTGCTACCAGGGCTTTAACTCAAAAGTTTACATCATGGACACGGACGGCACCGTTCTCGACTGGTTCCAGTACGACAACTATAGACTTTGCGACCTTGAACTGATAGACGGTGAAGTGCACATTGCTGATGCGTTCGCCCCCAGATCGTTTATCCTTGATCTGGAAAACGGAGACCTTGATCTCATCATAGATGACTGGTCTTTGTACTACTTCTATGACATCGCTTTCGACGGCAGCTACCTCTATGTCACGGAATGGGATATAAACCGATATTTCCCTGACGGCACCAAAGATTCCTCAACAGGTTATGACGGTATGATATACGGCTCCACTTATTTCAACGACAGGCTGTATACTCTTACTGAAGACAACCTGATTCAGTGCTGGGACATATCTCAGTGGCCCGACATGGTTTTGAACCCCGCATCAGTAATCACTCCTCCAACCTCAGACTGCAGGGGACTCAGCCACGACGGTGAATTCTTCTGGACCGCTGAAAGCAAAGAAGGTCAGGCCGGCTTTATCTACTGCTTTAACACCGCGGGTACCATCATTACGCAGATCAACGAACCTGCCTGTGCCGGCTGGGGTGTCTGTATTGCCCCCGATTACCCCTCAGCCCTCCAGCGACATACCTGGGCCGGTGTTAAAAGGAGCTACTGAGCTTATACCGGCTTTTCGGAAGAAGCGGAGCAGGGCTTTCTATGGCACAGCTGACTATCACATTGACAGAGAGCTTTTGTTACGGTATTCTTGACTCTAGAGGAATAAACTGAGGGATAGGGAACTGAATATTGCATGGGAGCTGATTCTGATATCTCAGAGAATCAAGCTTCCTTATGCTTTGCCCCCAATACTGGAATATTATTCTTGTGTAACCATTTATTAAGGAGAAAAATCAATGGGCCTGTTCGACAGAATCAGAGGCAGGGAAAAAGAAACAGCCGACATTAAAATCGATTTCGCCAATGGTAATTACACTTGGCAGCAGGCTGACGAGCTGGAATATGATGACTTCGAAGACGATCAGAAGCCCGGCGAGAAGTGGATCAGCAAGCGGAATAACCCTACCAGCGGCTACAGTGTACTTCATGTAATCGACTTGAACACAATGTCCGATGGCTGCATACGACGCATGTTCGCGGTTTACGGGGTTCCGGTTGGCTGGGGTTCAAAGGATGCCTCGGTTGAAGAATTTGAGAGCCGTTTTGAAGAGCTCTCCGAAGCGGAAGAAGAGGGCGGGGCCGCATACAAAGCCGCTCTGGATAAATTCGGATTTCTGGACGAAGAACACTACGAATGGATCAGAGAACGGGTACAGGACTCTGAAGCATTTCAGAAGAAGATGCAGCAATCCATGATGGATGATGCCATGGCCAATGTGCATGCCATGCGTCAGGAAGCCGCAGCGGCCGATCCGGCATTGCTTGAACCCTTCGAAGGTTTGACTGTTTCCCAGTGGGCTCAGGCTGCCGTGGCCATAGTCAATGCGGGCATGGATGAGGGCGCAATGGCCAAAGCCTTGGCCGCCAACAGCATGGACAGGGCCAAGTGGGATCGCATCAACGCCGAGTTCCAGTCGCGTATGCAGCGGGACACAATGGGGGTTATCGCCACTGAGTACGGTAAGGCCTTCAGTGCCGCACAGGGCATTAGCGGTGGCTACGGCCTGGGCAAGGCAGACGGCTCCGCGGAACAGCTGGGTGAGGAGCCTGTCTCGTTTGACAGGTACGGTGAAATAGCAGGTGCTCAGGCAGCCTGGGCCGAACAAGGCATGGACGTCAACGCAAAACTGCAGGAAGTTTTCGGGATTACTGCTATGGATATATCCAGATACGGTTCGTACTGGTCTACCAGATTTGCCTCAGACATGTCGCTGGTAATTAAACATGGTGATGATATTGAAAAGTATCGCCAGAAGTACATGGGGCAGGGATTCGATGATGATCTGGATATATGAGTGAAGCCATGAGTGACATAAGAACAAAACTGGACGAACTGGAAAGATTTCTGGGCAGCTCTGTAAGCGATGCCCTGGATGCCGCTCTGCAGGTGGAAATCCCCTGCGGGGAGTCTCCGGCCTGGCTGGAACTGCTGGACGTGTTCAGGCAGGAGCAGACCGCTGAAGATTCCCGGCAGCGTGCTGCTGCTTCCACCGGTCAGCTCTTCGGGGCTCCTCCAGACGAACTCAATATGGTTTTGACGGAGATAGCCGGAAGTGCTAAGGAGAGGTTAAACAAGCTGGAATGGAAGGATGACGGGCAGAACTCGGGCCGCGTGCAACGTATCTTCAATGTTATCGATTGCATTCCTCGAGAGACCCTTATTCTTTATCGCAAGAGAGTTATGCCTCAGCGGCGCAGTATGTTCGCCGGAGCCATGGCCTCTGCTCAGCAATCCGTACGGAAGCCAGAACCTGCAAATTCTACCAGCAAGACATTTATTATGCGATGCGGTAAGTGCGGTGCCCCCCGGCTGAAGAAAGACAATTTCACCTGTGAGTACTGCGATACTCCATACGCTGAACAATAAGAGAGGAAACCCTATGCTGGACAATATGAGCACAGATGCCAGGGGCAAAGTTGAGCCTTTCATAAAACGCTGGGAAAGCTTTTCAACAAAACTATGGGATCGGGTGGAAGAGGTTACAATTGAGGCTGAAGCCGGACTGGAAGAACTGACCGGCATGAATCCATTGAATTCCAACGCTATCAGCGCCGGCTTCAGCGCGGTTGAATCCCGTTACATGGGGCTGTCGGACAAAGTCGAACAAGCTGTAGAGAAACTGGAAGGTGAATGGGACGAGGTTATGGACGATGCCGATCTGGAGGAGGAGGACGACGACAAAGTTGCTCGACTCTGGACCGGTATTCAAAACCGGAGCCGCAAACTTCAACTCAGCATTGAGAAGCGTAAACTGAGCATCAGCACGAAGAAATACGCTGACTGGGCCCGGAAGCTCTATCCTGTGGCGGAAGAAGAATGCTCACAACTGCGCTCCTGCACCTCCTGCGGCGCAGCGATTACAGTTGATATCAAACATGTCTGTATCGACTACGAATGCCCCTTCTGCAATTCCATCAACGAAATCCTTATGGGCGAGGCCACCGGCTATTACTACCAGGGCAACGGTGTACACAGCCTGGCTCAGGAAGCCGCTCTGGAGGAGCAACTGGCTGAAATGGATGCGGAAAACGCTTATCACTTCTATCGCCACCCCACAGACACGGACCGCGAGAACTACACAAATGCTGCCCGTGCGCACTGGAGAGCCTACTACGAGGAATTCGCAAAGGTGAACCCCGGATTCAACAAGACAGTGGAGCAGGCTGTCGAAGAGCGTCTCAAGCACTACGAAATAGGTGATATCAGCTCTGAGCGGGAAGTAGCCGAGCGTGCCATGTTCGGCTCCTTTCTTAAACTTGTACGAACCGGAGACAAGTCCAGAATCAACGAACTCTTCGACAAATTCGACGAATTCGACATCGATGATGCAGTCGTTCTTGTACACGAGCACGGCGACCGCGATGGCGCCAGACTGGTTCTGTCGGTCAAGTACGAGCGCGAGGAGGAAGACGAAGACTATGACGAGTGGCTTCTGGAACAGATGAAGGAGCTGGACAGGGATCTGGCCGACCGGTAATTTCACAGCAATAAAGATTCCGAGCACAGCGACGAACACGGCCAAGGGAGAAGGGAAGGAAGAAGCAGGACAATTCCATTTGTTCAAATCGCATGACTGCCACGAAGGAATATCTCTGTCTGAAATTACCGCGGAAGCGGGTACCACCGACCAGACAGAGAGGGGGAGTCATCTCTATCTTGTAATGTGCCCCATCCAGCTGCTTCTGCTGTCCAATCTTTCACCAGTCGAATATGCCTGGTATGCCACCCACCGACCGGGCAAGGTCTTTCGCCAGGTGGTCTTCTCTGAACTGCAGAGCGTGCAATCCCGCCTTGCGGCAGAGAGTCGTTTCATCAGCGCCCGGCAGGAGATCAATGCTCATCCGGAGAAGAAGACAAAGACCATTGTATCCGGAAACTGCATTAACGAGACTCCTTTCCGAGTCTGGTACGGCTACGACGAGAGTACAGAAGGCGGCCTGTATGTCGCGGATCAGGAGCAGATCAAGTTATGGCACTTCCCCTCAGAGATACCCGCTGTATGGGATCGAGCGACTTGCTGAAGGAGCAATCTCCCGGCAACTGACATCCAGTATCTGCTTTCAAAATTCCGGTTCAAAATTATGCCCTTCTTGCGATAGCCGCGACGGGGATGCTATGGCTTCAATCCGAAGGCATTGCTACTTGACACAGTGAGATTGCATTCGTAGAATCAGTTCAACATGATACTACTATATAATCAGAAACGAGTAGTAGTATCGAAATGGAGTTAGACAATGCCATCAGATTTTGACTTTGAGTTCTTCAAACACTTCGACCTGAACGCCTATGAGGCGAAGAGCTACCTGGCACTCCTCAATAAGGACTGCATGTCCGCAGTCGAGGTGTCCAAGATTGCCCGTATTCCACGGGCGAGGATCTATGAAACCCTGGAGAACCTGATGATCAAAGGACTCTGCTGTTCCATCGCGGGAAAGGTAAGCAAATATAGTTGCGTCAGTCCTACTGTTCTCAACGAGAAGCTAAACAGCAAAATCGCAGACGCTAATGAGGAAATCGAACAGAGGAAACTGGAACTATCATCGTTTGAAAATACAGCTCGTGAATTCATTTCTTCGCTCGTTCCATACTACGAGGAAAGTCGTACCAACAGATCCAAGATTGAATACATCGAGATCATCAAGAATCCTTTCCAGATTCATAAACGGTATATGCAATTAATCGAACAAGCAGAAGAAGAGATTCTGGTTTTTACAAAACCACCCTTTACTGGTCCTCCAAAGAAACTCGATGAGCAGATCGATCAGCAGATAGATGTTCTTAAAAAAAAGATCCACTCAAGAGGGATATTTGAAATAGCAGCTGATAAAGAAGGACGAATATTGCAGCTGCAAAGGATACGTAATCTGGTGAAGGCCGGCGATGAAATCAGGGTACTTGAAGAGGTTCCGATGAAGCTGGCCATTTTTGACACAAAAACCATCTTATCCATACTGGTTGACCCCATTTCCAAGCAGGCTTCTTTCAATGCACAGATCATTGAACACGAAGCTCTTGCGAAGACGCTGAAAATTGCATTCGATGCAATGTGGCAACAGGCTCAGGACTATCATGTACTGGAAAACCAGGGAGGAGTAACTCATTAGAAAAAAACTGATGCTGTGGATACCCGCCGGAACCGATCTCCGTGGTTGCCCGGAGACCTCCAATCAACCATGCTGGTTGCCCTCCTTTGATTTCCGGGCTGACCTCAAGTCAATAAGAAACTCGTTTAT
The DNA here is from genome assembly GCA_021107435.1 of Candidatus Sabulitectum sp. Classification (GTDB taxonomy): domain Bacteria; phylum Fermentibacterota; class Fermentibacteria; order Fermentibacterales; family JCC-6; genus Sabulitectum. The sequence continues at coordinate 2,330 of JAIOSV010000073.1, read as the reverse complement.
CACATCTGGAATGTCATTATCAAAAGAAAGGGGTAAGAAATGAGAATTACTTTAGCGTGTGCTATGCTTGTCGGTATCTGTGTGGCCGATGGCCTGGAAACACAGACTGACTGGGTAGGCGGTCCTGGTACCCCTGGCCCGGTAACAACCTGGGGAGATCTGTTCGATGCCTCGAGCGGTATCTTCTTCGCAACATCAGGACAGATAGATCTGAATTTCGAACATATTGTAAGCACAACAGATACTGGACCAAGATGGACTGCCTGTGCCGATATCGATGGCGACGCCGATATTGACATTCTATGCGGTGTATATGTGTCAGATTCTCTAGTGTGGTTCGAAAACACAGACGGAGACGGCTGCTTCTGGACAAGACACCACATCGACGAAGCCTACCGCCCGAGCAGGGTTACCCTTGCAGACATCGACAGCGACGGCGATCAGGATGCCATTGGCGGTTACCACACCGCAGACAGCGTGTCCTGGTATGAGAACGACGGAACGGGCGGCGGATGGATTCATCACTCAGTAAGCAACGATGTGAACATAGTCAAAGGTCTGGTTGCGATCGACGTGAATGATGACACATTTATCGACATCGTTGCTACCTCATCGTTGGATGACTACGTGGCCTGGTACCAGAACGACGGAACGGGCGGCGGCTGGACAAAACATGTTATCGCAACGACCAATAGTCCCAGCTGCGAGGATGTCGCCGACCTTAACGGTGACGGCTACCTGGACATCGTGGTTGCCGGATACACCGCAGATTCACTGACATGGTGGGAGAACGACGGTACCGGTCTTGTCTGGACAAGGCACACCATCAGCGGTTCTTTAAACGGTGCCCGAGGCGCATGGTTCGCAGATATAGATGATGACGGATATCTAGATGTCATCTGTGGAAGCGCCGTAGGAGACAGCATCTGCTGGTTCGAGAACGAAAACGATATCGGAACCAACTGGGTCAGACATACCATTGCCATATACGACGGTCTCTCTATTCTTAATCACTCCGATCTTGATCAGGACGGTGATGAAGATGTCCTCGTATGCGGAGTCGTCTCCGATAACGCTCTCTGGTACGAAAACAATGGAAGCGGAACTTCCTGGACCACTCATGTCATCGTTGACGATTATACAGGACCCATGTTCGTTAATCCGATCGATATAAACTCCGACGGCGTGCTTGAAGTCCTCGTTTCAGACAGTTATTCGAATGTACTGGCCTGGTACGATCTGTTTGAGAGTACAGGTGTACTGAAATCATCCATACTTGACGCACAGGAAGACCCCGACTGGGGTTCCATTGACTGGACAGCAACCACACCTCCCAGCACTGATGTCATCTTCCAGCTGCGCAGTTCAGAGAACCCATCTGCCATGGGTTCCTGGTCCGCTGATATTACTTCACCTGGCTTAATCGCTTCATATGTCACGGATGGTGATAACTTTATCCAGTACAGAGTGTTTCTCGCAACGACAGACATGGGTGATACTTCAGCACTGCCCATTCTTGAGGATGTTACACTCAACTGGACGATGGTCAGTATCGCCGACCCCGGCAGACCTGTAGATGTGTTCACTCTTCGAATTATGTCTGCAAATCCTTGCTTTGGCGCTCCTGTCATCGCTTTCTCGGTTCCCCACGTCTGCAATGTAAATCTCAGTGTCTTCGATATGTCCGGGCGTGTTGTCGCCAGAATCGCAGATGGAGAGATTGAAGCTGGAAGCTATCAGGTAAATATTGAGAATCTGGTTCCCGGTGTATATCATTGCAGCATGGAAGCTGGCGAATTCGCAGATGTACAAAGACTTGTAGTTTTGAAATAGACTATAATCCTGATCTCACAAGCAGCGGCCTTCTGGTCGCTGCTTGTGAGATTTGTGCTTGCCATAAAACATCTACTATGGAATAAATCCGGTTAATTCCAGGGGCATAACACTTAATTATCTAGTCGGTGGTCACAAATCAGTAGCCAGGAGTCAGGAAACAGTATTCGGAATTAAGAAGTTGACAAGACAAAGACTGGCAGATTGCTGTGTTTGACTACATATATGACAACTAAGGGTTTACGGGTTTTATGACAGGCCGATATTTCGCTGTGCTGGAAAGCCCCGATATCCCCAATCCTTCGCTTTCAGGTTGATTTGCATTGTTGTGTGAAGTAGTTTTTTATAGCATCAATATCATCTTCCCCGTTTCAACAAACTCCTTGCCTGCTTTCAGCCGGTAGAAGTAAACGCCGCTGGAAAGATTACCAGCATCAAAATTGACTGAACGGCTGCCGGCTGTTTGGCTCTCATTCACTAAGGTTTGAACCGTTCTG
>JAIOSV010000121.1 GCA_021107435.1 Candidatus Sabulitectum sp. | reverse complement strand
TTACCTGGATTGAACATCATCGTGATATGGTTGAAGTGGCTGCTGCCATGCCTAACACAAGATTAATTAATATATGCGATCGTGAGGGTGATTTCTTTGAACTGTTTGATGAACAGCGCCGGAACCCCCGTGTAGAATTACTGATACGAGCCAGCCATGATCGACGCCTTGCTCCAGGGCGAAAGTTATTCAGTGAAATTCGGGCATTACCGGTTCAAAATGTTATAAGTCTTCATGTTCCAAGAAAGAGTGCCAGACCCAAGAAAAGCAAACAGAAAGCAAGCCCCGCAAGAAAAGAACGCAATACAGAGCTTGAAATACGGTATATGTCTTTTCAGATCAAATCCCCGGAACACGGTTTGCTTGCAGACAAAGAGCCTGTAGATCTTTGGATAGTTCATGCGCTGGAAAAGAATCCGCCTGAAGGCAACAAAGCAATTGAATGGTTCATCCTGACAACAATTAAGATAAATAACACATCAGATGCTGAAGAGTGTTTACGCTGGTATAGCAAACGCTGGCAGATTGAAGAATGGCATCGTGTTCTTAAGTCTGGTTGTCGCATCGAAAAACTTGCCAATAAAACAGCTGATCGACTGCGCCGAGCAATTGCTATCAATCTTGTAATTGCGTGGAGAATAATGCTTATGAAGCAGATGTCGAGAAAATCTCCGGAATTACCTGCCAGGGCATTATTCTCCGATACAGAAATCCTTACTCTAAAAGCCTTCGCAAAAAATGAAGGATATTCCCCTCCTGACACAGTAGGTACAGCAGTGTTTATAGTAGCAAAGTTTGGAGGATACCTTGCCCGTAAAAGCGACCCTCCTCCTGGTGATCAGATTTTGTGGCGAGGATATTCCACTCTTCAATCTATGTGCAGAGGCTTTGAATTGTCGATGGAGCTATTTCATGGCAAAGGTTAAAGAGCAAATGTGGGTACAGGGCAGGGCTAGGCATTTGATAAACAATCCAACTTAAATCTTTTTGAGGGTTTTAGTCAGCTTACGCGGAAGGAAATAGCCTTTGATACAATTGGGATTCCGAATACAAAGTTGAATATGGTTTTTTTTATGAAATCCGGCATTTGGATATAGGAGTTTACCTTCAGAAAACATGCCTCTTACTGAATCATAATATAGATCGCTTCCTTCATCTAACGATTGATGTAAATTTTGTATTACTGCACAATCCAACCTTCTTAGGAGGAGATCCGATCCTCCTACATTTTCAGGAAGAGTCCATTCAGAGTCTTTCTCAAGCTCCTTGAGAGTAAGATAGGCTTCCTCAACTTTCCTAAGAGAATCGGATTCAAGTAAGTCGAGACAACAACCTAAAGATATTACTGCTCCTAATACAGCAGGGGTCTTAATCGGAGTTTTACCTTCTGATCTTGATGGGTGTTTTTTAAGATGCCTGGCGAAGGCCAAAGCACGGTCGTAATTACCTTCCCAGAAATATGTCCCACTTCCAAGCCAGTCATAGTTATTCTCACTTGGTCTCAACTCTGCTTTTCCATTAAGAACGTCAAAAAGAACAGATTCATCGCACCCGTGAAAGCCTAGAATTAGACCCGAGCGTGTAGAATACACTATTTCACACTGTATTCCTTAGTTATAGAGCCATCTTTGTTATGTGTGCCCAATGAACAGAGATACTCCCTTGCAGCCTCTTTAGAGGAAGTAACTTCTTTTCTGTGCTCAATTATTTTTTTAAGAATTTCTTCTTCGCTTAACCTTGTCATAATAGGAATACCTCCAGCCTTGCCAGTGTAGAGCAAATATGCAATACACACAAATATGTGTCAACTTTGCACAAACCATATTAGTGTCTAACCTGACCACAGCAAAACCTCTCAAAAAATATTTATGTGCCATCCGCATCGTGAACGAAGGTTATGCTCTCTTTTCAATCTTTACACTAACCGAGCCTTTAGACTCTATCCTGATCTGGCAAGAGGAACTCTATTGGATAAAAGGTATGTGCGAATCAAGGGTGGTAGAACATTCTTTCTATTGAAGTAGTTCCGTTTATGGTAGCTGGAAGTTGCACGGTATCGCTGTAACAGCATACGGTGATTCACTGGAACTGAATTCTAGCACCTGGGGAACAATAAAGAATTCAAATACTACTCCGATCTCGCTGACCTAACTATTTTAAAGAGGTTTAGAAGTTCCTCAAGGGATGTCACAATCTCCACTGGGCCCCTGACTGGGCCCTGAGTTCGTAAAGTCCTCTCAACTTGCTCACAACTTGCTCACCAGAGCAACTTCCGCATACTGATTCTCTCCTGTCAATTTGAGAACAAGTTTAGTTCAGTGGAGACCGCAGGCTAATTGATCTCAGGATTCTCAATTTCCAGTGTGTAGATTTGAGGAAAGTGCTCGTCATCCACAACTGCGGCAAGAATACCGTGCTGATCTACATTGAATATGATATTCAGATCACTTTCCACTTGAGGAAAAGTGGCTGTGAAAATCAGGCTTCCGGTTGTATCCCAGACATCGAACTTACAACCATTCTCTGAATCATGCCGCTCAACCCAGAGATTCCCCTCTGCGTCTGTCCCGACAAGAGAAATAAGTTGATGGTGTGGATTGGGTTCGTATCCGGCGGTGTATGCCTGATCTTCCCGTGCCCACGATTCAAAGAAGGCGATCTCTTCTTCTACTTCTTCCGGGGTTTTGGGAATCCTGTTCACATCAGAACACTCAATCCTGTATATTTCGTTTCCTTCAGAAGAGTAAACTGAAATGACATAGCTTGCAGATAAAGGGGATTAGCAAGCGCCCAATAATCTTTCGATTTCCTTTTTAAGCTTAGGCAAATGATTTGATACTATTCCCCATATTACAACATCATCAACTTTGTCGTATCCATGTATAACCCAATTCCTTGCATCAACGATTCTCCGTGAGTTCTCAATCTCGATTGACTCATCCAGTTTAAGAATCCTAC
>JAIOSV010000056.1 GCA_021107435.1 Candidatus Sabulitectum sp. | reverse complement strand
CTGCCGTCAGGGAAAACGGCAATTTTCCCCACACCTCCGCCGCATGAATATGCCCTGTCTTTCTCTTTGTGGAGTTCTCCTTTTTTGTGTTTAAGCATTCTGGTTCGCATATCCAGAAGAGTTCCCTCAATTCTGCCGGGATACTTCACAGCAAGAATGCTCAGCTCTTCCGCTGCCTTATTCACCTTTGCCTGCTCAGGAACCATATCACTGTTCAGCTCCGGCCCGGCCAGAAGAAAATTATTGAATTTAATCCACTGTGCACCAAGGGAAAGAGCAAATTCTGCAGTTTCAACCACCCTGTCAACGTTAAGACTTGTTGTTGTACAGTAGAATCCGAAAGGTATTTCTGCATTGCGAAGCTTTTCCACACCCGTAACCAGCTCTTCAAAAACACCTGCACCTCTCTGGCTGTCAACAGTTTCTTTATCAGGGCCATCAAGGCTGACCATGAATTCATTGAACCTGGAAGAGTACTTCCTTATTGTTTCAATGATCAGGGGAGTTATAAGGGTTCCATTGGTATTGATGGAAAATCTGAAAGGTCTTTTGTAAACCTCCCCGAGAAATTCAGGGAAATCAGGTCTCGCAAGCGGCTCTCCTCCTGTTATGGTAAGCTTCAGAAGCTTACTCCTCTGGAGCTCATCCAGAATCTTTTTCCATGCAGGAAGAGGAAGGTCAGTATTCAGGCCACCGTAACTGGTTACAGAGCAATGCCTGCACCTGAGGTTGCACTTTCCCGTTACAAGCAGATTTGCCTCGCGGGGAGAAACCCAGTAGGGTGTGTTCAAACCAGAGTACCCTTTTCTTTGAGTTCCTTTATGAAATCATCAAGATCCCGCTCAAGGTTCTGTTCTTCGGGATAGTGTTTCTCTAATTCGGAAAGGATCTTTTCTCTGTTTCTTCCGTTATCAATCATATCACAGATACCGAAGGCGACGCCTTCTGTTACCTGCAGATCGCCGGTATCTATGTTGAAAAGAATGCCTCCTGCAGGCTCTCTTCTAAAAACAACACCTTTTGCGTATTCGAGTTTTTCCATAACTCCTCCAGTTTGTATAAACCCGTTCAATTATAACACTCTGGTGCAATCATTGGGATTGGAGAACCTGCCTGAAAGATTGATTCGGATCCGCTCTACTTCAGTTAGAAAGAAGCCTTTATAGCACCCCAGCTGTTTCGCTCAAGGGCGACAGGTGTTCTCAGTTCGAAAAACGAATCCCAGTTGTGGCCCTGGTCCGCGAAGGAGTGGTATTGACCACCCTCAAAGTACCACATGGGTGAGCCGAATACCACCGGATCCTGGTAGAGAACAAAAGAATCAAAAACTACACCGGTCTCAAGCCAGTACAAATTGCCTGCTTCAACTGCAACGCTCGACCCGAAATCTATTGTCATTTCATAGATAGGTTTGCCGGCATACATGTCACCTGTATCAAGGTAAGAAACTGAAAAATTTCCTGAAAGAAGTGAAGTGGCATTGTTAGGATTCACATCACCAGCATCCTGGGTAATCTTCAGAAATAACTCAGTTGGTGGCGTTTCATTAAAATATTGATAGACAATAACATACTGAAAATATCCGGTAAAATCCGGAATGAAATCATCAGCCAGACTGGCGTAGTGTGTTCCGCCGTCCACAGAGCTGTAGTTATAACTTTGTGTAAAAATAGCATCGCCAGTCTGCCCCGTAACTGACGAAACCAGGAATAACAAAACCACAGCCACTTTAGCAATACTACTCATGGCCTCCCCCTTCGATATGCAAAACCCCCACAAATCGTTTACCCTTACTGATTATAGCAAACAGATTAAACTGCGAACAGTTCCGCAACTTCACATCAGGCGGGAACAGCTGTTAGTAACGATTGATGGAGCTGAGTCGGCTAAAATGAGGTCTTTATGGATCCCCAACTGCTTCTCTCAAGGGCGACAGGTGTTCTTATCTCGAAAAAAGTATCCCAGCTATACCCTAATTCTTCATAAATACTATGGAATTGCCCTGCGTCAAAATACCATAAGGAAGTACCGAAAACTACTGGATCCTGGTAAATCCAATATGAACCTGAAACAGTGCCGACCTCAAGCCAGTAGAGTTCTCCGGCCATAACAGAGGTTACAGTGGGAAATGATAATGTAACTTCGTAAACACTACGCCCGTTAATCAAATCACCGGTATCTTCCATGGAAGGTACAAGATTTCCGGAAATCAGAGCAGTGGCCGTGTTGGGATCGATATCACCGTTGTCTTCAGCAATTATTATGAATATGTCATCCGGAGGAGTACCCTGGAAAGTCATCCATAGAACAATATGCTGAAAAGCTCCAGAAAAATTGGGGACAAAATCATCTGCAAGACTTGCTGATTGTATTCCATTTTCAGCATCTGCGTAACTGTAGGTCTGTGTAAATATCGCATCACCTGTCTGGGCAAAAGCCGACAGAGCAAAAACAGAAAAAACTAAAAATATGGAAATTTTCATTTTCAACTCCTTTAATAATCAATCTATACTTCTATCCAATGATAACAAACAAACCGCTCCCTGCACAGGTTTCCCGGCAAGCCATTGTCCAAAGCCTTTCAGATATAGTATTATTGAACCATGAAGAAAGGAATTGTATAATGTTTTTTCCGGGAAAATACAAAAAACCTGTTCTGCAGAACGTGGTTGATGCGTCAAAGAATGGCTGGAACGCTACATGTGTTGGCGGAGATACACCTGGATCAGGTGGGGAGTTTTGTAACACTGGTGGCACTGCAGGTGCTGCGAAAGACGGATTTGACGGATCACTTTACACCAATCCGGACAATTCTTCCAGGCTGCTCAATCCCGATGAAGTAGGCCACGGGCTTTAAGGCTTACTGTTTCTTCTTCAGGATACCCAGGGCTCCAACCCCAAGAAGCACACTGAACCAGAGAGTGGCGAACCTCATCAGAAGGGTCGTCACTGTTGCTGTTGCGGCTGGAAGGTAATCACACAGAATCCCGTCAATCGTCAGTTCTGTCAATCCAAGACCACCCGGTATCATTGATATGGCACCTGCCACACTGCCTGCGGCATGAGATAGAAGTGCCACTCCTGCCGGAAGGCTGTAACCCATTGAGGCTGCTACAACGCACAGCACAAATGCCTCTATGCCCCATGAAACCATACCAATGGGCACAGATACCGCGAGACTCTTTGCGTCAAGAAGAATCATTGCCGCATCCCGGAAATCATCAAACAGGTGATTTCTTTTCTCCAGAAATGGAATCTTGTGAGCGATCTTTGAGAAAAGATTCCAGGCCCATCTGTTCATAAGAACAAACATTGCCATTGCGACAAATACAGCGCCTGCTGCAGCGGCCGGGAGGGCTATTCTGCTCTTTACAAGAAATGCCCCGATCAAAGCCAGAAGCACCATACTTATCAAGTCTGTGAGTCTCTCGGCAACCACAATGGGGCTTGTTTTTTCAATGGGAATACCCCGACGGCTTTTCAGAAGGCTGCACTTGAGCAATTCACCCATTTTACCGGGTGAAACCGTCATTGAAAAACCTGCAATGAATACAAGAAAGCTCTCCTTCACAGGCACCTTCTCGTTTATTCTACGCAGGAAATACTGCCACTTGATAAACCTGATCCCGTAATTGATCAGTGGAAGCAGGAGAAACAGGGGTATCCATCTGAGATTAATGGAATCTGCCGCTGAAATTACTTTCTGAATATCAGAATGAAGTACGAGAATCGTGTACAGAACAATGGCGATAACAATGCCCCAGATTGCCTTCTTCATGGCTCAGCTTTTTGCTTTTTCGCCGACTATTGCCATGAGTTCCTGCTGAAGCTTTTCTGTACCTGGTTGCTTGTCCAGCGTTTTCAACGCCTTTGTGGCCAGTCTTTTCGCTTCACTGCTGTCCTTGAGTTTTACAGAGCATCTGGCAGCAAGACCGAATGCCTGGGCTTTGCCCATTCTGGTAATTGGAGTGTCAGGAAGCAGCTCTGCTGAAGTCATAGCACTGGCTCTGGCCCTGGAATACTCATTTCTCTTCATGTGAAGCATGGCAAGATTGAGATAAACCCCGCTTTTCCCCGCGCCATGGCGTTGCTCAAGAGCTTCTTCAAGAAGTGCTTCCGCCTCATCAAGCCTCTGGTTCATATTGATAAAAAGACCGGCAAGATTGACCTTCATCGTTCCTTCAAGTTCCGGATCTTTTTCCATGGCCTGTCTATAGAATTTCTCTGCGTTTTCATTCTGCCCGTTCTGCTGGGCAATGAAAGCCATCTGAGCCATTGCGGTTCCACTGTTGTCCCCGGCATCCATGGCATTCACAACAATCTTCTCGGCTTTCTCTGTCTCCCCGCTTCGAATAAAGTAGAAGATCAGAGCGTTAGTCAAAGGACAGGCTACGTTCTTTTTGTTCCTGTTAACCTCAAGATAGTCTATCATGTCCTGAACATTTCCCTCAGCAGCCATCTTTGCCGCTTTCTGAAGCTGTCTCTGCTTCCAGATGGGTGACTTGAGAAGTCTGTATCCGAGAAATATTGCGATAACCAGGCAAATCCCTGCCAGTAGAAAAAGAAGATTCTCCGTTCCCATTTAATTGCCTCTCTGACCGAAATTTCTATCAAAATCGGTGAATTCACCAAGGGTGGTATCTGCGGCGAAACCGATGCTGTCTGTGTGTAGTTCACATACAGTGGTTGGTGCGGTTCCCTTCCAGAATATTTCACTTCTTGAATGCTCAGCACACGCGGCGTTGGCCAGCTGTCCTGTGACTCTGCAGATAATAACCTCCTCAATCTCATCTGTCTCAGGTCCGGGAAACACGGGAGCCATGGAGCGGTCAGCATCAGCAAATACTCTGCGCATAAAGCCGTTCCAGATTGGCAGAGCAATACTGCTTCCTGACTCTCCCCGCCCGTTCTTTAATCTCATCCTTACAACATGGTTGTCATATCCTACCCATACAGACGCTACCAGATCCGGGGTAAAACCCACGAACCAGGCATCGGCATAATCACTCGTAGTCCCGGTTTTTCCGCCGGCTTCTCTGCCTGCGAATGGACCTCCCCAGTTCCAGTGGGCCCCCGTACCAGTGCCTGCTCTGAGAACAGACTGAAGCATGCTGTTCATAAGGTAAGCACCCGTAACACTGAGAACTCTTCTGCCGGGGTCAGGCTGCTCATTGCTCTCCAGAAGATTACCGTATCTGTCCTCCACCTTCAGAATAGCAGTTGAGTTCCTTGCAATACCTCCAGTGGCAAAAGGTATGTACGCGCGGGCCATTTCAAGAGGATTAGCCATGCAGCTACCCAGCGGAAGCGAGTGGACAATGGGAAGCCGTGAGCTTATTCCCATCGCAGTGGCTCTCGCGGCTCCTGTTTCAATACCAACCGCCTGCCCAACCCTGACTGCGCTTACATTGAAAGACCTGGCAAGGGCTTCTCTGAGTGTAACCATCCCGTGAAACTGCCTGTCGTAGTTTCTGGGACGCCATGAGCCGGGATTAAATTCAACCACCACAGGTTGATCAAGAACAACACTTCCGGGAGACCAGCCCTGCTCTATTGCCTCAGCATAGAAAAAAGGTTTAAATGAACTTCCCGGTTGCCGTCTTGATTGTGTTGCTCTGTTGAATTCGCTGTCCTGGAAATCCCTGCCTCCCACCATAGCCTTGATGTAACCTGTGTTGGGATCAATGGCCACCAGAGCACCCTGGACATAGTTTGGGGCTCCGGAGGTTGTATCTTCAATCGTCTGCCAGTGAGCCCATGAGCTCTCAAATCTGAGCCTGTCTCCATCCTGTGACCAGGCCTCTGTTACGGGATCCCAGAAGGGCTCTTTCTCAGTCAGTATGCTGTCAATGGCCAGTCTGGCACTCTCCTGAATGTATGGATCCAGGGTCGTGTATACCTCTAGACCCTGCTCATAAACTGCAGACCACCCATATCGACCAACAAGATACTGCCTCACGTACTCAGTGAAATAATCCCAGTCCCGCTCAAGTTCATACCGATGTACATCAACACCAAGAGGCAGCTCAGAGGTCTCCTCTTTCTGCTCCGCAGTTATCACTCCGAAATCCTCCATCATGAACAGTGCCAGATTCCTCTGAGAAAGACATCTTTCAGGATTACAAAGCGGATTGAATCCGCTTGGGTTCTTCACCATTCTCACAAGCATGGCAGACTGGGAAAGGGTCAGCTCAACTGCCGAAATGCCTCCGAAGTAGGTTCTTGCTGCCGCTTCAATACCATGTGCTCCCGAGCCGAAGTAGATCTGATTCAGGTACATCTCCATTATTTCATCTTTGCTGAACTGTCTTTCAATTTCCATGGCAATGAATGCTTCCTGGAGTTTTCGCTGAAAAGTCTGATCCTGAACCAGAAAAAGTCCCCGGGACAACTGCTGTGTGATTGTACTTCCGCCGTGCCTGTCACCTGTTCTGATGTTGTGAAGCATGGATCTGCTAATGCCCTGGAGATCCACCCCTCCGTGGGCATAGAAGTTTCTGTCCTCCGTGGCCACAAATCCTTTGATAACCCATGGACTCACCTGATCCAGAGTCACCGGATATCTGTTTTCAACAAAAGCTGTGGCCAGTTGATTTTCGTAACAGTCGTATATCCTTGTGGCACTTACCGGTTCACTGCCTCGAAGCCCTGCTACCAGAAGATTCCCTCTGGCCTGGCGAAAAGCCACAGCGCTGTCATTCCATACCCGGTAAAGAAAGCCCACGCCAAAAGAAGCCCCCATGACAGCAACAACAGCAAACCAGTAGATAACAGCAGTAATAACTTTTTTCATCACTGATTGTCTCCGTGAAGCAGTGGACTTTCTATGAGCTCGTCATCAAAAGAATCTGTGGTGTTCGCAGAGATGCGAATCCTCTTAAAAAGCGGCTGATTACCGTAGTTAAGGGACAGTTCATATTCGTACTCTCCAGTGTTGCCTACAAGCACAACGCTGCGGTTGCCCAGTGGTGATGTCTGAGTGCCGAACTGGCCGTGATAATCGCTGCTGAAATCCTTCCAGGTTCTCCAGACAAGGGAATACCCTGTTGGTGTTCCAAGAAAGAGGTAGAGATCCCCTGCCCAGTAGAGCACTCGCTCCGGATCAAGATCTCCGTTCATATCAACACCCAGAGCCCGCCAGATAGGGATTCCAATGTCGTTCTCTGTTTTCTGTTCAAGCTGATGAGGATCCAGATGCACCTGCAGATGTTCCAGGGGTTCACTGATCCCGCAGGTAAGAAGTACAGGGTAAACGCTGGAGAGTGTATCGTTCTGCTCAACGAGCTCATTTACCGAATAGAACACGCTTTTAAGGAATGCTATTCTTGCCACCTCTTCCTCCACATCCGGCCCCATCCATGTTCCGGTTTGACGAAGGTTCTGCATTGCTTCATGGTTCGCTCTGAGAACCGCTTTTCTCAGATAAGCAAATTCGCGCCATGCGGCAATCAGCTCTCTCAGTTCAACGGGAACATCTATTACCTGAAAAGTGGCTCTATCCTGAACTATCTGCAGCTTGGCAGCGGTCCTTACGTTGCTCAATGCGAGAATTGTGTAACTCTCATTTGTAAGCTCCATAATGTATTCCGCAAAATCGGCACCATTCTCCTCAGCTGCGTACCATGAAGCCCAGTTGATCTGATGATCCAGTTCACAATCGTCAAGCAGCATCCTCGCAATACGCATTTCCCGCAGTATCACAGGGTTCTGCAGTACCATGGATGCCTGCATCTGCACTGTGAGCGAATCAAGAACATCTCTTGGAAGCTCGCTTTCAACTTTTTCTATAAGCCACTGTCCGTCTAAAAGCACAAAATCCAGGCGAATAACCGGAGGCAACTCTTCAAGCCTCGCAATAGTACAATAGTAACTGGTTCTGTTGAGGCTGTCTTCTCCTGTAACTGTTTCGGTCAAGCGACCGCCTGAGTCAAATCCTCTCCAGCGTCCAAAAACTTCCCATGGTGAAAGCTGAAGATCCTGTACGGAATCTCTGAATGCCGGTTCGAGATAATAAAAACACTGGGGATCATTCATCCCGAGGTTGTTTGAGAATCTTAACCCCACCGTGAGAGGAGTATCGGGAATAGTTCTTAAAACAGTTGTGTCTCCGGATGTTTCCGGTTGAACAGACTCCGGAGTCTTGCTGCACGATGCCAGCAGAAGAAGAGCAGTAACCTGCAAGATCAGAATCAGCTTTTTCATAGTCCCCCTGCGGTTACTCGAACAAGTTCATTCACAGTGGTAACTCCTTCAAGAACCTTCCCTGTACCTGCCTCTCTGAGGGTTATCATTCCCCCGGACATGGCAATATCTCTGATTTCATCAAGCGGTGCCCGGCGGGTAAAAGCACGCCGGATATCTTCACCAATACTCATAACCTCGAATATGGCGATTCTTCCTTTGAAACCGGTATTCCTGCACTCTCTGCACCCTGCTCCTCGGATCAGCTTTGTTCCTGTTTCAATTCCAATGAGTCTGCGTTCTGTTTCGTCAGGAGTATACTCTTCCCGGCAATGCGGACAAATTGAACGAACCAGCCGCTGGGCGACAATCCCGCGGAGTGTACTCACGAGAAGATAGGGCTCAACACCCATATCCATCAGCCTTACCACAGTGGAGGCTGTGTCGTTTGTATGGAGAGTGCTTAGCACCAGATGGCCCGTAAGCGCGCTTCTCATCGCGCTGATGGCTGTTTCTTTGTCCCTGATCTCACCTACCATAATGATATCCGGATCCTGGCGGAGAACATGCCTGAGAGCATTAATGAATGTGAGGTCGATTGCCTTCTTCACTGAAATCTGGTTGAATTCATCTGTAATAAACTCAACAGGATCCTCAATGGTAACGATGTTGTTCTGTTCTGAGGAAATAGAGATAAGACTGGAATAAAGTGTTGTGGTCTTACCGCTCCCGGTGGGACCCGTGACAAGGATCAGGCCATTGGGTGAATTGATCATGTCCTCATAGATGCTCTTATCTTTCTTATCAAAGCCAAGAATAGAAAGATCCTGCATAAGTATGGCCGGGTCCAGAATTCTTAGAACAATCTTCTCACCAAACGAGACTGGTACAGTAGAGCACCTCATCTCCACTGGCTTTCCATCATAGTAAGTTCTGATTCTTCCATCCTGGGGGCGTCTCTTCTCGGCAATATTCAGTCCGGAAATCATTTTAATCCTGCTTGTGATGGCAAAATGCAGCTTTTTGGGAAGTCTGTAAACCAGGTGCAGAATACCGTCAATTCTAAATCTGACAATGGTATTATCCCGGTGAGGTTCTATGTGTATATCACTTGCTCTCTCTTCAAAAGCATGCTGAAACAGATGATTGACAGCGTTAATGACGGGCTTGTCTGTAGGCTCAATAGATCTGTCCGCTGTACTGTCTACATATCTCTCAAGATTGCCTATATCTACAATCTCATCAGTGGAAAGCTCTTTTGTGGCAGCTAGAATAGAGCTGTGCAGACCGTAGAATTGCCTGATGACCTTGTCTATCGCTCTGGGGCGACTGAGGTAAAGAACAATCTCCTTCCCGAGCATATTCGCCATGTCATCAATCTGCACAGGTGTCGGGAGAGTACTGGCCGCCAGGAAAATCCTGCCTTCATCCTCATTGAAAGCCACTATTCCCTTTGCCTGAGAGTAAGCTCCTGGAAGGCACTCTGTAACAACCTGATAGTCCAGCTCAAGAGGATCAAGATCCGTGTAAGGTACTCCTGAAAGTTCTGCCAGGTGCCTGTACAGCTTCTCTTCACCGATAATCCCGCTGGAGACCAGAAGGCTCAGCGTATCTTCACTGGAATTTTCAGATAATCTCTGAAACCTTTTAAAAACCGACTCAGAGATCAAGCCATCCCTCAAAAGGGTATCAGGTACAGCTTCCGGTTTGATTATCCTCATCAGCGAATCTCCTCTAAGATCAGAGGATCAGATGGCATATCCCATCTGAAACTGTTACTTATGGCGTTAATTGCTTCTGCTGCTGCAACTCTATCGGCAGCGTGCACCCTGCCCAGAAGCTGTCCATTCTCCACGGGAGACCCGCAGGACACTTCCTGCTCCCAGCCCACCAGAGAATCCACCCTGTCCTCAACCCTGTATCTTCCTCCGCCCAGTTTTCGCACGGCGTTTCCAACAGCAAGTGCATCGGGCCCGCGCCAGTAACCGGTTCTGGCAGCCCGCACGTCCATGATAACCAGTGCTTGTGGAAGAGCTTCAAAGGCTGCAATGTCGCCTCCCTGAGTCTCAACTGTTTTCGCAAAAACGTCCATAGCCTTTCCATTGGCCAGATTCTTTCTGCAGAGCATTTCTCCGTTGTCAATTCCTGCATGCGCAGCCATTTCCGCGACAAGCGCGACAGTGAGATCCGTGGAATCAGCAGGGCCTTTGTTTCTGAGAATATTCAGAGATTCCTGTACCTCCAGAGCATTTCCTGCAGTAAGTCCTATGGGAGTATTCATTGATGTTATCAGAGCACTGGCCTTTTTCCCGGACATCTTTGAAATCTTTACCAGAGTTCCGGCTAGTTCCGCGGCATCTTCGAGTGTATGCATGAACGCACCTGTTCCGCATTTCACATCGAAAACTAGAATGTCAGGGTTTTCGGCCAGTTTCTTTGAGAGAATGCTGGCACAAATCAGCGGAATAGAGGTTACTGTGGAAGTTGCATCTCTCAGTGAGTACAATACCCTGTCGGCAGGAGCAAGCTGATCGGTCTGCCCTATCATGCATACTCCAATATCGGCTGTCTGCTCCTTGAACTGCTCAAGGGTCAGATTGACATTAAAGCCGGGAATCGATTCAAGTTTATCAAGCGTTCCACCGGTGTGCCCCAGTCCTCTGCCGCTGATCATAGGTACTCTGATGCCTATTGATGCCGCCAGAGGCGCCAGAATAAGAGAAATCTTGTCTCCCACTCCACCGGTGCTGTGTTTGTCAGCCAGAGGGCTAAGTGATTTATCCCAACCCACAACTGTACCGCTGTCGCGCATGGCCATGGTAAGAGCAAGAGTTTCCTTCGAATCAAGACCATTGATGTAGGCGGCCATTAGAAAAGCGCTTGCCTGATAATCGGTAACTGTTCCATCGGCAATACCCGAGGTGAATTTGTACAGATCATCTTTTGAAAGAGATTCCGAATCCCTTTTTGCCCTGAGTATGTCTGTTATCACAGCCACGTAACAAAGTCCAGCACTTTAAAGTATTCAAGAGCGGAAGCAACGGCGGCAACACCGGCCAGCCCGCAGAGTATCCAGAATATCGGGCTTCTTTTCGATGATTTAAAGCTATCCAGTAACTCTCCCACAGAAATGGTTTCTTCCGTGATTGACGGGTGTCTTACCTGATCATAGCTGAAAATAACTTTCTTTTTAATAAGGGATTTGAGTTTCGCGACAGACTCAATGGTCACCTCGGAATCACCTGATATCACAATATAAGGAACCTCTTCTGCTTTATCGTCTTCTTCAGTAATGTCTCTAATCTCTCTGAAGGGCTGTTCAGGCAGAATAGCTTCCGTTTCCGGTTGTTCTTCGCGGAGGATCGGTTCATGTGATTCGGCAGTGTCACCCGGGCTGCATTCGGGCATCTCCGGAAGTGACTCTTCCTCAACCCTGCCGTGAGCTGCCACCGGCCAGTCTTCAAGGTCAAAGAGCCCGCAACTGCTCACAGGTTCCCAATCCTTACCTTCAAGAGATATCTCCGCCTCCAGAGGAACCCTTGATTCCTCGATCCATCTTCTGATTGTTTCTGTATTAACTGCCGGAAACTCCCGACCGTCAATCCGAAGAACAGGGCGAGGGGGCCTCCCGCTCATTTGTCTTCTGAGATTTGAAGCAAGTGCGGGAAGCGCCGATGCCTTGACTCCGCCGGGGGGAGTTCTAGGGCCCTCCACCACAGCATCCTCTGTAACCCGGCCCTCTTCCGCCCATTTAATAATGGTCTCGAACTGATAAGCTTTGAACACTCCAGTTTCCATAGTTACAATCCACTGGTTGTCCGGCTTAAGAATCGAAGAGAATTCAGGTTCAGTCATTACAGGAAGCCACTCCTCAGAACCTGCTGCTCTGAAACTGTCCTCAGTAGTAACTCTGGATTCAAGAATCCAATCCTTCAACTCACTTAAATTGGAGACCCGGTGAATTTTACCATGATGTTTCAGCTCGTAGGCACCGCTCCCATTATCGGACATTTTCACCCTCCTGTCAATCCATTTCAACAAAGGCACCAAACATCATGCTAATAGCTTCCTGAAGCCCTTTTGTCAACTCTATGGAAGAGAAACAGCACCATCGAATATAAGGGTCTCCGCAACTGCCTCTGAAACAGCAGATCCTTCAAGCCATCCTCTGCTGCCGCATATCGTTATCAGCCTCTCTACATAAGACTTCCAGTAAGACGGCAATACGCCTCGAACCGCGTACCTGTGATACAGCGCCGGTCCTGGAAGAATCGACACCAGAAATGCCATCTCCCTGACTGAAAGATCAGAAACTGTTTCATTAAAATAATACATTGCCGCAGAATTAAAACCAAACACC
This sequence comes from Candidatus Sabulitectum sp., assembly GCA_021107435.1. Lineage (GTDB taxonomy): Bacteria > Fermentibacterota > Fermentibacteria > Fermentibacterales > JCC-6 > Sabulitectum. The sequence goes on along the minus strand of JAIOSV010000056.1, from coordinate 29,602 downwards.
CCCGGACCCAGTTCAACAATGTTCGCGTATATCTCCAGAATTCTCTCCTTGGACAGCCACCGTTCCAGTCTCCAGGTAAGAAACACTTCCTGAAGTTTCCTCGCAAGAGTCTTTTCTCTGCCGAGAAACAAGTTCTTCGCAAGCTGCATGGAGATGGTGGATCCTCCTCTGATAAAGCTCTCCTGCGACATGTTTGCTCTGATGGAATTCCTTATATGATATTCACTGAAGCCGTTATGCCCCCTGAAGGACGCGTCTTCAGCACAACGCAACAGAGGTTCAAAACAGAGTGGAAGGGAGTCATAGAAAACAAAACCGGGATTGGTCAGTGTATCCAGCCCGATACGGGCACTGTTTCCCCACGAGTCCCGCATGAAACACTCCGCTCCACTGAGATTCCTGATTCTCCCGAATGTAATCGGGCTGTAGCCCACTGTGAGTTGGGAAGCGTCTATATTCAGATTGATATCGCTACTGTCCGGATATTCCCAGTCCAGGGTCAGCTCGGTAAATATAGACAGCTTACCGCCGAGTGTAAGTCCCCTGAGGCAACCAAAAAATTCCGGGGGTATGGACGCAATAATGGCTTCTCCGGGCAGAGCAGGGTTTGATATTACCAGATTAAGTTTTCTCCTCTCCCCCCAGGAATATCGCAGGTTGAAAGCCAGATCCACCTCATAAGAACTGATAGTTCCTGAATCGACAACTACAAGCCCGGGTTCTCTGAGAATGAAACCTCCGCAGGATATAGCCGCTTCTGTTGAAAAAGTATCCTGAACTACCGCTGTGCTCCAGATGGATACACTGTCGAATCGTAAATCAGTGTAGAAAAAGATGGTGTCGTTTCCTGGAAAGTCCACAAAAAGCGAACCCGAAGGAACAGCAGTCATAATAGCCCCGGAAGAAAGGCTGTCCAGAAGTGCCATTGCCGGATCGGCAACCTGGGAGAAATCCATGCTGAAGCTGGTAGAAGACCTGCCCTCCTGCAACCGGTACTTGAATAAAACCGACGCCGATTTGCCGTCGATTTCGGTAATGAGTCCTGAAATTGATGAAACCTGTCCAAGAACTCCTGTGCACCGGCCGGAAATTCTGTGCCCTCGCGCCATATCAGGAACAACTTCCTCCATTCCGGGAATACTTGAGAAGTTGTTGAACGAAACGGAAATGCTGTCGCCTGCCCGGTTGATAAACAGCTCGCCCCAGTCGCCTCCGGCATAACCCATATCAATCCCGTTTATCCTGGTTCCGTAAAACTCAGTGCTGTACACAGGAATTCTACCGTCAATAACGGATATCACAGGCAGATCGGTTGATCTTGAGGCAGGACCGGGTGAGCTTTGAGAAAAATCCGGTTGAATCTCCACACCGTGAAGAACAACATGAAGAGGAATCGGATGAAACAAATCACTGCTCATCAGAACAGAAACGCGTCTGGAAAAAATGCCAATACCCGGCATCTGAAGATTCCTGACAACAAGTGAATTCAATCCATACTCCAGGCCTTCAAAGGTACACCCCGCGTCAAATCTTGTGAGACGGTTCTTCACAGTGACAGATACAAACGTATGAATCAGAAAGATCAGCAAAGTAATGGAAAGAAGAGACACCGCCAGCCTCAGAAAAGAAATGGACTGCTTCCCAGTTCCCGTCATTGGAGATTCAGCGCTTCTTCTATCTCCTGTAGAATTGCTTCAGCAGCAAGAGCAGGATCAGCGGCGCCGGTAATGGGTCTACCTACCACAAGGGATGTCGCACCTTCTTTTATAGCCTCAAAAGGGGTCATTATTCTCTTCTGATCTCCGGCATCATATCCCTCGGGACGAACTCCAGGTGTAATGATTATAAAGTCTTCTCCGGCGATTCTCCGGACAACAGAAGCCTCAAGAGGGGAACAAACTACACCGTGAAGCCCTGATTCTCTAGCTGCTCCCGCGAGAGATTCGACTGCCGCAAGAGGGTTGAATTCAGAACCCAGAAGCATCAGGTCGCTTTTGTCCATGCTTGTAAGTACAGTTACAGCAATTATCTTAGTTTTTCCGGTGCAGGCCAGGGCAGCCGCTTCCATCATAGCTCGTCCACCGGAGGCGTGAACATTAATCACATCAGGTTCAAGAAGACAGGCGGATTTTACTGCCCCTGCCACCGTGTGTGGAATGTCGTGAAATTTCAGGTCAAGAAATACAGGAAATCCAGCATCTTTAATTTCTCCTACTATTCCCGGTCCCTCTTTGACAAACAGCTCCAGACCAATCTTTACTCCCACAGGGAGTTCTCTGAGAGGTTTCAGCACCTTCATGGCATCACTGATGCAATCGCTGGTGAGAGCTACATAAATTCGAACATCACTCATTCCCAACCACCTTCATGGTTACCAGGGCAGTACCTGTATCAAGCATGCCCAGAACTGCCGCTGCGCCTCTGGAAAGATCTACAATTCTTCCTGAAATAAATGGGCCTCTGTCTGTAACCCTGACAGTTACGGATCTGTTATTCCCCATATTGGTAACAATAAGAACAGTTCCGAAGGGCAGCGTTCTGTGGGCACATGTAAGTCCGTTCATATCATATGTTTCCCCGTTGGCGGTCTTTCTGCCGTGGAAAGGAATCCCATACCAGGAAGCAATGCCCCGCAGCTCCAGGCCGGAAGTCACCACTGTACCCGCTGAAACACCGTGATGCAGATACACCGGCGAAGAGACCAGCCCGCATCCCTGAAGCACCGCAAGAACTGAAATAGCTGCTGCTGCCTTCTTCATTCACCAGTCAGTTTCTTCATTTCATCCATAAGCTCTCCCGCCGCAAAAGGTCTCCTCATGAGGCGGGTTCCAATCTGAACCATCTCCGCGCCGGCTGCAAGAAGCTGAAGTACATCTTCCCCACGGGAAACGCCGCCTGAGCTGATTACAGGTACAGAAACCGCGTTTGACACCTGCCACACCCTGGCTACAACCAGAGGCAGCAAAGCCGGCGAGGTGTATCCCGCGACTTTTCGCTTGATAACACATTTCCCGGTTTCCCAGTCGATGTGCATTCCAAGAAAGGTATTGCATACTGTTATGGCCGAAGCTCCTCCTTCAACTGCCGCCTTTGCTGACTGTACCATATCTCCACCGTTGGGGGTCAACTTTACGGAAAAGGGTCTGCCGGTAACTTTTGAAACACCCTGAGCCACTCGAAGCACCACATCCGGATCAACGCCAAATGCCGCTCCGCCCTCTGCTGCATTCGGGCACGAAACATTTATTTCGTAGCCAATATGAACGCTGCACTCTTCCAGAACACTCACCACATCAGCGAATTCGTCAACCGACTCACCCGCGACATTGATGAGAAGAGGACACGGCAAACCGGCAGCAGCCGGAAGGAGATGCTTGACCACATGATAAACACCCGGGTTTGCGAGACCAATTGAGTTCAAAAGCCCGAAGGGCGTTTCCAGAAGCCTCGGAGGTAAATTGCCTTCTCTCGGATTAAAGGTTACAGCCTTGGATACCACAGCTCCGGCACCGGAAAGACATTGCAGATCAAGAAGTTCCTCCCCGAAGCCGGCTGTACCTGAAGCAAGCATAACTGGTGAGCTGAAGTCGCGACCCCAGAATTTCCGCCGGATTGCAGGTGGAAAACTCATAAACCGGCCTCCTTCCATCGCTTCCAATCGATCTCAACGCCGGGAAAAACGGGGCCTTCCTGACAACACTTTTTGTAGCCGCCTCCTGAAACGGGAATTGAACAACCGTCACAAACCCCCCAGCCGCAGCCCATGCGACTCTCTGTGGAAACCTGCACCTTGTCTCTGTGCTTTTCGGGAATAGTGTTCCACACTGCTTCCATCATCGCGACTGGACCGCAAACCGCTATAGAATCCGTTTCATCCAGAAGTTTTTCAGAAATTAGCGCTGTGACAAGCCCCTTTCCTCCCAGAGAACCATCTTCTGTAACTACATGACATGCTTCCAGTGGAATCACCCTGTCTGAACTGGAAGCCCCGATAAGTACCGTTGCTGACACAACTGAATCCATGAGAAACTGGAAACCGGCGGCCCCGAGGCCTCCACCTATGAGTAACCAGCTTGACCCGGGGTCAATCGCCCAGCCGATGCCGAGCGGTCCCAGAACCCTGACCATATCTCCCGGTTTCATCTCAGCCATGAGTTCAGTGCCCCGGCCAACCACATCAAACAGCAGTTCAAATCCATTTTTTGTGAGACGATTTATCGTAATCGGCCTTCTGGTCACAGGAAAAGCGTCAGGAGAAGGCTCTATCTGAACAAATTGTCCGGGAAAGGCAGCAGACGCAATCTCAGCGCAATCAAAAACAATTCTCACGACACCGGGAAGCATCTGTTCGCTGTGCTTCACCGCACAATCAAAATCTCGAATTGCACTCAACAGCTACTCCTCATCGTCTTCCGGATCTTCCTCTTCCAGTCCAACAGCCCGCCTCAGTGCCGCTTCTTTGCCCTGAGGAGTCTCCGGGTATTCATCTGTAAGCTCTTTGAGGTAACCACTGACGATTCCATCATCCATCCTTGCTCCCTCTGAGGCAACATAAGCGACCCACAGGGCTTCCGCTCTTACTTCATATCCGAATGGGGATTCAAGAAGATTATCAAGGCCTGACCATGCGGATTCCCATTCTTGAATTTCAATCTGCGCCCAGGCTCTTTCAAGCACGGCAGAGGGTCTCGCGGACGCGGTATTCCCTGGTGGCAGGCCCAGTCTTTCTTCTATTCTACCCGCAAGATCGCTCTCCGGTATTCTATTTAAAACGGACAGTAACACCATCTCGGTTGAATCGGCGGATATTCCACCATTGTCTACCAGAAAAACCAGAGCCATTGAGGAAAACAGTATGTGATCAGAATCAACTACCTGACGGAAGCCTTCCAGAGCCGCTGAATCCATTCCGTAAAGATCAAGTCGTTTTTCCGCGGCAAGCAGACTGTAATGCACCTTATCCACTCCGCCAGCTGTATTCGCGCTGTCGGAATAGACAATGAAGAGGTTCAGATTCCTCTCTCTGTTCGCGGCAAGTCTCAACCACATAAAATTGCCTGAACGCGACGCGCATTCACCCAGAGCCAGCAGAGCTTCATCGTACCTCTCTCCCTGTTCAAGAAGAACAGCCCGGCGGTACAGAGCCTCGGCTCCTGTTTCTCTGTAGCTGTCCAGCTCAGCAGCATCAAGGTAAGCTGTCAGAGCCCCGTCTGTGTCGCCGGCCAGTTCATCTGCTCTGCCCTTGAGTAAAGAAATATCAGCCATTTCCCTGTCTGAACGATAACCAAGCAGAAGTCTGTTGAGTTCCTGTGACGCTTTCTCCGGCATCCCTGCTTCAACGTATAATTCGGCAGCGGTAACAAGAGCCCGGTAAAAAACTTCCCCCCGCTCCTCAATGGCGGTAGCGCGGAGGCACATAACCGCACCGCTGTCAGGCATTCCCAGAGCAGTGAGAATTTCTCCCCCGGTGATGTAGTATTCTGCTTTGAGACTGTCTCCTCCGGATGGAGCAAGTGTGTCAAACACGGAGGCCGCAAGTTCGGGCTGACCGGATTCCAGATATGCCTCACACAGAAGCAAACGGCTCAGTGCATGTCTTCGATTATTCTCGCTTGAGACCTCCAGCAGAGCAGCAGCTGCGTCGTGAAACCTTCCAAGCTCAATAGCAGCCTTTCCCTGACCGAGCCTGGCTCTGTCAAGAAGAGACTGGTTATCAGTCATGACAATAACAGAAGCAAATGACATCATGGCTTCCTGGAAATCACTGGTACCGCTTCCCACAAGAGATCTCTGCCCCCGCAGAAGCAGGGCATTCCCAAGAAGCAGTTGAGCATCATCCACCCATCTGCTCTCCGGATGCCTTGCAAGAACCCTTCCTGCTCCAGCGATAGCATTGTCCAGTAAAGTCTTCTCATGCTGCGCGGGATCATCCGGGTGTTCCCTGGCATACTCAAAAGCTTCCTCATAGCTGGATCTGGCATTGTAGAATGTGTTGTAGTAAGCACATCCACCCATAAGGAGTATCAGAATGGGAACAACAAGTTTATACAAATTCACCCTCCCTGTATAGCTCTCTTTCAAACCAGACCCTGACAACCCTCCCTTTAAGCCTTTCTCCAAAGAAAGGGGAATTTGATGAATTGGAAAAAGTTCTGGAGTATGTCCACTCAAGTTCCGGATCGAAAAGTATCATGTTTAATGATTTTCCTGCGGCGATATCAGGCAGCGCAGTGTTAAGAATAGCTGCGGGTGCTGTAGTAAGCAGACGAATAATGTTCAGTGGACGCATTCCAGCCTCTCTGCCCAGAATGTCCAGCGTAACTGAAAGCAGTGTCTCCAGCCCGGTTATTCCAAATGCGGCCGTGGAAAGGGGCAGTTCCTTTCTGCGGGCAGTGTGGGGAGCATGATCGCTTGCAATGGCGGTAACCATTCCCCGTCTGATCATGTCCACTATACTCTTCCTGCTTTCTTCTGATCGAAGAGGAGGATTCATTTTCGCGACAGGTCCCCTGGCAATCACTGTCGCTTCGTCCAGGGCAAGGTGATGCGGAGTTACATCACATGTAACCTTAAGCCCCTCTGAAACAGCCCCGTAAACCAGCCGAACACTCTCAGGAGATGATAAATGCGTAAGATGAAGCCGTGCACCGCTCCGGGAATCACGAAGAATATCTATGCATCTTTTGACATCAAGATACTCAGCGCTTTCAGGTATTCCCCGTGCTCCGGTTTCAGTTGAAGCGCGACCCAGATTGACAGATCCTCCGGCAGCCATGGCAGTCACTTCGGGATGCTCAATAATAACCCCGTTGAAGCAGGCAACACGATGAAAAGCATCCAGCAATGCTTTATCACTCTCCACAGGGCTTCCGTCATCGCTGAAACACGTAATACCGCGATTTGCGAAACTTTCAAGATCAATGCAGACCTCCCCGGCACAACCACATGTAACACATGGAATTGGTTCTATCCGTGCAAGGCCGAGGGATTCCCCTTTTTTCTTCACTGACTGTGTAAGACTCAGCGAATCCAGTACCGGTGTGGTGTTGGGCATCATACCCACGCGGGTTACACCACCTGCTACCGCGGCGCGAAGTCCAGTTTCAAGTGTCTCGGCATCCTCGTAACCTGGAGTTCTGAGGTGAACATGCATGTCAACCAGACCAGGCAGCAGCCAGAGCCCCGAAGGGTCGCAGGAAGCCTTCCGGATCCATAGAACAGAACCTCGCTGAACAGCGACATCAACCACACCGTCAAAGCCGCCAAGGGGGTTAAGGAGCCTTACTCCCTGAAGAATCTCTCTTGTGTCATCCATCGACTCAGTCCGAGTAATCCTTTCCGTCGTCTGTTGCAGACCCTCCATCAGGGGCATTTGCCGCTGTGGATTCGCCTCTGTCGGCAACTATCTCTCTTACCGGTGTGGGGTTCCAGTCCTCTCTCTGAACAATGGTCTTTATTACTTCAGAGCCCAGTCCCACCGAGCCAAATGCTTCAAAAAATCTGAGAGCCCATTTCTCTGTTTCATCAAGTATTCTCGTACGATACTCGTTGGGCAAAGCCATTATTTCCGAGTGAAAGGGAAGATTAAGCTTCTTGTAATTACCGGAATTCCTGGGCCATCCCTTTGCGTCAGCGGCTTTTACCATCCTCCTCCAGAGCTCGGTGGGAATACCTTTGTCAGATCTCTTCACATAGCTTCCGCAGTCCATAACCGCATTGCCGCTCTCGGAATCCATTTCAAGGCCGAAAACAATATTCTGCCACAGAGTTCCAACATTGCCCTTGTTTATGCCGTACTCCCTGAAATGCCCCACCTTGTTCAGGGGGGTTCCACTGATACCGTGCTGGGCGATTGTAACTCCGTACTTCGCTATGGCATCAGCAATAGCTCTTGTTCGTTGCAGGTCAATGCCCTCATCCTCTCCGGCGGAAATATCATAAGTACCATGCTTGGATCCATTGCTGATGGCCAGAAAATCCGGGAAAATGCCCCAGGCATTCAACCCGCCTATGTAGTATTCCGCTTCTTCAACTGTGGTGAGAACACCGGCACCTTTTATCTCTCCAACTTCAGTTTCCAGACCGATGTAGGGGGGAATGTGCATGGCAAGATCCCTGGTGTACATCAGATTCTCCCAGTCGTGATTATGTGAGGCATCAATTGCCACTGAGGTCCATCCCATGGAAATAGCGTTTGGAACAGCCGCTAACGCGTCCATAAGATCATCAGGAGATTTGATAGCGAAGTGATCCATGTGAAGTGAATAAACCACATGGTCGCCAAGTTGACTGGAATAGGACATGGCAAGAGAAGGCAGATTGGAAAAATTAACACCAGTGTATGTTGCCTCTGATTTTGCCAGCTCAAGAAGAACAAAGCTGTCTGCTTTTTTTGCCGCAGTGAGTATTCCCAGAGCGCTTAGCGGATTTCTGATGTTACAGGCCATAACAATAGCCTGGTTTTCTTCGGCAACCCGGGCAATATCACGACCGCTAACAAGGGCACATCTACTCCCGGGAAGAGCGTTGATAACATTCAATGGTCTAAGTTCCAGAAACCGCTGGTAAAGAGAAGCGTCCATTCTTTGTCTCCTTTTTCGTTATTATTTCGCTTACCGATCAAAATCTGTATAGTTTGAATATGCTTGAAAGGGCAACAGGGAGGAAACACTTTGTCGAAGAAGCCTGAATGGAAAAAAGTTCTGCTTGAATGGCCACTCAGCATTTACAATATATTGGCCATTATTGCACTTATTCTCTTCAGATATCTATTTCATTTCGATAATATCCTCGTGCTCGATTCGCTTCAAGTTGTTCTTTTTCTGGAAACCACAGCTCTTTTCATTGCCATTCTAAGTTCCACCAGAGGCTGGAATGACATCAAGAGCAGACCCTGGCAGATGATTCTAAGCGTCTTTTTCCTGGCGGGAATATTTACTGCATTGATCAGCAGCAAGATTACCGGCAACATCCACGACTGGGCAGTAACCCCTGTTACAAACGGATATCTGGTTGCCATGGCATCCATTATGGTATTCAGCGAACTGACCAGGCTTGCCGGTAACGTGTCACCAGCCCTGATCCTCGGGTCAAGCTTCACTATGGTCATCCTGTCGGGGACAGTTCTTCTTATGACCCCAAGGGCTACCACAACAGGCATATCGCTGGTTGATGCCCTTTTTACATCTACAAGTGCTACCTGTGTTACCGGTCTGATAGTTATGAACACCGGCACCGACTTCACATTCATAGGCCAGTTGATCATCCTTCTACTGATTCAAGTTGGAGGATTGGGATTAATGACTTTCGCCGCCTTCTTTGCATTGTCTTTCGGGCAGCAGATGGGACTGGCGGGCGCAGCGAACCTTTCACGCCTCATGGACAGTGAATTTACAAATGATTTGAAACACATACTGCTCTCCATTCTTGTATGGACACTGACCATTGAGACAGTTGGAGCACTGCTGCTGTACAACACATGGACAGGAATGGAAGGGCTGGACTGGTCAACAGGGCACACTGTATGGCAGTCCATCTTTCACAGCATAAGTGCTTTCTGCAACGCCGGATTCAGCTTGAATACCACCAATCTTGAGATGTTCGCTGATTCTCCATCCACCTCATTAATCATTGGCTCAATGATTGTTCTCGGCGGGCTGGGCTTCATGCTTCTAACCACACTTGGAAGACACTGGCTGATAAGGATGAAAGCTGGAAGAAAGAGGGTTCTTCCTGTGCAGACAAGATTCGTACTGATAATAACCGCAATACTTGTGGTTCTGGGTTCAGGTTTGTTTCTGATTCTCGAATGGAACAACACGCTGTCGGGAATGAGCATCTGGCAGAAGCTCGCCAACAGCTACCTTCAGGGAGTCACCCCCCGCACCGCCGGTTTCAATACTGTACCAACCTCAAGTCTCCTCTCCCCGGTGAAATGGTTCTTCCTGATTCTCATGTTTATCGGCGCCTCTCCAGGCGGTACCGGCGGGGGAGTGAAAACCACCACTGTCGGCCTTCTTGTACTCTCACTCAGATCTCTGATTCTCCGCAGAAAGACACCGGAGATCTGGAGAAGACGAATTCCGAATTTCGATCTTCAACGGGCCGGCGCTATTCTTCTAATCGGAATGGCAACTTTCGGCATAAGCAGCTTTCTCCTTCTTATTACTGAAACAAACAACGGAAATACCTACTCCGACATGGATTACATTTTCGAGTCAATGAGCGCGTTCGGAACCGTGGGGCTTTCCACCGGAGTCACTTCATATCTGTCCTCGGCAGGCAAATTGATTATCATTGTTACCATGTTCATTGGAAGGACCGCACCGGCAACTCTGGCCGCAGCCACTTCAAGAGTCAGGTCTTCACTGTACAGTTATCCGGAAGCCAGAATAACCATAGGGTAGGAAAAAATGCAGAAAAAACCCAAGAAAATCGCAGTTATCGGCCTGGGCACCTTCGGAAGCAGCCTTGCAAATGAACTGATCATACAAAATGCCGAAGTTGTTGCAATTGACATCAAACAGGAACTTGTGAACAATATATCCAGTAAGGTTTACAATGCTATCTGTTTTGACTGCACAAATGAGAAGCAGTTGAAGGGGTACGGAATAGGAAACCTGGATCTGGCCATTGTGGCAATTGGAGAAAACTTCGGGAATACTGTGATAATAACAAAAATTCTCAAGGATCTGGGAGTCACCGTATACAGCCGGGCAAGCAACGACAGAGAAGAAAAAATCCTCAATGCGGTTGGCGCGGACAAAGTTTACCGCCCCGAGCATGAACAGGGAATCACTGAGGCCAGAGCTATCACATATTCAGGAGTAAAGGAATATGTACGGCTAAGATCCGGTATGGATCTCATCGTCACTGAACCGGGAAAGACAATGATCGGAAAGATGATCAAGCAACTGGACATTCGCAGAACCTACGGGATAAACATTGCCTTCTTCGGAAAAATGAAGGAAAACGGTAATTACGATTACAGAATCCCAAACCCGGAAGATATACTCAATGAAGGCGATCTCCTGTGGCTGATCGGTTCAAATCAAGACATCAGACGCTACAGGGAAAGATAATCAGAGGTTATCCAATAAACCCGTGGACTTCAAAGCCGTAGTTCTGTCTTTGTTAATCCGCTTGAAAAGCTTCAAAGCTGTCTCCGGAGAAGGATGTTTCTTGCACAGAGATTTTATCAGCAGAGCCATAGCTTTAGGAAAATCCGACGAATCGGTAATAAAGCTTCCAAGACTAACTAAATCCTCAGTGTTATAACCAAGTGGTTCAAGCGATGGATATCTGGATCTGATTTTTTCCACGTAAACAGGTACAAGTGCTCTGCTCTGGGGCCAGACGGGTCCAAGTGATTCCAGCCAGGCATTCACAGCAGAGAGAATCAGTGATATCTCTCCAATCCCCAGGGCAGATGGCTCTGCGACTTCGCCGTCAATAAACTCCGCCATTCCCGAACCTTCCGGGGATTTTAGGAAATCAACAAGAGCTTTTCCCTGAATGGTTCTTCCGGGAAGAAAACCTTTGGAAATTTTGCCGTCCCTGATAGGTACCAGCGCAATCCCCGAGTCGATATGAAGACTGATCATTCCGGATTCACCTGATTTTCTCAGAGACTTCAAAAGCTGAATCAACTCGCCGCTTGAATTGTCCAGCTCTGTAAGCACAGGTTCTTCTGAAAGATACTTGATCACCGGACCAAGGGATCCTTTCTCAAGAAAATTAAAGGATAGAAAGAGCTCTCTCTTGTCTCTTTTTATCGCGTTTATGAAAGAATCTGAGTCAAGACAGTCCAGACCGTGTATGAAGTATGGTTTCCCCTGTCTGAAAATTAATCTTGCGAATACACCTTTGCTGTCCAGAATCTCCCAGTAGCAATCCTTCTTGAAATCACGGAACTCCGCACCACCTCTGACGAGTTTATCAAGATTCAAAAACATCACCGGAACAGTTTTAAAAAAACAACTGCTGTAGGGTAGTGCCACCACCATGTCAGCGAACCAGCCTCGCAATCCTGTCAATTTTCGGCAACCCTGCACCGGGCTGCCAGGACCAGTATGTAACAACTGCCTGCCCCTTGACCAGCTCAAGATCCAGTGGACCCCATATCCTGCTGTCGCTGGAGTGGTCACGGTTGTCACCCATCATGAAAACATTTCCCGCAGGAACAATGTACACAGGATTACCGCTGTTGTCCAGAACCACATTGGAAGCAATCTCATTGTAGGCCAGATCAGCCACCTCCGCATAAGAGTAAAGACCCGGCAGAGATTCCGGCCACTGCTCGTCTATAATGCTTGAGTTCAGCCTGTCCTGATGTGCCAGCGCGTAAGGAGAAGGCTCTCCGTTCACATACAGTGTGTCATTACGCACACGTACTGAATCACCTTCAACTGCCACAACTCTTTTTATGAAGGTTACTTCCTCATTGGCGGGATAACGAAAAACAATGCTCTCGCCCAGCTCGACAGAACCTGTGGCAGGCATAAGAAGCCATCTTCTCTCCCCGCGAAAATTGTGCAGAATGGGCTGCAGCCGATCTGAAAAAGGTATCTGCTGACCGTTCTCAGATTTCAGAACAAGCAGGTGGTCTCCCACCGGAAGAGTGGGTGACATGCTTGGTGTTGGAATTCTGTAAGCCTCAATAACATACGGCCTGAGAAATCCGAAAAACACAAGCAGCGCTAAAGCAAGCTGCAAAAACCAGTTACCGTACTTTTCAATCTTAGGACTCAAAATGCCTCCCGTACTCAGTGGTGAAAGCGATAATGCCCAACGCAGACACTTTCGTCAACCAGCCATTGACAGAACGCCGGAAACAGAGCAAAATTGCTGTCTAAACGAAAAACCGAAAGGAAATAAATGGAACTCCTTCAGAACATGGTAGACTATGCTCCGGGCACAATACCAGTCGGCAGAATCGGCGTTTTCATCATCGGTATTCTTCTATCTCTGATGCTCAGGAAAATTGTGAGCTCTTTGTTGAAGAAACCCAGAAAGAAAATTGAAAACTTCTTTACCATACTGCTGGACGGTCTGGCAGGGTCAATGGCATTTCTTGTTGTTTTCACCGGTTTCTACTTCTCCCTGCTGGCGCTCAACATCCATGGCACAGTAAATCTTGTTGCGCTGAATATCATTCAGATCCTTCTCACCTTTACGGTTATCAGAATCCTTTTTGTAGTCATTGACGATGTGGCGCTGCAAATGGGTTCTCTGGCCGGTGAAACAGAATCACAGCTTGATGACCAGCTTATTCCGGTTCTGAGAAAACTGACGAAGTTCGCCCTCGCCGCTATCGGAATAGTGTTCTTCATGCAGCTTAAAAACTATCCTGTTTCCGGTATCATCGCCGGTCTGGGTATCGGAGGTCTAGCCTTCGCCTTCGCGGCTCAGGACTCCATCGCGGGAATATTCGCGTCCATTGCCCTGTTCCTTGACCGCCCGTTCATGGTGGGTGATTTTGTTCAGGTTGGAGGCGTAAGCGGCACCATTGAAGAGGTTGGACTCAGATCAACAAGAATCAGAACTGTCGCGAAAACACTGGTAACTATTCCCAATAAGGAAATAGTTGATTCAACTATAGACAACCTCTCAAAAAGACCCATGCGCAGATGCGCCATCACCATCGGTGTAACCTATGATGCAACTGCGGAGAAGATGCAGCAGCTCGTGTCTTCCCTCAGGAGAATGCTTGAAGAAGACGATATGGCTGAACACAACGGAGCCAACGTCCATTTCTCAACCTTCGGCGACTCCTCGCTTAATGTTGAAATGCTCTTTTTCATACGTACTACAGAGTATTCAAAATTCCTTCAGAGCAGGCAGGATCTCAACTTGAAGATTATGCGCATTGTAGAGGAACTTGGACTTGATTTCGCCTTCCCGTCCACCACTGTTTACCTGGAAAAATAATGGAAGGACACAGGAAACGACTGAGACTCCGCTTTCTGAGAGCAGGCATAAAGGGCTTCACACATCGTGAAGCCCTTGAGTTGCTTCTCACCTATGCCGCGCCGAGGAAAGACACCCGAAAACTTTCCGAGGAACTCCTGAGCAAATTCGGCAGCCTGAAGAACATCCTCAATCAGCCGCCATCAAGTCTGATGTCCGTGAATGGTATCGGAGAATCAGCGGCAACTCTGATTTCTCTGTTTTCTCAGATAAACGCCATGTCGGAACATCCCGGAGAAAAAACAAAGATTACCGGCCCGGATGAAGTATCAGACTATCTAAGAAAACGACTGGGCACCCTGAGAAAAGAAAGATTCAGCGCACTGCTTCTGGACTCATCCAACTCTCTGCTCGCGGAAGTAGACCTTGAATACGGAACAGTGAATCGCACCCAGGTTTACCCAAGAAACCTTGTGGAAAAGGTTATCGCCCACAGTGCTGCCGGCGTAATACTGGTTCACAACCACCCCGGGGGCAGACTGGAAGCCAGCCGGGAAGACATGGCTCTAACAAGAAAACTTGTGAAGCTGGCAGAAGACATGGATTTCAGGATACTGGATCATTTTATAGTTACCGACAAGGATATCATCAGCCTCAAGGCCATCGGGCTGCTTGACAAATAGCTTTTACGTCGAAATGCCAGTAATCATATTGATGCAATTCTGAAATATCGTTAAACCAATCGCTTATCTCCACTTGTCAATCTCGCTCCTGGCAGCTCGGTATCCTTCAGCAATTATCTCTTCCGCATGGTAAAAACCCATAAAATTGATGTGACCAAGATTCGGCTGAATAAGCACATCCGGAGGATCGGTTTCAAAATTCACTGTTGTTATACGGCTTTGCATTATTTTTACGGATGTCATCAGTACATCAATAATGCCGGGGAGAGAATCTTTCTCCCTTTTTTGCCTGATATAGCGCAATGGCGATAAATCAAGCATTCGAAGCTTCTCGTTAAGCAGAGCTGATGCCCGGTCTATCGTAGTGGAGTTATCTGTTTCAGGCTTCCTGTCTTTGTCGACCGGAAAGAAAGCATCCTGTTTCTTTCCAGTTATCACCCCGCAGCTGAGATCAACTGCTATAACAAAGTCAGCACCCATCTCTCTTGCGATACTCACAGGAACAGGATTAACCAGTCCGCCATCCACAAGAAGTCTATCCTCTTTTCGAACCGGTGTAAATACTCCGGGAATGGAAACACTTGCCCTTACCGCTTCACTGATATCTCCATCTTTCAGTACAACTTCCCGTCCTGTTGTCAGGTCGGTAGCAATAATGCAAAGCGGAAGTGGAAGGGACTCGATAGGGGTATCAAGTACATGCTGCTGAATAAGATTTGATATCTTTCTGCCGTCAATCAAACCTGATTTCGGAAGAATGATATCACTGAACAGCAGAATCTGTTTCCTCTCCAGTTGAAGAACTGCTTTCTCAAGCTCAGCAAACCTGCCGGATGCGTAGACTGCACCCACCAGCGCGCCAATGCTTGTTCCAGCTATGCAATCAACATTGATACCTGCTTCCTCCAGTGCGCGAATCACGCCGATGTGAGCCCATCCTCGAGCCGATCCGCTTCCCAGAGCAAGACCGATTCTTCCCGGTGGCGCGGAATTACTGTGCATCTGGAACATCCTTGAGATTCATTTCCATTTCCGCTTTTATACTCTTCACCGTATTCTGTTGATTTTGTCTATCCATGCTGTATGCTTCAACAGGTTCTGAAATTCTCACTTCTGTCTGAACACCGTAATGTATCAAGGGACTTCCCCGAAACTTTATTTTTCGTGTGTTTATCACAGCTACAGGTACAATTGGAACCTGAGCTCTTGCAGCAAGAAGAACAGCACCTCTTTTGAAGGATCCAAGTTCCCCTGTTTTACTGGTGGTTCCCTCCGGGAAAACCACCAGAGACAAACCCGAATCAAATATTCCTGCAGCGTTCTCTATGCTGCTTACGGCATCACGAACCCTTTCACGATCCACACAGATAAAATGCAGCCGCCTCATTATGTAGTTGTAAACAGGTACTCTGAACATTTCCTTTTTAGAGGCGAATGTTACAGCAACAGGAAGAACTGAACAGAGGACAAAAGAATCAAACCAGCTGACATGGTTAGCCACGAAAATCTGAGGTTTCTCCTTAAGAACATTGTCCAACCCCTTTACCCGCACTTTTACTCCGGCCGCTTTCAAGAGCAATACCGAAGAAGTTCGAAGTGCAATACCATTGCGAAAGCGATCCGGCAGAAACACAAGCAGAAGAGCGAAAATGAATGCGTCAAGGAGGAGAACAGCCCACCACAGCAGTGTTACTATCAGGGTTCTCAATTTTTCTAACACTTTATACCTCTGCCTTCTCATTACTCATTACTCTCATTATTCCACTTTCTTCATCACAAATCGCAACGTGCAGAGAAACACCCCTACCGTATTTCAAGACCATGAAAGAGAATCTCCAGCATTGTATCAACAGTTGAATCCAGATCTTCCATGGATTTACTGATAATCAATCGGAGTTCCAGTGCTTTCATGAAAATGATTATTGTTTTCGCCGCAACAAGAATATCCCTTCCCTGAAATACCCCTTTTGATACTCCATCGGTAAGTATTTCGCTTACTGCACTAATCTCAAACGCTGTAAATGCCTTTCTTTCCTGTTCTATAAAGGCATATTGCTCCAGATAGGTCTCTCTCAGAGAAGCATAGTAGACACTCAGCTCAAACAACAGGTGCATTCGTGTCATTATGTACGCTCGCAGCCTTTTTTGTGGTGAAATACTCTGCTGAACTGCCATACTCAGTTTCTCCATAAGCGTAGCTGACTCAAGCTTTACCACAGCAGAAAGAATATCTTTCTTGCTTCTGAAATAGTAGTAAAGAGACGATTTAGACATGCCAGCGGACTCCGCGATGTCTCTCATGGTTGTCTTGTGAAGTCCATACTTATCAAAAACCTTGACTGCAGCAAGAAGAATCCTGTGTGCCACCTCTTTTTTCTTCCTAACCATTTTTACCATCTCCTCGAATTTTCGACCAATTTGGTCTAATCATACAAACTCTTACTAAAAAAAGTCAACCTCTGTCTTTAGCAGAGCGTTAAACTTCTACTGGTAAAATGCTGGCAGTAAAGGGGGTAGCACTGGCGGGGATATGCATATCCAAGCACACTTCAGGCAGATTTAGGAGTTGAAGTCAAGGTACTGGTCTACTAACTCTCATTGCAGGGTTATGTAATTCATGCAATTGATGCTGTCAATTTTCGTCAAGCCGGCATTCTTTTCACTTTCAGAAAGTTGAACTATCTGATATAAACCAGTTTTACTGATCGTAATTGATCCACCTCTACAGCGAAATACACCCCCTGAGGCTGATCAACAGGAGTCCATTCAACGGAACCAGAGCCTCTGAGAGCGGTTATTCTTCTACCTGCAGAATTGTAAATCAAGACTTCTGTTTCTGTAGATGAAGGGAGCAGAATTGTGAATGAAGAAGCCGGGTTCCGTAAAACAGAGAGAGCAACAACCCCGTGTTCTTCAATACCCAGAGGTGGCACGAGCTTTACCGCGTCAGCCACAATAACTCCCGGAGCACTCAGTGAACCGAGAAGCTGAACGGTACATTCCCCGTCAAAAGTGAAACTGCCAAGAGAAACCCATTCGCCTCCACCACTGGCGAACTGATCCACATCAACATCTGTATACCCTTCAGAATGAAAGACGCGATAGCAGACCGAGGGAGACCTGTCATTGCCGGAGGTCCACCAGCTGCTAACGGTGAAGCTCCCGTTCACCGGAATCGTGGAAATCCAGGATGCCGTCCTCTCTGATTCAACCTCTGCTGTGACGCAATTCATCATCCATGGAGCCCCCGAAACATCCTCTGACCACTCAAGAGAGTCATCCACAGCAAAACCAGGTGAAAGATTATCAATAAGTATCACACCATTACCGTAAGAAGGCGCTGACAGCCCCAGAAATTCACAGATACCGTCCGCGTAAGCCCAGGCCTGTATTCCCAGATGATCGTCTATGTTAAACGCGTAAAGATAGGATTCATTCCATTGCACATCGTAGTCCAGAAAGCTGCCTTCCCCAAGAATAGCCGGCATGTTTGTCTCTCGTATCACATGAAGATAGCTTCCGTCTTTCACCCCTCTGTCGGTGTAGCTGTAAGCGTTAAGAATCTTGCCCTGAACCTGAAAGGCCAGCTGGTACGAAGGCTCCTCTGGATCCAGAGACCCGCAGAATGTTTCCGTTCCCTGCACTGTACCATCAAAGGCATTCTCATGAATGGAAATAAAATAGTCGAAACCCCATGAGTTTGCATAGTCAGTTCGCGCCTGAAGAGAGACATTGTAATCTCCATCCCTTGTTAAAGCCGCAAAAGAGACACCGGGTACCTGATTAAGCCAGTTATGCAATTGAAGCGCCACCTCAAGAACAACATCCTTTTCCAGAATGTACTCCCCCGCAGCGCCTGTGCTGGTGCCGCCATGACCGGGATCGAGGCAGACAGTGATACCGGAGACAACTAAACAGCTGATAAATTTAAAAAGAAAGATCATCCAGGCTCACACAACAGGGAATCCCGTTTCCTTCATCAACATACCAGAGTATGTCGCCTGAACAGGACGGTCTGGTCTCTAGAACCTCCGGCGTAAAGGTTACCATCACAGGTTCCTCTCCCGGTCTGACAAACCATATATCCGCAGCAGTTATGCTGTGCCCGTCATCCTCTGAGATACAGTAAAACAACCCCTCAAGTTCATAACTCCAGCAGGGCTGCTCACCATTGCCAACCACCATCAAAGATCCACCGGAAGGAAGAAAGATTATCTCACCTGTCAGTGAGGAAGCAATCACATCACCATTGGTCAGCACTGCAGGAGAATAGAATCGATACCCCTGAACTGTCCTGTCCTGTTCACTTCCCAGAGAAAGAATGTGAAGATCATCATTCCGGTCTGTAAAAGATGCAATACCGTTCTCAACACTCACATGAAATGCGGGTATATCAATCCCGGTTGAGACTCCGTTCTTGAACAGATAACCACCCGAGGTATACCAGAGATCACCGGAGGATGATATCCACGGGGCACCGGTACGCTCACTACTCAGAACAACAGACTCTCCGGTAAGAATGTCCTGCTGTACAAGACCCCTGGAAGAGGAAACAAACACCAGCTTCAGATCATTAAAGCTCGGATAACTGAGTCTCTCCCCCGGCGCGGCATCCACGGTAAATACAGTTTCTCCACCGCAGTCGATCACAGTAACCGATTCTCCACCGGCTGTGAGATACGCCACAAATCCACCGGATGAAACAAGAACCGGCAACGCAACAAGATGAACCAGAAACAGCATGTTCAACATAACAACCACCTTTCCCCTGACCGAATATGTCTACCCGAAGAAGCAAAAACAAACTATATTTTCAATTCGTGTTTACATAACTGCAACAGGGAAATGAAATGAAATCTTTTGTTCTGTGTTATTTACTGGTTCTGATTCTTTTAACCCTTTCGTCGTGTGCAAATGATCAAAAGGTCAATGTTGTTCTGATAATCATCGATACACTCAACGCCGATCACCTCGGCTGTTACGATTATTGCCGAGACACTTCTCCAGCAATTGACAGCCTTGCTGCTTCAGGAATTCTTTTCAGGAACTGCCAGGCTCAGGCTCCCTGGACCCTGCCCGGGATGGCTTCAATTTTTACCGGTCTGACAGAGAGAAGCCACAGGTGCAGTCACTATGACGGATTTTCCCACGGCCTTGATCCTGAAATGCCCACACTGACAACCATCCTTAAAGAACAGGGGTATTCAACCGCTGCACTGGTCAATGTTGGATATCTGGGCGAGCCTTTCGGCATTACTAAAGGCAATGATTATTTCTGGTACAATGATGACGGAAGCGACAACGCCGATATCACCGTTAATGCTCTTCTTGAATATTTCAGTTCAAATGAAGTACCGAAACCTTTCTTTACTGTAATTCACCTTTTCGACCCTCATCTTCCATATGACCCGCCATCACCCTTTAACACGCTTTTTAAACATTCCGGTACAAACGGTATCACTGAATGGCCGGAAATAGAGCTTTGTTTCGATCCCGTTCTTATCGAACACATGACAGCCATGTATGACTCTGAAATCAGATGGACTGACAGCCAGCTCTCAAAACTTTTTTCCGGTATGCGCGAGATGGGACTGGCAGACAATACTCTTTTTATTCTAATTGCAGACCATGGCGAGGAATTCATGCAGCACGGTGACTGGGGACATGCTCATAATCTCTATCAGCAGGCCCTTCATATTCCCCTGATTCTTACCGGTCCCGGAATTGAACCCGGCACTGTTGTTTCAGAGAACGTCGGGCAGTACGATGTATTGCCAACCGTTCTCAAGTATCTGGAAATGGCGGTTCCTGACCATGTTGAAGGAATCAATATTCTTGGAGAGATACCAGAAACCAGAGTTATCCCATCCAGCGGTGTTATAGCTGATACTGCTTCTGCAGCCTGTCTTCAGGGATCAAAAAAAGTTCTCTGGTTTGTTGAACCGGATTCAAGCGAAACTTTCAACCTCGAAGATGACCCCGGTGAAATGAATCTGTTGCCTGTGGACAGCCTTCTTCTGGAGGAAGTAATGAACTACTGGGCCTGGCCATGTATATGCACACCTACGGAGAATGAAGAAGCAATCATAGAGATGAGGCGGCTGGAAGGGCTGGGCTACATCAGATAGTCACAAATCCTGCCCGGATGATGTGAAGGCGGACTTTAATAAGCAGTATTACACATTACACAACAGCATTAGAAAGCGGATCCAGGAAGAAAAGGCCATAGAATGCTGGAAAGCAGAGCTGAAAACTCAAATGAAACTTATAGTCTGTTATATGATAGCAGACTGGTCTGTTTTCGATTCAATGATTTCCAAAGCTCTCTCCAGAGAAATATTCCTGCTGGAAAAAACAAGTTCAACTGGACCATCTCCAATTAGAACAGCGTATTCACTGGCAGCAAGCCATACAGGCACTGAAGCAAGATCATAGCAGGCAACTCCGTCGTGAAAATCAGGATAAATGGTAATGACGGAATCCAGATAGATCGAAGAGACAAGGTAAAGAGAGCCGGATTCATCGGGTCCGCTGCACGACGGATACCGGATTAGCTCACCCGCTGAAATACTGCCGGACAGAATCACAGTAGTGTCTGGAAGTCCAGGATACATGTCAGCAGACACAGGTACAGATGTATAGTGTATCGCGTCATCAGACATGAATACCAGAAAACCTGTATTGTCCTCTGTTATCAGAACTTCCCATATCCTGTCTGTTCCAGCTATAAAGCGACCTGGCTGAATCCCAAGACATTCCATTGGAAGCATGTACTCTCCAGGCCAGAATGTTCCGTAAGTTCCAACTGTGTTATGAATACCATCTACAAATAGTGGTCCTCCCCCAGGCAATTCATCTGCTATCTCCGCCAGTCTCTCAGTGGTTCTGTCAACATAGTCAGAGGCATCGGCGAGAATGCTGATCTCATCCCTGGAATGAAGAAAAATCCCTGTAAAGAGAATAATGAGAACAGGCAGTACAAATTTCTTCTTGTCATTTTCCTGAACAACAAATCCCAGAGCAAGAGCCAGCGCTGGAACCCCGGCAACAGCATAATCCGGTCTCAGTGGAAGATTGCTGACGGGCAGCAGCATAAACACCCCCAGTACAACAACCAGCATTCTGTGTCGCCAGCCGCCTGGAATACACCACAATAAAAGTGCAAATACCAGGACAAGAACTCTCACCGATATCGTGGATAGCCACGGATCCAGCACCATTGAGCCAAGCAGCATAATGTTCTTAAACATGAAGAAACCAAATGTAAGAGTGCTGCTGTAGCCAATGGAGAAGCCTACAGCAAAATAGCGAGTGAGACCATAGGCAAGCACAGCGATACCGCTGGCAGCCAGAGCAATAAGCGGTTTCCTCCATTTATTACGCCGATGATCTGTCGTAAGCACTATTACAGCAAACACAGGAGGAGAGGCCAGAGCAAGTTCCTTTAAAAACAGAGAAACAAGAAGAAGAATTGAAGACAGGCAAAGCTGCCACCACCTTCCGGAATCCGTCCCCCACCGGTGAACAAATACAAAGGCCGCAAGCAGCGGTATCATCGGAAGCAGAGAAGTCCGCCACACGACTTTTGCGACTGAGGCTGTCACCGGTAAACAGACAGTAAACAGCATAAGAGCGGCAACCAGAGCAGTGGTACTTTTGAGATAAAGAGATAGGAACCGATACAGCATAAAAACAGTAGCCAGTAGAATAATGATATTAGTCAGATGCCAACCAGCCTGATTCTCCTTACCCCACAACAGGTTGTCAATAGCCCAGCTTAAGGACATGAGAGGCCTGTATCCGCTTGAAGCCAAGGAGACAAAAGCCCTGGGAACCTCATGGATTGTACACTCAGAATCGAGAAAATCATCGGCCAGAAATCCTGTCCGGAGGGTGGGAATGTAGAGCAGGCCAGCAACGAGTAATATCACACCCGCCGGAAGGAATTTCTTCATGACTCTACTTCAGTGTTTCCGCATACTCGAAAAGACCCCCCGCAAAGAAAATGTCCTTCTGGACACCGCTCATCGGTTCCGTTTTCGCGCTGCCGAGTAAACCCCTGTCCATATCCAGAACAGTGGTTTCCATGTGCTTAAAATCACCGGCTTTTGCAGTCGGCATGGTTATAACAGGAAAAGCGCTGTTAATGGCGTTCCTCTTGTAGATCGCTCCGTAAGAGCGGGCAATAATGGCCTTCACTCCCAGACATCTGAAGCAGTCAACCGCCTGCTGCCTTGAGCTGCCGCTACCGAAGTTGTCTCCGGCAAGGATAATATCATCAGGCTGAGCGAGTTGGGCGAAATCCTTGAAACCTTCAAGATTGTCGAAAGAGTACTGCCCCATCTTCGCGATGTCAGTGATAGCCAGGTACTGGTTGTGAAAGATCATGTCGGTGTCGATGTCGCTGATAAGCTCTCCGTCACGCTGAAGGACCCAGAGCCTGCCCTGAAGTTTCAGTAATGCCATGACTATACCTCCTCCAGTTCGTGGACTGTTGCGATTCTTCCGAGAACCGCGCTGGCAACTGCGGTGCCGATACCTGCGAGGTATGTATCACCCCTGCCCTGCTTGCCGGTAAAATTCCTGTTGGAAGTACTCACCTGCACCTCTTTCAACCCTGTCATGCCAATCTGACCGGAAGCGCAGCCGCCGCAGCCGGCATTGCTGACAATGGCACCCGCATCGAAGAGGTCCGCAAGGAGTCCTTCGTGGAGAAGTCTGGTCCAGGTTTTTCTTGTGGCCGGTACAACCTTCAGCATCACACCTTCTGCTACTTTCCTGCCCTTGAGCAGTTTTGCGGCATAAGCCATATCCTCGTAGGTACCGTTTGTGCAGCTGCCTATGAACACACCGTCTACAGCTGTGTCTTTGTACTCGGAAACCGAGTGAACATTGTGGGGATTCGGAGGAGCTGCCAGAAGGGGCTTCAGGCCTGTTATATCCAGTGTATACTCCTTTTCGTACTCAGCATCGCCATCTGCGTAAATGGCTTCTTCCTTCTTCATGCCGAATGCGTTCAGCACTTTCTGATTCGGAGGCAGAAGAATAATGATAGCGCCCATCTCAGTTCCAAGGCTTGAAAAGGTAATACAGTCTGAAAGCGCGGCCTGGTCAGGCCATTCACCCTGAACTTCAACAGACCTGCCAAGAAGGGTGTGGCTACCGAATTCCTTGAGCATAGCAAGAGCAACGTCCTTGGCCTCGGTACCCGGTGCGGGCATACCCTTCAGTGTAACCCTGACAGAGTTCGGAACCTGGAACCAGACCTTTCCTGATTTGAAAGCAAAGGCGGTGTCAACATCGCCCATTCCCTGTCCGAAAGCTCCTACTGCACCCATGATATTAAGATGGCTGTCAGTTCCAATAGTGGTTGTTCCCGGTTTGCCAAGCCCTTCTTCAATCACAACATGGCTGCCGATTCCTGCGTCAACATCCCATATTCTGAGATTCTGTTCTCTGGCAAAAAGCCTGATTCTATGCTGATTGGTGGCATAGGGAATCGTGTTCGCAGGAACATTGCAATCAAAGGTGAAAAAAGTCTTATCCGGATCATCTATCGGTGACTCTCCGCCGTACTTTTCAAGATTTCCCACGACATTCGCTCCTGCAAAATCTCGCGCGGAGCGGTTATCTATACCCATCCAGACGACATCACCGCCGGTGCATTCGCCTCCGCCATGCGCGGTGATGATCTTCTCTATCAGAGTTCTGCCCATTGCTGCCTCCATTTTGGATCGTCAGTGTGCCAGTTACCTCTCTGGTCACGGCCAAGCTCTAAACACTTAAAAAAGATTTCCCCAATACCAGCTTCTTCGTAGCCAGCCTTAATGTTTTTCAGTGAATATGTGTATTCGAGAGTTTCCACCTCCGGCTCCCCCTCTTCAGGGAAACTGAGAATCATTGCTGTTCCGCCGGAAGGAACAGAGCCTCCCCCAACAGAACCGGGGTTTATTATCAGTCCATTCGGTCTTCTTATGATTGATGGTGTATGAGTAAACCCGCACACCACAATAGATGCGCCGGATCTGGTAAGAATTGTATCATATATTTCAGCGGCTGCATCTTCCGGAAGACCCGTTGTCTGGGTTCCCGGTAGGCCATGCACGCAAAGAATGGTTTTCTTCTCAACCTGGAATCGAAGCTCATCCGGCAGTTCCCTGAGCCATCTTCTCTGCCTGTCTGATACCCGACCCGATGTCCATTTCAGGAAATCAGCGGCAAGATTCCTCCAGTGAGGGTTCTCGTATTCTTCCCCTGTGCTCTCTCTGCGTCTTGCAACAGCTCTGTCACAGTTACCCTGAATACATTCAATTTCACTGCTCTGGATGAAACTGATAACCTCAGAGGGCAAGGGCCCGTAATGAACAAGATCACCCAGGCAAACAACCAGATCAACTTCCCGACTCTTGAGAGTATTCGTAACGGTCGTCAAAGCCGCGAGGTTACCATGTATATCGGAAATGAAAGCGATTTTCAAAATGACTTTCCCTTCAAAAAGATGAATGAAGAGGGAATATACCACAGAGGCGAATCATTCGAACAAGAACCTTTCCGGTGTGTCAACCGCTTTCCGCACAGTCTGCTTCCACAGATCAGAAGGTGTTGCAGAGAGAGAAAGAAGAGCTTCTTCGTCTCCGGCGTCCACTGCCAGTCTCACAAGGTTGTTGCCTGCCAGAATATCAATCGGCATCTTTTCATACTCATATTCATATGGGGGATTATTCCACGCGGTCTCTCTCTCTCTGAAGCAGTGGTTCAATATTCCGAGACCGGCCCTGAACGGTCGATATTCTGAATCATCCAGTACATGTATCTGCGCTCCGGCGCATTTCACTCCCGCGTGCTTGTTGAAAGTGGGAATGAAAAAGTGAGGTCTCAAAACAGCCCCCCGCATAAATGGGGATCCGTTAAGACCATCACACAGATCCCAGGGATCAAGCCATGGAGCTCCGAATATCTCAAAAGGTCTCGTTGTGCCTCTGCCCTCGGAAAGGCTGGTGGCCTCAAGGAGACACATTCCGGGATACACAAGAGCAGTGTCTCTGGTTGGCATGTTGGGAGAGGGCATCACCCAGCCAGGCTCTTCTTTCAGGGAGAGAATTACAGGTTCCGGAAGCCTGTCCATCTCTGCGAACAGCAGGGCAAGCTCGCCAGTGGTCAGCCCGTGCCTTACGGGAATAGGGTACATACCCACAAAGGATGTGAACTCCGTATCCAGAATGGGTCCCTCAACAATTGTTGTTCCCAGGGGATTGGGTCTGTCCATTACTGCTACAGGAATACTGAGTTCCGCGCATTTCCGCATGGTCAGTGCCATAGAATAGATGTAGGTGTAATACCGGCTGCCAATATCCGCCAGGTCAGCAAGAACACAGTCTGCGCCTTGAAGCATCATGCCTGTTGGAATGCGGGTTTTCCCGTACAGGCTGTTCACTGGGACACCGTACCTGCTGTGGATGTAGCCCTCCCACTCGATCATGTTGTCCTGGGTTTCCCCCCAGTATCCATGCTGGGGACCAAGAACGGAATGGAGAATTGAATGCTTATGAAGTATCTTAAGTGTGGAGGTAAATGAACCATCCACAGCAGCATAGTGAGACAGAAGACACACACTGCTGCCCGGGAGGTTTTCTGCGGAAAATGGTTTTGTTTTTATCATAGGCTGAGAATACGAAATTAGATGGCTACGGGCAATGGAGGAATGGTTTTTATGAATGTGTTTTCACAGACCTTTAACGCGGTTCAACAAAGCTGGAAGATCCTTATGGCAGACAAGGAGCTAATCGTTTTCCCGATTCTATCAGGTATCCTCTGTCTGCTGGTGAGCGCAAGCTTCTACTTCCCCGTCTCCGCTTCCGGTGGAGATATAGGCGAACTCTATACACAAAATCGAGCAGGATTCTTCGTTCTTGCCTTTCTGTTCTACTTCTTCAACTACTTTCTGATCACTTTTTTCAACTGCGCCGTAATTGCCTGTGCGGAGATAAGAATGGCCGGAGGCGATCCAACTGTGGGTGATGGTTTCAAGGCCTCGTGGGCAGTGGTAACATTCATAGCAGCCTGGGCAATGGTGGAAGCCACCGCAGGACTGGCTCTGAAAATGTTACAGGGTAAAGGTGGAAGAAGAAATCTCATTACAGGCAGTCTGGGAACATTGTGGACAATGGCTTCTTTCTTCGTTGCCCCTCGACTGGTGATTGACCGTACTGACCCGTTTACTGCTCTCAAGAGTGCCTGGAGTGATGTAAAAGGAAACTGGGGGCATCAACTGGTGGGTGGTGTCAGTTTCGGGCTGCTTGGTTTTCTGGCGTCAATCCCGGCAGTGCTGCTGCTGTTTGCGTCGGGATTTGCGAGCCTGGTTGCTGCAGTTTTTGCTGCAATATGGGTTCTTCTGGTGGCACTAATGGTATCAACCCTGAAATCTATTTTTCAGGCATCACTCTACTTGAGTATGAAAAACGGATCTGTCAGCTGAATTCAATCCGGCTTCCGGGTTTCAGCAGTCTGACCGGCTTTCCTGGAAGATTGAGTTCCTTCAGTATTTCTTCGGCAAACCAGGGTTTCATGTGAAATACATGAACTGGAATATCTTCATATCCAAGTTTATGAAGTTCATCTGCGGCGAGTGACGGACAAAGGTGATCAGAGGCCATAGCGATATCGCGTTTGGAATCAGGAAATGAAACCTCTATAACTACCGCGACAGGCTCTCCCTGCCCATTCGCCATTCGCCAGAGTTTATCTGTGGGTCCTGTATCTCCGGAATAGACAACAAGATTTCTGTCATGACGAAACAGAAATCCCCGCGCACCGGCGGGGTGATTAACCGGAACAGCCATGCATTCAACATTTCCCGGAAGATCTGTCCATTCCTCGTCGGCAAGTACTCTGTATTCAAGAATCGGCTTGCCTTCTATGCATATCTTTGAGAAATCAGGCCACAGGAGACCGTTCATGTAGTGTTTCTTAACTATGGCAAGACATGCTTCGCTTCCCGTAACAACAAGCGGTCGTATTCTTCTGGATACCATTGAGTCCAGAATAAAACCAAGATCAAGAATGTGATCGAGATGTGCATGAGTCAGAAGAACCAGATCTACAGAATCAAGCTGCTCCACAGGAATAAAGGCGGCACTCCCGGCATCTATGAGAACTTTCTCCCCGAGCTTCATACAAACGAGCCTGCTGTCAGCATTCTTCGAGCCACTGCCTCCAACCACTTCAATAAACACCTTCAGCTCCTTTCATAACTTTTCTCGGGAGCAGGGAACTTATTCCCGTAACCACCTCATAATTTATTGTACCCATCCACTGGCCCAGCATCTCAGCCGTGATTTCCTCACTGCCGCTTCGCCCGAGAAGAACAACCTCATCTTCCAGATTTGTTCCCTGAATATCCGTAACATCCACCATACAAAGATTCATACAAACCCTGCCAAGAATAGAAGCTCTCCGACCTGCAATGAGTACCCAGCCTGTGTTGCCAAGAGATCTTCTGTAGCCATCCGCATAGCCCACAGGAAGAACGGCAATTTCTGAGTCCCTTGTTGTTCTGTGGGTACCTCCGTAACCGATATAGCTTCCCGCGGTAACCTTCTTAATCTGTACTATTTTTGTTTTCCATGAAAGCACCGGTCTCAAGTCCGGCATTCTGCATCCTGTGGATTCAGCGGAAAGCTTTGTTTCCCTGGACGGCCAGAGACCGTACAGACCGATACCGGTTCTGATCATGGAGAAATGAGTCTTGGAAAAAAGAATCGCAGCAGCAGTACAGGCTGTATGGATTATCGGAGGAGTCAGTCCCTCCTGCCTCAATACATCCAGAACTCCCTGGAAGGTTTCCAGTTGCATTTCGGCATACTGATGACTCAGTGTGTCTTCGATATTCGCGAAGTGAGTGTAAATACCGTCAAGAACCGCTGCCTGCGTTTCCGCGATTTCCCTGGCCATAAGAACAGCGTCATCAGGAAGAATCCCCTGCCTCCAGGTACCTGTCTCCACCTTCATGTGAAGAAAAAACTTCTTATCAGATACGGGAAGCTCTCTTATTGCCTGAAGGGTTTCAAAATTGCAGATGATTAACCTGAGATCTGCCCGCCTGGCTTCATCTAATCTGTTGAGAGGTACATGGCCGAGGAGCAGAACAGGCCTGCGCTCTCCCGCGACCCGGAGTTCAAGCCCCTCATCAAGTGAATTTACCGCAAGCCAGTCTGCCCCGGTCAGCAGCGAAACCATTTCTCTGACACCGTGGCCGTAGGCATTGCTTTTTACAACAGCACAGTGAAGCCCCTGAAAATCATTGCTTCTTCTTATTTCGCGCAGATTGTGATCAGGACTGTCAGCATCAAGTTCTACCCATACTAAACTACTCATGAGGTGAAAATACGCTAATAAATGACATTACGCAAGGAAGCAATTCCAGAGGGTTATATTCCCGCAAACACGAAAGGCGGTTCCTGTGAATGATGTTAGATTCCTTCCGGTGAAGAAAATGAATCCCGCCGGCTTCAGAGAGTTTCTTGCTCCTTACCGGTTCGTTAATCAGGATAGTAGTAATGACTTGACAGCAGTTAAGATACACCCTGGAGAGGAGGGAAACTCTTCGTATATCCCTGCTTCACTTGTGAAAATGATAGTAAAGGCCCTTGACCTCCCTGAGCGGAGAACCTTCCTGACGGACACTACTGTCCTGTATGGAGGAAGACGAATGACCGCTCCTGATTATGCTTCCCTTGCTTACGACCATGGATTCAGAATGCCTGATCTCCCCCCGTTTATCGTTGCAGATGGACTCGCCGGTACAGACGAGTTTGTGGTAAAGCTTCCTTCGCAGTGTAATGCTGAGGTGGCAAGACTCGCTTCCGTCCTTACAAGGACAGACAATGCCGTAATGATAAGTCATTTCAAGGGCCATCTCCTCGCTGGATTCGGCGGCTCAATAAAACATCTGGGGATGGGATGGGCGGCAAAGGCCGGGAAGTTGTACCAGCACTCTTCCGTAATGCCATTCG
>JAIOSV010000041.1 GCA_021107435.1 Candidatus Sabulitectum sp. | reverse complement strand
GCGGTGTAGCCGCCACAGCAGGTACAGTGAGCGCAAGCCAGATGCAGGCAGCCCATCAGGCAGCGCAGGTAACCTTCAGCGCCAGTGCTTCAGGAGAAGCAATTGATCTTGGATACAGGAACATGAGCGACATAAGGCGCAAAATAAACATTATCAAGATGCGCGTACAGACTGCTTACGAAAGTTTGCTCAGATCCAATCCGGGAGCCAGCGGCACAATCACAATAAACTTCTCCATTACACCTGGCGGTTCGGTAACGGGTGTTTCCGTCAGTTGCCCTGGTGCGTTATCCAGTCTGCAGGGAACAGTCACATCAGCGGTAAGCTCGCTTAACTTCGGGTCAGCCCCTGAACAGACAGGTAATCTGCCTGTGACAGTACCGTTCAGTCTGGTACCGCCGCAATAACGGCAGAATTTTGTTTTGAGCAGATAAATATAAGAGGGGCCGCGGGAAAGCCGCGGCCCCTTCTGGAAATAGGATCAGGTACTAGTACATTCCTCCGCCCATGCCGCCCATGCCACCGTCTCCACCGGGCATAGGTTTCTCCGGCTCGGGAATCTCAACGACAATGGCTTCTGTGGTAAGAAGAAGTCCCGCAATTGAACTTGCATTCTGCAAGGCAGTTCTTGTGACCTTCGTGGGGTCAACAATACCAGATTTGAACATGTCGGTGTATTCACCTGTTGCCACATTCAGACCTTCTGCAGCATTCATGCCGCGAACCTTTTCTACAACAATAGCACCTTCCAGGCCTGCGTTGATAACAAGCTGGCGGAGGGGCGCGGAGAGAGAGCGGAGGATGATATCGGCACCCACTTTTTCATCGCCCTCAAGCTTAAGATTCTGAACAACACTTTCGCAGCGGATAAAGGCAACTCCGCCTCCGGGAACGATGCCTTCTTCAACAGCGGCACGGGTTGCGTGAAGCGCGTCTTCAACTCTTGCTTTTTTCTCTTTCATTTCGGTCTCTGTCGCAGCACCTACATTGATTCTTGCAACACCGCCGGCGAGCTTGGCGAGTCGTTCCTGAAGTTTCTCGCGATCGTAGTCGCTTGTGGTGTCCTCAATCTGTCTGCGGATCTGGCCTACGCGGCCCTTTATGTCTTCGGTGCTTCCGCCACCCTCAATGATGGTTGTGTTGTCTTTGTCGATTTTGATAAGGCCGCATGATCCAAGATCCTCCATGGTAACATTCTCAAGTTTGATACCAAGGTCTTCTGTGACTGAACGTCCACCTGTGAGGACGGCTATGTCTTCAAGCATGGCCTTACGGCGATCGCCGTATCCGGGGGCTTTTACAGCAGCTATCTGAAGCATACCGCGAACTTTGTTTACTACAAGTGTCGCAAGGGCTTCGCCTTCGATGTCTTCGGCAATGATAAGGAGGGGTCGGCCTACCTGGGCAACCTTCTCAAGAACGGGCAGGAGATCTTTGACATTACTGATCTTCTTTTCATAAATAAGGATATAGGGTTTCTCAAGAACCACTTCCATTGTCTCGGGATCGGTTACAAAGTAAGGACTGAGGTAGCCGCGGTCAAACTGCATACCCTCTACAACATCAAGGTGGGTATCCATGGATTTGGCTTCTTCCACGCTGATTGTACCGTCTTTGCCAACCTTTTCCATGGCATCTGCAATGATGGTTCCGATCTCGCTGTCGTTGTTGGCGCTGATAGTGGCAACCTGCTGGATTTCGTCTTTGCCGCGAACTTCTTCGCTGAGGTTCTTGAGTTCTCCTGTAACAGCGTTTACGGCAGCATCGACACCCCTCTTAAGTGCCATAGGGCTGGCGCCTGCTGTGACATTTCTGAGGCCTTCGCGATAGATGGATTCGGCAAGAAGAGTTGCTGTGGTTGTTCCGTCACCGGCAACATCACTTGTTTTGCTGGCTACTTCACGAATGAGTTGAGCACCAATGTTCTCGAATTTGTTTGGAAGCTCAATTTCCTTGGCGACTGTTACACCGTCTTTGGTGATGGTGGGGCTGCCCCACTTTTTCTCAATGAGAACATTGCGGCCCTTGGGGCCAAGTGTGATCTTAACAGCTTTTGAAAGCTGCTCGACACCTGAGAGGATGGCATGTCTGGCATCCTGATTGAATTTCATCTCTTTACCTGGCATAATGGAATTCTCCTTAATTTTCGATGACGGCAAGGATGTCATCCTCACGGATGATCACAAGGTCTTCGCCGTTAACTTTGACCTCAGTACCGGAGTACTTGCCTATGAGGATCTTATCGCCTTCATTAACAACAGGAGCCATGAATTCGCCTGAGTCGTTGCGCCTGCCCTGTCCTACGGCGATGATGGTTCCCTCAAGGGGTTTCTCTTTGGCTGTGTCAGGAATAACAATTCCACCCTGCACAACATCTTTGGGCTCTTCACGACGAACGATGATTCTGTCGAAGAGCGGCCTTACCTTCAATTCTGCCATTTTTTTGATCTCCTTTCAAAGAGAAATGTCTGGCATAATGAGAACTGTTTGTTCTTTCGCTGTCAATTCGGCTGAACAGGAGAAAAGCAAGGAATGTGCCAAAGAAAATCCAGCTTACAAATGAGGTTCCAATTGGTTGCGGTACAGGCAGAAAAGCAATAGCGCGCATTTGGCTTATCTAAAGGGTAAAGTGGATTATTCAGTGTATGTGCCAGTTTGACACAGAAAGATTGTCATTGGTGTTTTCTTCGTTTCATATATTCCTTTGCTCAGGAGATGTGACTTTTCAATTGAACAATGGATACAAATGGAGGTGAAAATGTCCTTAAAGGTAGTCATAGGCTGTGAAGGTACTGATCTTCTCACGGTGAGGCGGGTTCTGGGGGGCGCGTCCTTTGAACTGGGACAGGATGCGATTGCTGCGATTACCAGTGCGCGTTTGAAGATAGA
Organism: Candidatus Sabulitectum sp.; assembly: GCA_021107435.1. Taxonomy (GTDB): domain Bacteria; phylum Fermentibacterota; class Fermentibacteria; order Fermentibacterales; family JCC-6; genus Sabulitectum. Next base: position 17,089 of record JAIOSV010000041.1, on the reverse strand, counting down.
TGCCCTTCTCAAATCAGGAAAGCCAATTTATGGAGTCAATACAGGATTTGGTCGACTGGCAAGTACCGTTGTACCAGCAAATGAACTTGGGCTTCTGCAGAGAAATCTTCTTTTAAGCCATGCCTGCAGCACCGGCAGATTGTTTTCTCCGGACATTGTAAGGATAATGATATTTCTCAGAGTTGCTTCCCTTGCGCGGGGAAGGAGCGGGATCAGGCTGGAAACTGTAAATACTCTTGTTAAACTGGGAAACAGCCGGTTCATGCCTGTCGTTCCATCACAGGGTTCTCTGGGAGCTTCCGGTGATCTTGCGCCTCTTTCTCATATGTGTCTTCCCATTCTCGGGGAAGGAGAGTGCGTTGATCAGTATGGACAGATTATTTCAGGTGCGAAAGCCCTTGACGCAATAGGGATAAAGCCTGTGGAGCTTCAGGCGAAGGAAGGGCTTGCGCTTATTAATGGAACTCAGGCAATGACAGCACTGATGTGCTCTGCTGTTCTGGATTTTAGAATGCTGATGGATGCTGCGGACGCAACAGCAGCAATAACTCTTGAAGCACTGCTTGGTACGGATTCCGCACTTGATCCTGAGCTTATAAGTCTCAGATCTCATCCAGGAGCTATGGAATCAGCCGAGTTAATCAGGAAGCACCTTGAGGGTTCTGAAATTCTCTACAGCCATTCCTCCTGCGGTAAAGTGCAGGACGCGTATTCTCTCAGGTGTACACCTCAGGTTCACGGGGCATCAAGGGATGCGCTCAAGTACATTGAGACTACGCTGGAAAGGGAACTGAGAGCCGTGACAGATAATCCTCTTCTCATGGAAGACGGCCGGGCTGTCAGCGGCGGGAATTTTCACGGCCAGCCCGTTGCCCTGGCAGCGGACCATCTGAAGATTGCCGTAGCGGAACTTGCGAATATCTCGGAGAGAAGAACTGAGAGGCTTCTCAACCCGGACCTCAGCGGTCTTCCCGCATTTCTCTCTCCAGCCCCTGGAACGAACTCCGGGTTGATGATAGCACAGTATACTGCCGCTTCTCTTGTAAGCGAGAACAAGGTGCTCGCTCATCCGGCAAGCGTGGACAGCATCTCCGTCAGCGGCTGCCAGGAGGATCATGTCAGCATGGGAACAACCGCCGCGAGACAGGCCGTGGAAATAGTCAGGAACAGCTGTCATGTATTGGCTACAGAGCTGGTTGCCGCAGTTCAGGCACACAGGTTCCTGAACAGAGGAGTTATGGGGAGAGGTACACAGAAAACGTTTGATACTGTTTCAACAGTGTTTCCGCCTCTGGACAAGGACAGACAGTTCGTGTCGGATATTGAAGCGGTTGCCTGTCTGATTCGAGAGGGAAGTATCTGATGAACTGATCTGTTGTAATAAACATTGGGGTGCTGCTTAAGTTGGTGGCTGAGAACAAACCCGTAGAACCTGATCCGGATAATGCCGGCGTAGGGAATGGTATGAAAGTCATCTGTTCACTTCTCCAGTTTGCCTGCCGGATCACACGAGGAGGAAACATGGAATTTCTGGTAAGCTCTGGAATTATTAACTCATATTTTAGAAAACTGAATGACAGTTTGAGGACTGATGTGGCTGTAGTTGGCGGCGGACCATCAGGTCTCCTGGCAGCCGCTCTTCTTGCGGAGAAGGGCTATTCCGTCAATCTGTACGAGAAGAGTCTTGCTCCCGGCGGAGGTATGTGGGGGGGCGCTATGATGTTCACCAGTATCCTCATTGAGAGGAATGCAGCATCTATCGCTGAAGAATCGGGGATGATTCTAGCTCCGGGAGAGCGGGGGAACTATGTTGTTGACTCAGTTCAGGCAACAGCTGCTCTGATTAACAGAGCATGTTGCTCCGGGGTAAGAATATTCAATTGCATTTCCGTTGAGGATCTGACATTCGACAGAAACGAAGAAGTTAACGGTGTGGTTATTAACTGGTTTCCAGTTCTGCAGAAGGGATTGATGGTTGACCCTCTTATGACAGGCGCCAAGGCTGTTCTTGATGCTACCGGTCATCCTGCTGAGATTGCCACAGGACTTGCCCGCAAGAATGGAGTTAAGTTATCCACTGCGTCCGGTGGTGTGGCTGGTGAGAGAAGCTTGAATGTTGAGCTGGGAGAAAGAAACACCGTTGAGTTCACATGCGAAGTGTACCCCGGTCTCTTTGTAAGCGGGATGAGCGCATGCGCGGTTGGTGGAGGCTATCGGATGGGACCGGTATTTGGTGGAATGCTTCTCTCAGGCAGCAAGGTTGCTGATCTTATCGTGAAGAGGATAGAGAGAAAACAGCTGTAATAGTATCAAGTCGTTTGGTTAATAGAGCCCTGGATCCCGACCGGGTGAAGGGGCATTCATACCTCCTGAACCGTCTTCTTCTCCGAAGCCCATTTCTTCCAGTTCCTGCTCGATCTTTTCGGGATCTTCGCCCGCTTCAAGTCTTCCGAGAGCATGTTCCAGCTCAGGTCCCAGGTCTTCACCCATTTCATCAGCCATTTTACGTACGGCTCTGGCCATTGATCTTGGATCGTTCTCGTCTATGTCGGCCATATCAGCAGCCATTTCATCGTCTGATCTGGACTTGGATGAAGAGGTTGAGAACTGGCTCATAACTCTTTCCAGGTCACCCTTTTCGCATTTCGGGCACTGTAGATCCTCAGTTTTTCGACCTCCGCGTATGAGGAACTGATATATGGTATTGCATGTGCTGCAGTAGTATTCATAGATGGGCATTTTTTCCTCCTGTATCAGTAAACCGGCTGAAAACCCCGCTACCCATAGCAATTCCAGTTGCTCTGGAAACCACGGGACATTTTACAACAAAAGAATGATAAACTCTTGAATCGTTTAAGCCAAACAGCCCCTCCAGATTTCCCTGCCCCTTGGCCAGAATAATATCAGCGGATTCAAAGACGTTCAGAGCTTTCCCGGTGAGCATCTCAGGGATTACAGCTGAAACGTCAATCCCGCTTGAGATCAATTCTGCTTCTTTGTGGAGTCCGGCCATTTCAGCATCCTTCAGGATGGCGTCATTCATTACAGGCATTTCCCTGGTCATGTAGTATCGCTTCCCCTTGAAAGGAGTCAGCTCCAGAAACAACCTGTCCATAACCGTTTCACCCGCGTTGTCTCCAAGAACAAGAAGGATATCTGCTTCGCGGAGAGAATCGAGGAAATTCTCCCTTTCATCTACAGAGAGGGGGGAGGAAAGGATGTTCAGGAGTTCTTCAATTCTCGGCAGAGGAACTCCCTGTCCCACATCAATAAGATTACACCAGGTTGCTGCCGCAAGTGCCGCAGACTGGGGGTTACCCTTCTGCAGGAAGTGTTTCCTGAGTTTTCCGTAGTGAAGTAGCATTTGCCTTGTGAAGTGTTTCTTTTCTTCCAGGAAAATGTCATCAGTGAGAATGCATGCTTTTCTCAGAAGTGCCCAGGACTTTGCGCCTGCCAGTGGTGGTGGAAATCCCCTGTTCAGGTTTTCTTCGATAATAGATATGAATTTATCATAGTCTCCAGCAGACAGATCTGCCCGGGCTACAAAATCCGAGAAGCCCCTTCTAAAGCAGGCGAAGCATTCCGTGTCCGGGCTAAGACCCAATTACAGCTTCTTCAATGAACATTCTGTGAACTCTGTTATCATCGGTGAGTTCCGGATGAAAACTGCTGAGCCAGACGTTTCCGTACCTGACAAAAACAGCGCCTTCAGCGACTGAACAGAGAACTTTCACGCTGTCTGAAAGAGGATGGAGAAGCGGTGCTCGTATGAATACACCGGGGAAGGGATCATCCAGACCCTTGATAATCAGGTTTTCCTGGAAACTTGCGACCTGTCTGCCGAAGCTGTTTCTTTCCGCTCGGACAGGAGCCAGTTCAAGGCTGGGTTGATCAACCTTATGGTCTCTCTCACTGATTTCACTGGCAAGCAGAATGGAACCGGCACAGGTTCCCCAGATAGGAATGCCTGTGCCGGTAAGCTTCTTGATTGGAGAGATAAGATTCCATCTGATAAGCAGCTTGATCAGTGCCGTAGATTCGCCGCCTGGTATCACAAGAGCATTTATTCCTGCAAGATGTTCGGGAAGGCGCACCTCTACGGTCGCGGACCCCACCGCATTCAGCATGTTTATATGCTCTGAGACTCCTCCTTGAAGGGCAAGAACACCAGTAATGGGTTTCATTCTACCAGCCTCTGTCAGCCATTCTTTCGTTTTCCGGTATTGAGGAAATGTTGATTCCAACCATTGCCTCACCAAGTCCCGAGCTGACTCTGGCAATTACATCGGGCTTGTCGAATTGGCTCACAGCTTCAACAATGGCTTTCGCCCTTAGTGCGGGATTACCACTCTTGAATATGCCACTGCCTACAAAAACGCCATCCAAACCAAGCTGCATCATGAGAGCAGCATCTGATGGAGTAGCGATTCCACCTGCGGCGAAGTTGACAACAGGAAGTTTTCCGGTCTCGTGTACACATTTTACCAGCTCGTATGGGGCACCCATTACCTTTGCGATGGACATGAGTTCCTCAAACGGTGTTGCCTGAAGTATTCTGATCTGGCCGAGAACCGAACGGGCATGACGAACAGCTTCAACCACATTACCAGTGCCTGCTTCACCCTTCGTGCGGATCATGGCAGCCCCTTCGGCAATCCTTCTCAGGGCCTCTTCAAGTACTGTAGCGCCACAAACAAAAGGAACTTTGTAATCCCACTTGTTCACATGGTTTGCTTCATCGGCCGGTGTAAGCACCTCTGATTCATCGATAAAGTCAATTTCCAGAGACTGCAGGACCTGAGCTTCAACAAAGTGTCCGATGCGGCATTTCGCCATCACCGGAATTGTTACTGCTTCCTGGATTCCTTTAATCATGTCGGGATCAGACATTCGAGCGACACCGCCCTGAATCCTGATATCAGCAGGAACCCTTTCCAGCGCCATAACTGCCACGGCTCCTGCTTCTTCGGCTATCGTGGCCTGCTCAGCGTTGATAACATCCATGATTACCCCGCCCTTAAGCATACGGGCATGACCTGTCTTAACTTTCCAAGTGCCATCATCGCGAATAAAACTCATAATATTACCTCGTAGATTGAACGGACTCAAGAAATTCCTCGCCCTGGGTTTCCCATCTGGCGAAGGCAGCAAAAAGAACCTCTTCCTCCCCAGCAGTGTCTGAAGACCCCATAGCATCCCGGAAATGATAGATGCAGTCGGCAGACGATTTGAGATATCTGGTCCATGATGCAGTAACTTCAGCGGGAAGAATCTCAACACCACTGAGAGTGGCGACCTCATATGCAGCTTCAGCTCTCAGTACGGCTGTTCCAGCAGTGAACAGACCTTCAGATTCACTGCTTCGACCTTCTGTTAAACTCACCCATGCGTCCATCAACCCGGCTACTTCTCTGTCCAGAGTGCAGAACACCTCCGAACTCAGTGCCTGAGAAAATGCCGATACCGCAAAGAGTATAAGTATTACAAACTGTTTCATCATGGGTGTAACATACAACAGAGATCGGTGTGCCGGAAGGCGTTTACACTCCGTTCCCAGTGTTGTATTATGTGGGGTATTTTTTTAACCCGCTTCTCAATGGAGGGTTCGTGAGGTTATCTGCATTTCTGATAGCTGTTGTCAGTTTTACTGCCTTGTGCGATGTTATTGATGACTGTCTAAGCAAAGGGCTTCCTGTATCTTCAGTTCTTCTTTCTGAAGAGTTGTTTACAGTTGAAATGGATGGAAGCCTCGCACAGGGAGATTCACTCTTGAAGCATTACGGAGGAGTTTTCTTTCTTCTGGCTGACAGTATTGCCGCGGGCTGGTCTGTTGTCGGATTGCAGGTCGATATACCCGGTGCTTCACTGATTCTTTTCCGTGAAGATGTTTTCAGTGCTGTAGAACGGATGCAACAGGGGCTTTCAGAAGAGGTTCTTGCAGGCTGGATTCTTGAACATACCTGGGTAACAAGAAATGAGTAACTGGTTACCTACAGTCCGCCCTTTCCAAACAACACCACCGGAATAGTTTTCATCATCAATCTGAAATCCAGTGAATGTGATGAATCAATCGTATAGAGAAAATCAAGAAACTGGGCTTCATCAAATGGGAGTCTGCTTCTGCCGTAGACCTGCCATATTCCAGTGAGTCCCGGTTTTACTATGAATCGTCTTCTCTGCCATCCGCTGTAGTGTTCCAATTCATAGGGAATACAGGGTCTGGGTCCGACGACAGTCATGTTTCCTCTGAGGACATTTACAAGCTGAGGCAGTTCATCAATAGAAGTTTTTCTTATGACTCTGCCAACCAGAGTTACTCTGGATGTCTGATTAAGCTTGAAAGTTTCTCCATTGCCCTGAGCGGTTTTCCCATTGGCATAATCCTTGAAGTACTTCTTGTGGTCTTCGACATTGGCATTTCCCTCTTTCATGGAGCGGAATTTCAGGAAGCTGAAGGTCTTGAGGTTTTTACCCACTCTTTTCTGCCGGAACAGTACATTCCCGTGGCTGGATAGCTTGACAGCAAGCGCAGTAGCCAGAAAAACAGGGGAGAGGAGAACCAGTCCAGCAGCAGACAGCAACACATCACTGAATCTTCTTATTGAAATTTGAATTGAGCGCTTTCCTTTTTTCAGGAAAGTCAGTGCGCCGTAGTCACTGAGACTGAACCAGGGGTCAAAGTAACCGAGCTCAAAGATCTTCGGACCATAGATAACAAATGGAATTCCAGAATCGTTAAGCTTGACGCAGCTTTCCGCAATACAGTTGAAGTCGTGTCTTTCGTCAAAGAGAATCACAGCGCCACTGCAGCTTTTTTCGTTCATCTGTTCAAGTACTGCATCGGTCAGTTCACAGGGGTCGGTGGGAAGAATATCCGGCCACTGTATTACCCTCTGGTCAGAGGCATAGATTGCAGAGCTTCGGAGTAACGACGCTATGTTTCTGTTTCGGACGGGATTGCCTGCAACAAGAAGGTTTGATCTGCTGCTTCTTTTCCCACCATAGAGGAATCTAAACAGATTAGGAAGTATCACAAGCTTTACAGCCAGGGATAAAACCAGCCAGGCAAACATGTTGAAGACAATAACGAATCGGCTGTCGATGAACAGAAGTCTCGTTTCTTTAAACAGGAAAACCATAAGCATGAAAGAACCGGTAACCATGAATGTCATTCTCAGGGTTCTGTAAAGCAGCATGGGTCTGTTGAGAGTTGTTCTCACTGAGTACAGGTTTTCCATGACGGATATCACATAGTAGCCAAGCATGAAAAACGATGCTGTACCGAGGTATTCGGTGATCGGGAAAGCTGAAAAACGACCGAATCTTATGATAACAGCCAGAGCAAGAGCAGCGGCAACGGTGAAAACATCAGCCATCACCGCTGCCACATAGTATCTGCTGTTCAGCGAAAGAGTTCTTGTTGTGGGCACTCTCAATCCTTCTGGAAAAATTCCTTTACGGCAGAGGCAACCTCATTCTGCTGTTTCCCTGTCAGCTCTGGAAACATGGGAAGAGTCATGTTCTCGCACGCGTTTTTCTCGCATACCGGGAAGTCTCCTTTTGAGTATCCAAGATAGCTGTAGGCCTTCTGGGTGTGAAGAGGTTCAGGGTAGTGAAGACCGGCACCAATCTGCTTCCCCGCGAGGTATTCTCTCAGCTTATCTCTTACCGGCGTGTGAAGGGCGTAAAGATGGAATACATGCCGGGTATCGTCTACGGTTACAGGTAATTCAACTGGAAGGTCCGCCAGCAGTGAGTTGTATCTTCCCGCTGCCGCGATTCTGTTGTTGTTCCAGGAATGAATGTACTTTGTTTTTACTCCGAGTACTGCTCCCTGGAAAGCACTCATCCTGTAGTTGTGTCCAATGAAATTATAGAAGTACTTCTCCTGAGAGCCGTGGTCACGGAGGGTTCTCATTCTTGCTGCTATTTCATCGTTATCTGTTGTAACAGCACCGCCTTCACCGTAGGCTCCCATGTTTTTACCAGGGTAGAAGCTGAAACTGGCAACATCTCCGAAACTACCCGTTTTCTGCCCGAATCTTGAGCCGTCGTGTGACTGAGCGGCATCCTCGTAGAGGAAAAGACCGTATTTGTCGGCAATTTTCTGAAGCGCCCTGTAGTCGGCGGTCTGCCCGTAAAGGTCAACTCCAACGATTCCCTTTATAACAGCTCCCGTTTTCGGATCAACAGGTTTTCCTGTTGAGGAGCAGCCGGCAAGAAATTCTTCTGTTTTCTCCGGGGAGAGATTCCAGGTGACGGGGTCTGCGTCAACGAATACCGGTACGTGTCCGGCAAGAACAATGCCCTCGGCAGTGGCAGTAAATGTGTTGGGAGGTGTGATGAGACCGCTTCCCTTCGGAAGGTCTGTGGCCCAGATCATTCCGTGAACGGCAGCGGTTCCGCTTGAAAGCGCAACGCAGTGCTTCACACCGCAAAGGGCCGCGAATTTCTCTTCGAAGTTTTTCACTTTTGGTCCGAGGACATAGTAACAGGTTTCCAACACCTCATCTATTTCAGGTTTTACTTCATCTTTTATCTGGAGGTACTGAGCTTTCAGGTCAAGAAACGGTACTGCCATAGTTGCTATGCCTTTCTTTATTTGCCTTTGTTAACAGGTGAACCAGAAACATTACCGTATAATACAATATCTGTTTCTTTTTTCAAATGGAGATTAATACTCCGGCCGCAATTGCAAGGAATACACCAATGATGTTCAGAGTGGAGAGGTTTTCTTTCAGAAAGAATACTCCAAAAACAATGGCAATAACGGGATACAGGGCAGTGAGAGCTGTGGATGTGCTCACAGGGCCGCAGGATACCGCCTTCTGAAACAGCACCAGCGCAAGCCCCCCGAGAATCCCGGCCAGCCCGGCAATCAGCAAACCGGGAAGATCCACCTGCTTCAGGGTCTGCCCGAGGCTTAAGAAGAGAATTGCCACAGTTCCAAGAGAAAACAATGTATAAACAAAAACCGAAGGCCAGTGTCCCATTCTTGTAGAGGAAATCTTTACAAGCACTGCCCACATTCCCCAGAGCACTGTTGCCCCGAGACTGTACATGATATGCTTCTGCATGCTTCTCCGATTCAGGTGATTTGCCGAACAATAATACAACTTCCAGTACGCTGTCAGCCCTGGTTGTGAGCTTGTCAGCCGAACGGTAAATTTTTCAGGCTTGATACTTGCGAAATACTGTGATTATGTGATATTAGATATGTGGAGTTCCACGTGCTTTCTCCGGGTACTTTTTTAAGTCCAAATCCGGTTTTATTTATGTGGCTGTAGTTTGCTGCTGGAGGACAATGCAAATCCTGGATAATATCAACTTTCTTTGGGGTGATGATCTCAGAAGATGCTGGAACAGGGTTCAGAACTGAAAATTGCAGCCTCCTGCTTCTCCATATTCGCCTTTGAAGCTCTAAAGAACGAGTTGAAGAAAATCGAATCCCTGAAGTTCATTTTCACTGCACCGGTTTTATTACGGATGAGCTAAACGATAAAGTTGCACATGAGTGAAGAGAGAAAAACAGTTCAAAAGGAAGGTTGAACTGAATTATGATCTTAACAAATTGAACACGGAGATTGAAAATCTTAGAAGGACTACAGGATAAGCGATGTATGATTTCGCCATTATTGTAAAGAACTACAAGTGTTTCTCTGATTCGATTCTCTTCAGTGAACTAAAACTGAAAATTGAGAGGTTTGTATATATAGATGTTTTGTTGTTGTCGAACTAAAGAGTTTATTAATGGAGAAACAACATGAGTAAGAGCAGCAAGCGAATAAATGTTCAAGGTACTGAGATTACAATCATAGCCACAAAAGAGCAGGATTTTATCTCCCTGACTGATATGGTTCGCAGCATTGATAATGGAGTTGTTCTAATTGAGAAGTGGCTGAGAAACAAGAATACTATTGAGTTTCTTGGCACATGGGAAGAAATATATAATCCCGATTTTAATTCCCCCGAATTCGAGGGAATTAAGAATAGGGCAGGTTTAAACAGGTTTGCACTTTCTGTGAAACAATGGGTTCAAAAGACTGGTTCTATTGGTATAGTTGCAAAAGCTGGTCGTTATGGTGGAACATACGCTCACAAAGACATTGCATTCGAATTTGCATCGTGGATATCGCCGCAGTTCAAGATTTATCTTATCAAAGAGTTTCAGCGTCTAAAAGAGGCTGAACAGAAACAACTGGGTTGGGACATTCGACGCAATCTAACCAGAATTAACTATCGGATTCATACAGATGCCATTAAAGAAAACCTTATTCCGCCGAAGTTGACTAAACACCAGATAAGTATGATCTATGCTTCAGAAGCAGACATTCTCAATATGGCTTTGTTTGGTAAAACAGCAAAACAATGGCGAGAGGAAAATCCTGATGATAAAGGGAATATCAGAGACTTCGCAAATATTTCTCAACTTGTCTGTCTTGCTAATCTTGAGAATTTAAATGCACATTTTATTCAACAGAATTTGTCACAGACAGAGCGATTAAGATTGCTTAACAATACCTCTATTCAGCAGATGAGGTTGCTCATTGAAGACAGGATAATCAAGCAGATAGATGGAGAACAATAATGGACAATCTGAAAATGCACTCAACAGATATCACAAATGAAAATATCGAAAGCATTGCAAAGCTCTTTCCCAATTGCATAACCGAATCAGAGAATGACAAAGGTAAACTGAAGAGGTCCATTGATTTTGACCTGCTCAGACAGGAACTGTCCACTCATGTTGCAGAAGCTATCTCAACGGATGTCTTGATGCCTGCTCGATGCCTGTTGTCGGACACGCTCTCAGGCAGGTGTGAGCCACTTCGAGTTGTGCTCCGCGATTCCGGCTTCAAAGATGACAACGCAAAGATCAATGTGGAACAGATCTCCAAGTTCATGTTGCCTTATACAGAGGAGAATAGCATATGAGTGTCTCTAAAAGGCAAGAATCTGGGTATCGCAAAGGGCAGTTTCTGGTGTACAGTGATCAAAACGGAACACTGAAGCTGGATGTAAAGTTGGAAGACGAAACAGTGTGGTTAACTCAATCTATGATGTCCGAGCTTTTTCAGACCACTCAACAGAACATAAGTCAGCATATTGCTAATGTTTACGAAGAGGATGAGTTATCTACAGAAGCAACTCACAAGAAACACTTGTCAGTTCGGAAGGAAGGGAGTCGCGAGGTCAAACGTCAGCTGGATTATTACAATCTGGATATGATCATTTCAGTGGGGTACAGGGTAAAGAGCCATGTGGCAACACGCTTCCGAATATGGGCAACTAAGCGGCTTAATGAATACATCATTAAAGGCTTTACCATGGACGATGAGCGGCTGAAGAATCCCGACCAGCCTTTTGATTACTTTGAAGAACTTACCCGGCGTATACAGGATATTCGAACCTCTGAACGCCGTTTCTATCAGAAGATTACAGATATCTACGCAACCAGCATAGACTATGATCCAACACTGGAAATGAGCATTGAGTTCTTCAAAACAGTACAGAATAAGATGCACTGGGCCATTACCGGTCAGACCGCTGCTGAGATCATTCACTCAAGAGCTGACGCGAGCAGACCGAATATGGGAATTACCAGTTTTAGAGGGGCGAAAGTTAGAAAGCGGGATGTGACCATAGCCAAAAACTATCTGAATGAAGATGAACTGGCTTCCCTTAACAATCTTGTTGAACAGTATTTGATTTTTGCGCAGGGGCAGGCAATGCGTCGTATTCCCATGCATATGAATGACTGGTTGAGGAAACTGGATGGTTTTCTCAGCATAAATGACAGGGATATTCTGAATCATGCCGGGAAGGTGTCTCATAAGCCGGCAATAGAGCTTGCAGAGAAAGAGTATGACGAATTTCACATAAAGCGTATAGATAACAGCAAAGATCTGCCAGATGACTTTGATAACGCTCTAAGAATAATTGAGGCTGTTCCTGAAAGAAAAATGAAAAAGCAAGTGTTATCTACAAACAATGATGGAGGCGACAAATGAAGCTGTTGCTGATCGTCTAAAAGGGTAACTGATCTAAACAGCTTCACATTCTCATTCCAGGAGTACGGAGAAAACATTAAGCGGTATTGCCCATATACCCAGTACTGTTGCCCGGTGGCTGTACATGATATGTTTCTGTATACTTCTTCGATTCAGAATTTTCGGAAAATAAAACAATCTCCCGTGCGCAGTTAAGAGAGGGTTATTCGTGAAAATGCTTATGATTCTGTTTGTTGTTTTTCCCTCAATGTTCGCAGCTGAGATGTCTGTTTGCGGCACAGAGGAACTTCTGCCCATTGGTTTCACAGAAGAGGAACTTACCAGAATATCAGAGATTGGCAGTTATCAGGATGCTACTGATCCGCCTCCAGCCGGTGTAAGAAACCCCGGAGAGTTTGAGCCTGCCACAGGCGTCATGGTCAGATGGCCTCTTGGGGTGCCCTATGACTTTCTTGTGGATGTTTCCAACAACGGCGAATTATGGGTAATCTGTCCCTCTTCCCAGCAGGCTTCCGCCACATCGGCGCTTTCTTCCGCCGGTGTGAATATGAGCAACACCGATTTCATAATTGGCCCAACCAACTCCATCTGGGTCAGAGATTACGGTCCCTGGTTCATTGTACTGCCGGATGGTACTCAGGGAATATTCGACTACGATTACAACAGACCAAGACCGGATGACGATCTGATTCCACAGGTCATTGGTGACCAGTGGGGCATCCCTGTTTATGTATCGGATATTATCCATACAGGAGGAAACTACATGTCCGGCGGTCTTGGCGAAGCCATGTCCACCGATCTTGTGTATGTGGAAGACCCCCACTCAGATTCATGGGTAGACGAGCAGATGGAAGAATACCTGGGGATTACACAGTACACCACATTCGAGGATCCTCAGTCGAGTTACATTGACCATATCGACTGCTGGAGTAAGATGCTCAGCCCCGACAGGATAATGGTGCTTCAGGTTCCCCCTTCCCATGTGGACTATGCTGCTCTGGAAGCTGTGGCGGATCTGATTGCTGAGAGTCTTTCTCCATACGGACACCCGTGGGAGGTCTACAGAGTTTTTTCGAGCGGTACAGAGGGTTATGTAAACGGTCTTCTTCACAACGACACTTACTACATGCCTGTCTGGAATACAGGGAATGATACTCCGGCGCAGGCAGCTTTCTCTGAGGCGCTTCCCGGGTACACCATTACTCCAATCTATTACTCCGGCTTCGCGAACACTGATGCCCTGCACTGCAGAAGCAGAAATGTTATGGACAGATATATGCTTCAGCTTCTTCACGCTCCTGTTGACACCGTTCAGCCGGGATATCCAGTCACAATAACTGCTTTCATCAAACCTGATCCTGCTAACTCACTTGCTTCCACAAGTATTTTTTACCGGGTGGATTCCGGCAGCTTAACTGAAGTTTCCATGGCAGGCATCGGCTCAGATAATTATTCCGCGGAAATTCCCGCCAGCCCGGACGGCTCTTTTATTGAGTATTACATCAGGGCTGAAGATTCTTCAGGGAGAGAAAGTGCTCACCCCCAGTTCGCGCCCGCGACATGGTTTAACCACTATACTGTTTCATCCACTGGTATAGAATCCAACAGTTCCTCTGGTTTGACACCTCAGCTGCTTGGTGCGAATCCCTTCAGCAGCATACTTGTGTATTCAGGAGAACCTGGGACACTTTTCTCTGTGTTTGATGCATCCGGAAGGATTGTACACAGTTCAGTTGCAGGGGAAAGCGGTCTTATGGAATGGAATCCTGAAGGCATGACTCCTGACGGTGTATACTTTGCCCGTTTCGTGCACGGTTATTCAGCTTCAACAGCAAGGGCTGTTCTGCTGAGATAGCGCTAATAGAGCTAAGAATCAGAGTTGCAGGAGTTTGTCTTTGGAGACATCAACTCAGATACGGTGTTAGCTTTCGTCTGCGGTGCATCTTGTTTAGCTATCCATTTCTCTTGCCTGTAACCCCGATAGTTTATATATATCTACTGAAGTCAAGTAATGCTTAACGTAATGGCAACGAAGTGAACTGTTCATTTCTTGAACCAGAAAGAGTAAAGTGTCTGTTAATGGTGAAGTAACCGTATCAAAGATAAACATGATCATGCAAGCCTGGCCAAAGAATACCATTGCTACCCAGGCGTGGTTTTCCAGTCTTGGAATTTCAAGAATGCTCGCACACTGGTATCTAAAATCAAAATGGATACAAAGATTTGGTTCCGGGGCATACTTTCGATACGGTGATGAAGTTGGATGGCAGGGAGGTCTCTATGCATTGCAGTCGCAACTTGGATTGGATATTCATGTCGGAGGCAGATCCTCAATGGAACTACAGGGATTTGCTCACTATGTTCAACTGAGTAGTAGAAGGCAAGTTCTTCTTGTTAGTGAATCTCATAAACGACTACCAAAATGGTTTGTTGACCATGAATGGCGTGCAGATGTAAGACATACAAGAATGTTGCTGTTCAACAGGAATTTGCAGGGATCTATTGCTGATTATAATTGCGGCAATTTCAGCATTAAAATAGCTTGTCTGGAGCGTGCAATTCTTGAAGAAATGCATAGAGTCAGGACAAATGATGATTTTGAAGAGACTATTCGGCTGATGGATGGACTGAATATTGCACGACCCAAAGTGGTTCAGAATCTGCTTGAAAACTGCAACTCTATGAAGGCAAAACGATTATTCCTCTGGAGTTCTGAGGCAGCTGGTCATGCCTGGGCAAACAACTTAGACATTTCTTTGATAGACCTTGGTAAGGGTAAGAGACATCTGTACACTGGAGGAAGATTTAACAAAAAGTATTTGATAACGGTACCTAAAGCTAAGTTGATGCCTGATGTATAATGCGCAGTACGATTCTCAGGTCAGGCTATTACTCAGGTGTCTTCCAGAAATTGAGAAATATACCTGTTTCGCTTTAAAGGGGATCTTGTAACAAAGCTTGTTGTAACACTTGATTCAGCTGTAGTGAAAATAGAACCAAATTATGTTATGCGAGGATCTGTCTTTAATGTCGAGGAAATGAATCTTTGCACTACTGCTCAGGAATACTTCAAAGTCTTTGTGAAAACGAGAAGTTTGTCTATTGCGGATGTTTATGCTGGCAAATTATGCGCGGCTCTTGATCGTCAACATCCCCGTGACCTTTTTGATGTTAAACTATTACAGGAGGGAACAGGAATTTCCTCCGAAATCCGAAGAGCTTTTGTAGTTTATCTGGCTTGTCACAACAGGCCAATCAGTGAGCTTCTTAATCCATCACTGCTGGATATTGAAAAGCTCTACGACAATCAGTTCAACGGAATGACCAGAACTGAAATTGCTTTGGATGAGCTAACGCACATCCAGAGAAATCTGGCGCCAAATCTTCTTTCTGCTCTTGATTCAAGGGAGAGAGAGTTTCTCATATCTATGAAATTGGGAGAACCAGACTGGGAGCTTTTAGGAATTGACCATATTCGACAGCTGCCTGGTCTTCAGTGGAAGTTGTTAAATATCAGGCGAATGAACGAAAAGAAACGTTTAATTAGTGTATTGAAGTTGAAAAGAATTCTGGATTACTGACTACCAGATTTTATCTGTATCTGTAGTTAATCCAGCCACCGGTCATTACCAGCAATGCTCCGGTGAGAACCATTATGGACGGGATGTTTCCAAACACGGAAATCTGCCAGATAACTGAGAATACAACACTCAGGTAGCCATAAACCGCGACCTTGCCACCCGGGGCATATCTGTATGCGGCGGTCATAAGAACCTGCCCCAGAACACCTGCGATTCCAATTCCCAGCAGAGGAAGAATCGTGGTTCCTGTGGGCATTACACCTCCGGATATTGTTTTGGGAAGGAATGCGACAACTGAGAAAAGGCTGAACCAGAAGACAACTCTCAAAGGAGAGTCATATTTTCTGAGGGCTCTCAGTGTTGTGTAGGCTGCCCCTGCGAATACTGCTGAAGCAAGAGCGAAGATCACAGCATTGGAGATAGACATTTCATCAGGGTGAGCCACAAGCGCAACACCGGAGAATGCGATAAAAATAGCGATTATCTGTATTCTTTTCAGTTTCTCCTTTAGAAACAGCCACGAGAATAGAAGAACAAAGAAAGGACTTAGTTTATTGATTGTTACAGTGTCGGCAAGGGGAAGTTTTTCCAGAGCCGTGAAGTAAAGAACCATTCCAATTGTCCCCAGGGCACTTCGAAGGAAAAGCAGCCAGGGCCTTGCGGAAACAAGGGATTCCTTCCGTTTTTTCAGTAAAATGAATGTAAAGACTGCAGCCACCAGCCCCCGGGCAACCAGTTTTTCGCTTGTTGGAATTCCTGAATCCACAGGTACAAGCTTTACCGCAAGGGGAACAAGAGAAAGGAAGAAGGCAGCCGCTGTCATGAGCAGTGCTGCTCTTGTCTCTTTCGTCACACCTCCACCAGCCTGTATTTTCTGTTCCCAAGCCCGATTTTTTCTCCAATGCGCAATTGTTCTTTCCCGTCCCTGTCCGGCCTGATATGCAGAAATTTATCCAGTCCGGCAGGAGCGTTTTGCTCCAGAGGGGCAGCTGCTGTTACAAGATCAAGGCTGGCCTGATCAATGGCTACAGGGTCGGAGGACGCGAGCACACCAATGTCATTGACCATAGGTGATCTCTCGTTTTTCATGCAGTCACAGTCCGGGGATATGTTTATCAGGAAATTAACATATACCGGTATTCTTGTTGCCATTGAAGCTGCAAGAGCGTATTCAGTCATTCGGTTCATGAATGTGTGCGACTCCTGGTTCCAGCTTATACGAATCGCTCCCTCAGGGCAACGCTGGATGCACTCGCCGCATCCTGTGCATATTGTCTTGTCAATCCGTACCGACTTTCCCTGTGGTTTTATTGCAGCAGCACCGCAGACGGCAATGCAGGCTTTGCACATGGTGCACTTATCGACCTTCACGAATGGCATTACGGAAGAGTGCTGGTACAACTTCCCGGCCTTTGCCGCCCATCCCATCCCCAGATGTTTTATTGAGCCGCCGAATCCAGCGAGGAGATGGCCCTTGAAATGACTTATCATTACGGC
>JAIOSV010000057.1 GCA_021107435.1 Candidatus Sabulitectum sp. | reverse complement strand
GGTTTACCTTACTATTGGTGTTCGACAAGGAGAGAATCTGAACCATGATTCTCCTCCACCAGGTGCCTGAGACTTGCTTTTTCTAGCATGAAAGGGAATTACTTTATCTTACCTTAATTGCAGACTGATGGAGACTTCTACTCCATAAGGATTCTTGTCAAACCGCTCAGGTTGTAGTCCAGTCTGAGCAGTGACAGAAGATCCCCTTCATCTTCTTCACTTGAGAAATCCTTGCCGAAAACGATGCTCGCATAAAGATCCTCGCTAATCTTGACCTCTGCGCTAGTGGCTATTCTGTAAGATTCGCCGTCACCACGCCTGAGAAGACCCTCTGCTGACAGAGTGAAAAATCTGGAGGAAATTCCTGCTCTTATTCCACAATCCAGGTAAGTCTGTTCAAGATCGAGTTCTCTGATGACCCTGAAGACTCCAAGAAATTCTAGAGAATTACTTGCATAACCGGGAGTGATCCACGCTGCACAGCTCGTAAACTCGTGATTGCCGAATCTATTATCCTGAAAACGGGATGCAGAAGCTCCCGCTACCTCCAGCAAAAAGCCATTTCTGGAGAGATCAGCATCCTCTACCTCTGCAGAGAGGATCTGAATAAGCACTTCTTCTTGTGCATCAGCCATCTTCATAGCATTGTTGTAGACTGAATCCATTGGAACTCCGGAATCAGAAGAGGCTTCATCGATGAAGCCCAGTATCAGATTCTCTGCTTCGTCAATTGCTTCCATGAGATCTTGCCCGATTAAATCCGTATGTATTTTGGGATTTTGGCGAAACTGCTCACAGTGGATTATTACTGCGTTACGCAGTCTATTGATGCAATTAACATCCTCAAGGTGTTCATTTATGTCATACCAGCACATTCCGAGAATTTCTGATGCCAGCGTAATTTGAAAAAACCGGGTATTTATGTTTTTTATCAGCATGCCTGGAGAACCTGGGAATACAACAGTTCTGAATCCTACGGCCATTTTACTGCCAAGCGAATCAATCTGGTTGTCAAAACCTACTGAGAGTGAGGAGTTCATCAATAAGGAGTTCTCCGGTGAAGGATTGTAATAATCCTCGAAACTGATTTCGGGATGTGAGAATATCCAGTACGGAGAGAACTCCATAGCGATATTCGCATCTCCAAGATTCTGAATTGCATCAGTCAGACTGACAAGAACGGCTCTTGGTGTTTGCGGTCGTGTAATTACAGCAGGTGATTTATACAGCAACTGAAATGCTGGGGATACTGGAGCACGCAACTCAGAGATTGGAACAGAAAGGGAGTGGTTTTCGCTCATCTCAACGAAAGCAAAAGCCTGTTCAAGAAAACATAATAAGAGTAAAGGTATGAGGGGAATTCCCCACCTGGAGATATTAGATCTCTTTGTTACTGAGATAGATTTCATATTATGTTGACCTCCAGTATAGTCTCAACAGTACTGCCAGCGACATTCTTCGCGCTGAAAGAGGGACATACTGTAATCCAATTTCCTCCTTTGATCTCATAGCCAACAGAGATTCTGTTATTTGAAGTCTTCAGATCCGCGATTTTGGTGATGATTATCAGTTTACCTCCCCGATACTGTCCACCATCGCCAATTGATATTTTTTTGATCTGGCCGACGGCAAGAGGTATTGAAATAGCTTCAGGATCCGATGGATTGAATAAAATGGTTGATGTTCCCATCTTGCCCTGTCCGAATTTGACTGTTATAACCAAATCACTATCATTGACTGAGTAATCCGCCGTTTTCCTAATCCTAATTGTCATGTCATTCTTCCTTCATAACGAGGTTGTGAGGGTAAACCCTGCAACATTATCATCAGAGAGGTAATTGAGGTAATTACATATAATTATTCTAGCTCAACATTCTCTATTATGTCAATAGAACCAAATTCAAAATAGTTACCATTTCCCCGAGTGATTCTTGAGGCAGTGTTTTGAGTATTGAAGGATGCAACTTAGCTCTGAGCTAAGCGACTGACAGGTAGTTAGATCCACAGTATTGTTTCTGGACTGAGATTCAGGCCCGGTTGTTGATTTCTGGCTTTGTAGAATGCATTTTCCCAGTCACTCCTGTTTTATGGTTCACAGCAATGATGATTGCTATACTGATAAGCATACATTATAGATACTGGGAAGCAATTAGCAGTGGCACAGGATAAGGAGTTGCAAAAAATCACTTGATTCAATATTACTTTTACTCTCGTTTGAAGAACAGAGAGAAGCAAAATCCCGAATTGGAGGGCTTTTTATGGAAAGGCATATGCTGCAGATAGACAATGCCGACCCGATAGGACGATTTCTTCGCAGGCATGACACTGGTGCTGCGATAGCCATTCCATTCCTGATCTTCGCTATTTCCTGTCTGCTGGACTACATACAAGCTCTTCAGGATCCATTGTTTTTCGATAAGCTTACTCAGAATACATTCGCAATAGCAGTCAGGTTGTTCATTCCATTGATGACTGGAGCATACATATGGATAATAAAAGGAATTAATAAACTCTTTAAAGACCTATCCTTCTCCGGAGTATTTAGCAATCAGGAGTTAATGATTGATCGCCTTCAGGGTATGGAACCCCTTTTTAGAAGCAGGAGTATTGCAACTGTAATCGCAGTTTTTTCCTGCTTGATCGCATTGGCAAAGATAGTATGCTCCTATCTTGATGGTTGTCTTTCTCCTTCAGGTCAGAGCTATTTCCTTGATTTTCCCGGGTTCTCGTTTTCGAGGGCACCATTCTGGTTTATTCTTTCCTATTCTACTGGATTTTTGCTGTTGAACACTATTCTCACAATTTCTTCACTTAGAAAATTGCTCAGAGTTGATCAGATATCACTCTGGCTTTCCCACCCCGACGGATGTGGAGGATTATCCCCGGTTAGCAAGTTCAACCTTGGACTGGCAATACCTTTTGCTTCGATAGGCATATTGCTTTCCCTTCAAATTGAAACAGTATTTTCATCAGGTGAGCCAGACAGGCTGATTATTCTAATTATCGGCATCCTCATTTACTTTATAGCAGGTCCATTGGTTTTCATCCTGCCATTATCGAGTACGCATAGGGTAATGATCAGAGAGAAGCAAGCTGAATTGCTTAGAATGGCTGAAGTGCATGGCAGGTTATTCAATGAAAGTGTTGCGGCAACATCAAAATCAACCAAGGATCTGAAAGATGCTATCACTAAACTTGAGGATTTCAATGTACTCTACAAAATTGTTAAACAATTCCCTGTCTGGCCGATCGAAAGACAGAGCGCAAAAAGATTCGGTGCGATAATTTCAGCACCGATTCTTTCGTCAATCATATTGGAGATAATCAAGAGCGCTCTCTAGGTCTGTACAGCATAAACTCTCATGAGGTCTACCTTTACCCCTTGACAAAGGTAGGCCTCATAGGTGTTGATTGGCTACCCTGTTCTTTAACACCCTTTGCCTCTTGGTGTTCGCAATTCTGCGTAGAAATGGACCCCGAATTTATCCCAGGGAATAGTGTTTGCCGAAGAGCTTGACTAAACACTCGGGACATATCCCATGGGTGAACTGGGCATCGGAATGAGTGGAAATGTATGACTCTATCTGCTGCCAGTAACCGTCATCATCTCTGACCTTTTTACAATGAGCGCAGATAGGCAGCATACCCTGCAGCTTTTTAACATGCGCCAGCGCGTCGCGAAGCTGGGTGTTTTTGCTGGAGAGCTCCACATTTTTCAGGCGAAAGATTTCGGCTTCCTTTTCCTTCTTCTCCGTCTCAAACTGAACTTGAAGCAAAGCGATCTTCTCCATACTCTTTTCATTCAGGTGCTCCTCCAGTTTCTTGTTCAGTCTTCTGGAGTTCAGCAGCGCCTTCTTGAGATCCCCTTTTGCATCGTACAGGTTCGTCATCTTTTCCAGACAGTGTATTTCCCAGTCTTTTACCTTGAGATTTATCGTTATTTCGAGGCCTCTTCTGATAAGTTCCTCTGCTTCATCAAGGCGTCCCAGCGAAGTATATATTCCGCCGATACAACCGCATGTGTAGGCGACTCCTCTCAAGTTGCCGATATCTTCATAGAGAGTAAGGCTTCTGGTGAAGCAGGTCAAAGCTGATTCGTTGTCTTCGAATTTCTCATGCAGGCTTCCGAGATTTCCAAGAGTGCTCGCCGTACCCTTTTTGTCCCCTGTATCTTCTCTAATAGCAAGAGCTTTCCGGAAGTAGTCCCGGGCTTTGTTCAGTTCTCCTTTTCTCCCAAACAGAGAACCGATGTTGTTGTAGAGGTATGCCAATATCGAACGCTCGCCGGATTCTTCCCAGATCTTCTGTGCGTATTCATAAAATGATTGCGCCAGATCCAGATGAAGCAGAGTACTGTAGCATGAACCGATGTTGAAGTAGCATCGTGCAAGTTCATCTTTGCCTGCACAGCACTCCTGTTTCAGCTTTAGAGACATGTGGTAGTGTTCAAGGGCTTTGTCAATAGAGCCCTGATTTCTGTACGCAGCGGCCATTGTGCCGTGTACAGAAGCCCGCCCGTTACAGTCCTCAAGTCTCTCATAGATATTCATGGACTTCATGCAGAATGACATCGCCTCTGCAAAATTCCCCGCTTCAAGATTAATTGTTCCAAGTGTAGTAAAACTCCTGGCCTGTTCAAAAGGGAGTTCCTGCTTTTCAGCAAGATTCTGTGCTTCCAGGGCAAGGGTTTCGGATTTGCCTGGATCGAAATGCAATACAGCAAAAGCAAGATTATTCAGTGTTTCAACAAGCTTCGAACAGGAGGGACCGGATCTGAGTTTTTCCAGTTCCCTTTCCAGCACAATAATTAGTTCAGTAGGCATAACATATACCTCGCAACCTCTTAGGTCGTTCTACCGCAGAGCGAAAAGAAAGGCAACTTCCATCCGGCAATCCGGTCGCCTGAAGACATTATATCCATTGGTATTTTGGCTGTCAATCATTTGACGGAGCGACTTTCTGAGACAGATCGTTTCGAGATCTCAAATATCCGGGAGCTTGAAACAGAGTCATACCTGCAAAGTATTTTTTGGCAGGCCTGATACTGCTGAATTGTTCTCAAAGTCCGGGGAGGGCAAAGAATAGTCTGGATGAATATCGACTTACCGGAATGCAGCAGGGGAGACTGAAAGAATTGCTTTAGAGTGTTTACAGTTATTGATCATGATGAACTTTCGATGTACCGAAAGAATGCTGTGCTGATAACGAAGCTTCCAGTATACGGAGAGATACACCAGAAGTGTATTCAACAATATCTATTGGGAAACCCACTTCTCGATTTCATTTGTAACGCTATATGACATAACGTTAAATAGCGTTATGTTAATCTACATAATGAGGAGGTACCGGATGAATCCTTTCAGGTATGGTCAGGTTGTGAGCAAAAGGGATTTCTGCTCCAGACCCCTGCTGCTTAGACAGCTTATGAATTTTGCAGAGTCAAGGCAGAATGTTTTTCTGCAGGGCGAGAGACGGACTGGAAAAACATCTCTGATACACGAAGCCGTTAGAAAACTGTCGGGTTATAAACTCCTTTATATCGATCTGCTCGAAGTGAAAACAATTGATGATCTGTGCAGACGGATGATAACATCCATCGTCAGGGCGGAACGGAGGGTATCTTTTCAGAAGAAGCTTTTAAGTACACTTTCTCATCTCAGACCTTCTCTGTCGATTGATCCGATCACAGGGTTTCCAACTGTGTCCTTCGATTCAAGAATCGGAATGAAACCGGACACAATCGAAGGGATTCTTGACCTGATCGCAGAACTGGTCAGGAAAAAGAAACTTGTGGTTGCCTTCGACGAGTTCCAGGATGTTCTCAATCTTCGCGAGTCGGACAGAGCCCTTGCATTGCTGAGAAGCAGAATACAGTTCCAGACAAATATCACCTACTTTTTTGCCGGTAGTGTCAGGAACCAGATGAACGGCATTTTTACAGATCCCTTGAGTCCTTTCTTCAAATCAGCAGCTTCACTGGAAGTGGGGTTTATCGATGATACCGCATTTATACCTTTTCTTAAAAGGAAATTCCTATCGGGCAAAAGGAGCATTTCAACTGAAACTGTTGAAGCTGTTATCCGTATGGCTGGCAGCATACCGGGTGATGTACAGGAACTCTGCGCATGTATCTGGGATGTGACATCCGCTGGCGAACCGGTAACAGAGAAGCATCTGCCTGCCGGTCTGAATATGATATTCGCCCGTGAGAGAAAGGCATACGAAGCTACACTGATAAGTATCACAGGACAGCAGCTGAGGTGTCTTGCCGGGCTCGCCGAAACGGACTCTGTTAAACCTCTTTCATCAGAATTTCTGGAGAAAACAGGGATTCGAACAACATCATCGGTGCAGGCAGCCCTCAAGCGCCTTGTTAAACTGAAAATCATCTATCGTCACAAAGGAACATACAGACTGGCGAATCCATTCTTCGGATCATGGCTGATATGGAAAGGATACTGACTGCGGCTGAAGTGGTATGTGCAATTCGGATATTTATGCAGGTTACTTTCATGAAGTGTATAACAGTAACAATGTGACAGTCCCTGTTCTTACCTGAAAAGAGCTTTTATTCCGGCGAAGGTAAGAGCAGACAGAGCGGTGGCGTAATCGGTAACTGTAAAGTTGTCGATGTAGAATACCGGCATAGCACCATTATAGGCGCTTCCCAGCCCTACAAGACCTGCACTCAGGTTGTAAGTGCTATCCTGAAAGGTGGAATTTTCAGTGCCGTTGACGGAAACACTCAGTTCTACAGGATTGTTGCCGCTTACCTCAAAAGACACAGTGTACCATGTGTTTTCGTTAAGAGGATAGTAGTAGTCATTGACAAGAGTGGTATAGCTTCCGTTTGCGTCAACATATGCAATGACTGTAATGCCAATGGAGGGGTAGGCTGAGTAGATACCGCCAATGTAGCTCTCACCGGTTGAGTCATTAATTCTTGACAGCAGCCCGCAGGATGTTTCCATGCCGGTGAACTTCATATCGGCTTCTATTTCACCGTCTGAGATTACAGCAGATCCCAGGCATGCATAAGCCAGAAAATGGTAACTGTTCCAGACTGTTTCTACAATCATGTTGCCGCCGTCACTGGTTACTGTCAGGTTTCCACAGGAGTCTGCCTTGAACCAGAATGCTGAGTTTGCCAGATCGTCTCCCGGTGTATACGAGTTGAAATCATCAAAGAAGTTTATGGCTAAGAGAACTGCTGGAAGGATAAAAATGCCGGAGAAGAGTATAATTTTCATGACTGAAATCCCTTCATCAAATGGCTGTTCAGTTACATTCGCATAATATGCTCTTCGCTGCCTCAGGTCAAGCTAAATAGGTAAGTCTGTGTGATATGGAGTATAAGCAGCCTTGACTTTCATTGAAAATCAATTTACTTTGAAGGTGTACTCGACCAGGAGGTGTAACATGCGTTATTTGCTTAACTTTCTTATTCTATTATCCTTCTCGGCAAACGCTCAATTCATTGAAGTGAGTTTTCCCGCGCCCAGTGAGAACATTTCAGGTCTTGCTTTTGCTGGACATGTATGGGCTCTTGATTCACTGGATTGCGTGATCTATGGAGTTAACGGGTGGACGGGGGAGTTGTTTGAGACAGTGATACTGCCTCCTTTGCCCAATCCGCCGGTGGGATTGGGAATGGTGCCATCAACGGCCTGTGACACTTTCTGGCTTGCTGAAAGCGGAACTGCGATAGTGCATTCCATTGACTCTGACGGCAATCTGCTGGGAACCTGGGATTTCTCCGACAGCGGTATACAGTGTATTTCGGGATTGGAAATTGGACCTGCATTGTCTTTCGGATATCTGATGATACTGGATTCATCCGACAGATCCATATACACCGTGAAAAGGCCATTCGGCAGTGAACCTGTTGAGTATCAGTTTACCATTTCGGATGATATTGAAGTGCACGGTATCGGATGGGACGAAGAAAAGATTCCTGTAGCGTGTAATGATGAGGTATCTCCAGTACATTTCTACTATGATGCAACCTCGTATGAATCTCTTGGTGACGGTGATTATGCAAGTGCTGTTGGGGTTGCATCAGTAGACTGCAGCAGAATTTACTTCAGTGACCCTGACATGGGAATGATACACCGGTACTGTGTAAATATGGGGGGCGTTGAAGAGGAATCATACGGTATTAGCAACCCTGTGGGTTTTGGCGTTTATCCGAATCCGGTTCGTGCCGGTGCTGACGCCTATCTATCCCTGCACCTTGCCTCAGAGGGTTGTATTGCTGTTCAGCTGTACGATGTAAGAGGAAGAATCATTACGGGGATAACCACAGATTTGCTGATCGGAGGATTCAATGAGATCCTGCTGGGGAGTTTTTCTCCCGGTATATACTTCTGTTCCTTTACATCAGGTGATTTCAGTGCCACTCAGCGTTTTGTGGTGGTAGAGTAAGTAGCGGGGCGGTTTCTGAACTGTTACCTGAAGAGGGCTTTTATCCCGCCGAAGGTGGTGCTTGCCAGGTCGGAGGCATAGTCCAGAACACTGAAGTTGTCAAGGTGGAAGGTTGGCGCTGCTCCTTCGTAACTGCCTCCCAGTCCAGCCATACCTGTATTGAGATCGTAGGTACTGTCCTGGACTTCCGAGTTAGCTGTGCCGTCAATTGAAACCTTCAGATTAACAGGATTGCTGCCGGTAACCTCGAAGGACATGTTGTACCAGGTGTTCTCATTCAGAGGATAGAAGTAATCGTTGGCAAGAATGGTGAAATCCCCGGTTGTGTTCACGTACACGATGACCGTGGCGCCGATGGGGGGATAGACCGGATAGATACCTCCTATGTAACACTCTCCTGTCAGGGGGTTTACCCGCGCCAGGAGACCGAAGACCGTTTCTGTTCCGTTGAACCTTATGTCGGTGCTGATCTCCCCGTCGGACCAGACCAGAGATCCCAGGCAGGCATAAGCCATGTAGTTGTAAGTGTTCCAGATCGCTTCAACGATCATGTTGCCGCTGTCATCGGCAGCAACGAGATTACCGCCTGGATCGAGTCTGAGCCAGTATATGGAATCTCCCAGATCGTCTGAAGGAGAGTATTCATCAAAATTGTCGGAGAAGTTAGCTGCCAGCAGAATGCCGGGAAAAATACAGAGACAAAGTATTATTTTCATGATGGTGACCCTTTCACCGGGAGGTTGTTTGAAAGCAGGTGTTAAAGAGAAAGATCAAGTTTATACGGCATTATACTCTAACTCAGCTTTGGGATGTAGCCTTTGCCGAAAAGTTTTACTGAGCACTCCGGGCATATCCCGTGGCTGAATCTGGCACCGGAGTGATCGGAGATGTAGGACTCGATCTGCTGCCAGTAACCGTCATCGTCCCTGACCTTTTTGCAGTGAGCGCAGATTGGCAGCATACCCTGCAGTTTCTTCACATGCGCCATGGCTTCACGAAGCTGATCGTTCTTCGTTGAAAGATCCACATTTTTCAGACGATAGATTTCAGCTTCTCTTTCCTTCTTTTCTGTCTCGAATTGAACCTGAAGCAGCGCGATTTTCTCTATGCTCTTTTCGTTCATGTGTTCTTCCAGATTTGTATTCCGTTCCAGGGAGTACATCAGTGCTTTTTTCAGATCTCCCTTCGCTTCATAAAGGTCCGTTATCTTATCCAGGCAGTGTATTTCCAGATCTTTCAGTTTCAGATTCCTTGTAATCTCCAGGGCTTTCCCGATAAACTCTTCAGCTTCATCAAGACGCCCCAGTTTGGTATATGTCGCGCCGATGAAACTGCTTGCGTAGGCAACTCCTCTACGGTTGCCGACACTCTTATAGAGTTCAATGCTTCTGCTGAAGCAGCTGAGAGCTGACTCGATATCATTAAGTTTTTCGTGCATGATTCCCAGATTGGCCAGAGTGCTTGCTGTACCCGTTTTGTTTCCCATGTCTTCCCTGATATCAAGGGCTTTTTGAAAATACTCACGGGCACTGTCCAGCTCTTCTTTCTTTCCGAACAGGGAACCTATGTTGTGGTAGAGGTATGCCAGTTTTGTGCGGTCGCCGGATTCCTCCCAGATTTCTCGCGTGTACTCGTAGGAAGTTTGCGCCAGATCAAGACGTTGTACTGCACTGTAACATGCGCCTATGTTGAAGTGGCATCGGGCAAGTTCATCTTTGTCCGCCCCGATTTCCTGATTCTGCCTGAGAGATTCGTGGAAGTGCTCAAGAGCCTTGTCAATCATACCCTGAGCCTTGTACGCTGCAGCTATCGTGGAGTGCACGGAAGCCATACCTTCCTTGTCGCCGAGTTCCTCATAAGTTTTCATGGACTTTCGGCAGTACGACATCGCTTCAGCAAAGTTTCCCGCTTCAAGATTGAGAGTTCCCAGTGTCGTGAAGCTTCTTGCCTGTTCAATAAGAATTCCCTGCTTCTTCGCGAGATTCTGCGCTTCCAGAGCAAGAGCTTCCGATTTCTCCGGATCGAAGTGCAGCTCGGCATAAGCTAGCTTGTTCAATGCTTCCACAAGTTCCGAACATTCAGGACCGGATCTGAGTCTTTCCAGATCTTCCTTCAATGCAATAATTTCTTCAGCAGGCATGTAGTACACCTCGCAACTCCCGAAAAGTTCATCCTCTCCGCAGAGAGAAAAGAAAGGCAATTCACAGTACAGTAATTCAGCTTCTCAAAAGCAGTATATCCGTTGATATCACGGCTGTCAATCAATAAGGACTGCAGAAGCATTATGCTGTTTACGGGTCAGTATACTGCATTCAGGGGAAGAGCCGGGCAGAACTACAGGTTGCGAAGCTCTTCACTCATGGGTTTCATACGGGTGGTGGAAAAAATGAATTCCACGGGAAAGCAGAAGTACTCGCTTATCCTGAAGGCGAGGTCCAGGCTGGGATTGTAGTCCTGTCTTTCAAGGTAACCCACTGTCTGGGGGTTGACTCCTATCTGTTCCGCAAGCTGTTTTCTGGAAATACCTTTCTCCACTCTGAGATTCTTTACTCTGTTGTACAGCCTTCTGGTATTCATTCACCATCCTCCGGGGTGTCCTTCGGGATCTCCTTTTTCCAGGCGATCATGGTGCCGGGGAGGGTATGTGAGAGGTAGATCAGGCTTGCTACAAGAGGCATGGAAATGGTATACTGAAGACAGGTGTTTAAGCGGGTCGCAAGTGACATGGCAAGCATAATGACAAGACAGGTCACTGCGAACCAGCCGTAGGATTCACTGAGTGCCCAGTGGGTCAGAGAAAGCTCTCTTTCGTCAAGATCCTTTGATTTGGTATGGGTGAGCTTCCAGATGCCGGATTTCCAGTGAAGGGGAATAAAAGTAACTGCTACAGCA
This sequence comes from Candidatus Sabulitectum sp., assembly GCA_021107435.1. GTDB lineage: Bacteria > Fermentibacterota > Fermentibacteria > Fermentibacterales > JCC-6 > Sabulitectum. Next base: position 51,578 of record JAIOSV010000057.1, on the reverse strand, counting down.
ATCAGGCTGGCGAGGCCAATTGCATCATAGATGTGTGAAGCGGATCTTTCTCTGTAGACGAAGTAGAAGGCGATGTTCATGATAAGCAGAGCTGCGTAGTTAATAACTGCCTGGATTCTTCCGGTCTTCATGCTTTCACGCTCCTTGCGTATGAAATGTACTGAATGTTGTAAATATACGCAATATGTTATAAATAAGCAATGACTGGCTCGGAAGACGATTGAGTTGCTGTATTGCCAGCTGGTTTCCGCGTTGCTGAGAAGTTAGTACTCTATACAGCATAAACTATCGCATCCTGCTGGCTCTCCGTCCTGCGCGGCGAAAAATAATATTCCCGACAGGAAGAAATAGTTGACGCCTGACAGGCGTCCCGAGCGGTTAGCGCGGAATAGCAGCGCTGTTTGATGATAATACGCGAGAATTGTGGCCGATTATGTGGTTGTAAATGCCAGTGTTCTATTCCCTTGCTACGCAGGGGAGCGCCTTGTTTACGGTAATGCTGCTTACTCGGGCACGCTCCTAGATCCAGCTTATTCCACTGTCTATTAGGTGAGTTATACGCCAGTCGTCAGTGCTGTCAGGACGGCATACTATGGTGTACTGCCCTGTCTCAGTGATTATTGAGTCAGGATTAATCTGTAATTCCATAGTGTAATGTCTGGGGTATGCAATGGATTCGCCTGAAGGATCAGAAGGCCAGGGGTAATACCATAAGCCTGTGAGAGTGAGGTCTATGGAATCGCAGGTTGAGAAAAGTGACTGGGCCAGTGATATTTCCAGATCGTAGTCCCAGTTGCTGTCAATGGTCCCATCACCGTTGTAGTCATCCCAGTCTTCCTCCAGAAGATGATGGAGAAACTCCGGGTCAAGGGTTTCACAGAGAAGACTAAGGTCTCTGGTGTCATAGGCGTATTCGTAGTTCTCTACAGCCTTCCAGGCTTCATCTGCCAGCACCGGAGTTGCTATTCCCGTTGCACTGCTGCTGCATGCTGCTGTCAGAATCAGGAACACAACGGTGATTGCTGTTTTTTCTCTTGACATTATTTCTCCATTTCGCTGGTTTGAACCCGCCGTTCTCCTTCAAACAGTGTATAAGGATCACGCTTGAAATGATAGTAAGAACAACAGCTGGAGTTCCCGCTTTTATCCCGAATGCCCCTGTGGTGAATTATATCTGGCCATCAAGAGTGGTTTTGAAGAAGTTTTCTGCTCACCTTTATCTGCTTAATTCAGCATTGCAGGCAGGTGTTCAGTGAAGGACAGAGTAAAAGCATTAAGGTTCTGCATTTCTGTATACTATCAGAGCAGTTACAACTGGAAAAATTGCCTCCTGCAGCAGGAAAGAGATTGTGATGATTTCTTCAGTAATTGATGTCAGGGATCTCCATTTCTCATACTGTGATGTGGAAGCGGTTAGAGGGATTACTTTCACTGTCAGCAGGGGGGAGATACTTGGTTTTCTTGGCCCGAACGGAGCCGGGAAATCAACAACGATAAAAGTACTTACAGGTCAGTTGTCTCCCGGATCGGGTTCGGTATCGATTCTGGGCAAAGCTCTTGCAAGGGATGATCCTGAGATTCAGAGCAGAATTGGAGTCTGCTTCGAGGAAAAGAATCTGTATAACAACATGTCTGCCAGGGAGAATCTGAAATTCTTCGCGGGACTTTTCGGGATGAAAGGTTACAATCCTGATGCTCTTTTGAGAAGAGTCTCTCTGATTGAAAAAGCTGATGACAGGGTGAGCGGTTATTCCAAGGGTATGCGGCAGAGGCTCATGATAGCGAGGGCTATGGTCAACGACCCGGATGTGCTGTTTCTTGATGAACCGACCGAGGGTCTTGATCCGGTATCAAGCAGGTCCATAAGAGAGCTTATTCTTGAGCAGGCGCAGAAAGGCACCGCTGTTCTGCTTACCACACACAACATGCGGGAAGCGGATGAGCTGTCTGACAGGGTTGCTTTCATCTGTGAGGGCAGGATACATGTTCTGGATACTCCTGATAATCTCAAATTGAAGTACGGACATCGGACTGCAAGAGTGAAGATCAGTGAAGACGGAACAGTTCGGCAGGAAACCATTTCACTGGACAAGAGTGATGCAGGGGATAAGCTGAAGAAGCTTGTGGAACACGAGGGACTGCTGACTATTCACACGGAAGAGGCTACCCTTGAGGACATATTTATCAGGATAACCGGCAGAGGTCTCTGAAAGTGAGCAGGCGATTGAGCTTTCGCAGAGTACTTCTGATAACAGGAAAGGATTTACGGGAGTTTTCACGGGACAGACTCTGGATGATACTCTCACCCTTATCACTGCTGATGTTCTCCGGGATGCTCTGGCTGCTGCCTGATAATCCTGCTGAACTGTTCTCTGTCGGTGTATTTCCCTCCAGTTTCTCAGTGGGGGGAGACGGATACCAGGAGTTCTCAGGTGTTGATGTTATCGGCTTTGAAAGCAGGGAAGCTCTTTCTGCTGCAGTTTTTAATGGTAATGAGGTCCTTGTCGGTGTGGCTTTGAATGATGGCTTCATTGCCGGGGATACTGTCTCTTCAATTTTACTTTTCCTTTCATCATCGGTTTCCCCTGTTCAGAGAAGGGCGGCAGAAAGCGTTGTCCGCGAGCTCTGCTTTGCTCTGCAGGCCCTTGAGAGGGGAGAGAACCCCATGAATGATCTCCCTGTTCGGATAGAAAAATTCCTGGGGATTACTTCCGGAGGCTGTTTCGGACAGGGAGGTGTATCTCTGAAGGATAAACTTAAACCGATATTTTTTGTCATTATTCTGATGGTTGAAGCACTGGCCCTCGCGGGACTGATCTCGGTGGAGATTGAACATCAGACTGCATCTGCTCTGCTGGTTACATCAGCAACAACCCGGGATCTGCTTCTGGCGAAGATTCTGACCGGTGTACTTCTCGCAGTAACACAGGTATTTCTTTTCCTCTTGTTAACAGGTGGTTTCTCTTCAGATTGGCTTGCTCTTGCGGTGATAGCGCTGGCTGGCGCATGGATGGCTTCATCGGTGGGCATGATATCCGGTGCCGCAGGACGGGATTTCCTGGGGACACTTCTTCTGGGAATGGCAATGATTATTCCTCTGATGATTCCCGCATTTACTCTGCTTTTCCCCGGTGCCTCAGGGGGAATTACCAGACTGATCCCGTCATACGGGCTTGTTATGTCGATTTCGAATGTTCTTGTAAAAGGATGTGGTTTTGGGGATGTCGTGCCTTATCTGCTTGAACTGCTTGCCTGGGACTGCATTCTGGCCGCAGGTGCGCTGATGATACTGAAAAGAAAGGTGGAGGCACTGTGAGTCTGCACAGGATTCTGGTGCTGATGGGCAGAGATCTTTCAATTTGCCCCCGCTCTCCGATTATTCTCTGGCTATTTGCTATGCCTCTGCTAATAACTTTTTTTTTCCAGGTGGTCTTCACTAATCTATTTGATTCGGAACCGGTTCTGGGTATTTACACTTCTCAGGAATCTGTTATCGCGGACAGCTTGATAGCCTGTGACGGAATAAGGGTTATCTCCGCTGAAGAGACCGAACTTGCAGAGATGGTTGAAAACGGCGCAGTGGATGCCGGGCTTATTTTACGGGATTCATTTGAGGATTCTGTAAGGTCAGGGGCCAGACCTGAGCTTCAGTACTTGATCTCGCCGGAGGGTTCACCTGCCGGCTCTGCTGTTATTCTTCTCCTTGTTCTGGATGAACTGAGATCTCTCGAGAACCGCAAGACTCCCCTTGAGATTATTGTAATTTCACCGGATGAGAAGCAGGATTTGCCGCTTTCGGAAAGAATTGTTCCGTCAACGGTTCTTGTAGTAATGATAATATGCGGGGTTTTCATTCCGGCTTTCATGCTGGTGGATGAGCGGGAAAAAGGTACCCTGGCAGCAGTTCTTGTTACTCCGGTAACTACAGGGGAAGCTCTGCTGTCAAAAGGCCTGCTGGGGTTCTGTCTTGCAATGCCGATAACGGTTTTTACACTGGTGCTTAACGGGCTTTCCGGATTTGATATGATTGCCCTTCTTGTCTGCTTCGCCGTGGGCACAGCGGTCTGTAACTGTATCGGGCTGATTTATGGTACAGTGGCCCGGAGCGCAAAATCCCTGTACACAATGGTGAAGAGTTTGAACATAATTCTGGTAGCTCCCGCAATGTTTTACATCTTCTCCGGCTGGCCCGGCTGGGTGGCGAAGCTGTTTCCCACCTACTGGTTTATGGATCCTGCATACAGGGTGATAATGCATAATGCTCATCTGCCGGATGTACTTGGCAGCCTGGCAGTGGCCTTGGCAACGGTCATTCTTCTTGGATTTGTTGTGGTTTTTCTTGGAAGAAGAATGCAGAACCGGCTGACTGAAGCATGATCTGCTCAGTTGATTGAGACGGTCTCGCTGAGTATCCACCCCTGAATATCAACACTGTCCGGGCTGTCGCTGAGATCAACCTTGAGCCATCCCGCGGTTAAGCCGATAAGAGCTGCCGCGGAGTTGGCGGGAATAATTGCGAGTGGCGCTGTTGTTGTGTCCTGCGTGGAAAATACCGGAGTATCCTCCTGTATCATCGCATAGGATTCATCAGGACGGGGAGCCCACACCACTGGCAGTGAATCTGCTGCTGTTATGCCGGTGTCAGGAGCCAGCCATCTGTACCGGAAACTGCATGTGTTGGCAGCCTGTGCCACACCCGGATCAAATCCAAGCCATCCTGATGCTGTTCTTACTTCCAGCATTACAGTTTCGCCTGGCAGGATTACCGACCAGACCGCGGAGAGAGAGTAAGGCCTGGAATGAACTTCAATACTGTCATGAGCTGTGAATGGAAAAGCGGCGGCGGTTGTGGAGAGAAATGCCGTTACCATCAGAGTCCACATTTTTTCACGTTTCATAAGAACCTCCTTTTTTCAAGAGTAATGTAATTCTTATTTACCGCAGTGGCAAAGATGCCTTTGACCTGAAGTCGAAAATATGCGATTATTGCCCGACAGGGAAACTGTGCGCAGAATGGGGAAAGATGAGAATTACACAGGTTTTCCGGATGATCTTTTCACCTGTGAGAAAGAATTTGTCATGGAAACTTGTGCACTGATGAAGAGGAAACTTCCCGGGAATAAGTGGTCTTGTATCGTTCGCTTTAACACCGTTGACAGGGAGATGCTTGAAACAATGAAAGACGCGGGATGAGAGGATTCTTTCGTGACTGCAGGGCTTTTAATACATTATTCATGTTCAGAAACAAGGCATGAACATGACACTAAACAGGTATCTGGCTCCGCTGCTTCCCAGAGCGACTTTTGTAATCTTTGCCGCTGTTATTTTGCCCAGAATGTTTCTTTTCTTCTACCTTGGTGGAGAACTGCCACTTACAGTGAGAGACCAGGCTTTGTACATACACTCTGCCGGTCGGATCGCCAGCGGTTATGGTTTTTCATTTTCTGAGGATATGGGGCTGATGAAGAATCTCAGGAATACGGGGGACAGTCTTCAGCAGCATTGGACCGGAAGTGCAGACTACGTATTCGGTCTTGCTCCGGTTGATACTCCGACTGCTGTTATGGAACCGGGATATCCTGTGCTTCTGGGGTTTTTCTTTTCGTTATTCGGGGCTGTGAGTGGATCAGTGTTTTCGCTGAATCTCCTGTTTGCTCTGGGTGGTGCCTTTGCGGTTAGAAAACTTGTGATGGATGCATGGGGAGCCGAGTCCGGTCTCGCGGCTGCAATATTCTGGGCTCTATATCCACCCTATGTTTATTATTCTGCTTATGCGATGACTGAAACTGCCCACTTCTCACTTTTGTTTATATCAATAATGCTGGTGTTTTCTGCCGGCAGGGGAGCAGGGAAGGGTTTCCTGGCTGGACTTGCCACTGGTGTTTTCTTTCTGATACGGGCAACAGCAGTTTTTCTGATTCCACTGCAACTTGCTTATCTCGCCTGGAGAAAGCGCTGGAAAGCTCTGCTTTTTCTCTCTGCGGGATTCTTTGTGGCAGTATCTCCATGGGTGATTAGAAACTGGATATCTCTGGGCGAGCCGGTGCTTCTTCCCACAAAGGGATCACTCAACCTCTGGATGAGGAACAATCCGGAAGTGCTTGCTCTGGAGGGTATCTTTGTACCTGCTGATATTCCAGTGAACAATCTGGAACTGCTTGAATATCCTTCTACCGATTCCATACCCGGTGAGCTCGCGAGAAGCAGAGCTCTGAGCGCTTCAGCAAAAAGATATATCATCCGTAATCCAAGGCTTATAGCGTGGCTGGCGTGGAACAGAGCTGTGGACTTTCTGGCTCCGGGAGGAAGTACTCTTGGCTCGCGGGGAATGCTTGCCGGTCTTGTTTTTTATCCATTGATGGTGCTTGGTGCAATAGGCCTGTGGCGAAATAGATCTCATCCTGAAGCAGTATTCCTCTTTGCGCTATTTATTTTGTATCTTCTTGTGCATATCATGGCACACGGAGGCGTCAGGTACAGATTACCTGTTGATGCTGTGTTTCTTATTGGAGTTGCGCTGGGCACCTGTCGCGGGAGGGGTAAGTCGTGAACAGGCTGAAACGAATTCTATTCGTGTTTCCGGAGACCCGCTATCCTTCAGGACAGCCTTCTCTGGGGATAGCGATGCTTTCTGCGGTGGCAAAGCTATGCGGCTCGGTAACTGCTCTCTGCGACATGTCCTTCCAGAAAAGGCCATTTGAGCATCTGAGTTACATGTTGAGGGAATTTAAACCTGATGCTGTTTCCATTACTGTGGTTACTCCTCAGCTCAGGTCGGCTCTTGCTTCCTGCGAGGTTATTCGAGAGGTAGCACCTGAAGCATATCTTATGATTGGAGGCCCTCACGCGACAGTGCTTCCAACAGAAACTCTTGAAACTTCAGGAGCGGATCTGGTTTATTCCGGTGAGGGTGAAACAGCCTTTAGAAAACTGGTTGAAGGAACCGACCCCTGTGAGATTCCCGGTGCCTGTTTCATGCGAGACGGAAAAGCGGTTCTTGTTTCAGGCAGACTGCTGGTGGAGAACCTGGATACTCTTCCTCTGCCGGACAGAGATATTTTTGACATGGAAAAGTACTTTAAGACGTGGTATTCAATGGACAGGGTAGACCCCGGACTAAAGGGAACAACCATTATGGGTACTCGCGGATGCCCTTATACCTGTACATTCTGCCAGCCAACCCTTTCCGAGATATTCGGTAAAAAGATGCGCAGGCGTTCTCCGGAATCAATAGTGAACGAGCTGAAATACCTGGTTGAGAAGTATTCCATCAATGGTTTTATGTTCGAGGATTCCACCTTCATTGTGGATCACAAGTGGGTTACAGATATATGTTCACTGATGAACAGCGAAGGGTTGAAGCTCAGGTGGTGCTGTAATGTAAGGGCTGATCTTTTATCCGGAGACCTTATCGACACAATGGTGAACGCCGGTCTCGCGAAGGTTAATATGGGGGTTGAGTCGGCATCGCAGAGGGTTCTTGACGATATATACAGGAAGGGGATTACCGTAGAGGGTGTAAGGAAAGCACTCCGGATGTGTCACTCCCGTGGTATATTTGTTCAGGGATATTTCATGCTGGGAGCGCCGGGAGAAACCGTTGAGGAAATGAAGAAGACAATAGACTTTGCTGCCCGGGAACCGTTTGATGACGCTCTTTTTGATATTACCACACCTTTTCCGCACACGGAACTGTGGGAGATGTCAAAGGAATTGATCAATGCGGATTACTCTGACTTTGACTGTTTTCACAGGAGTGTTTATTCGCTGGAAGGAATTACACCGGAACAGATAGAAAAGCTGAAAAAGAACGCTTTCTGGAAATTCTATGCACACCCCGCAAGAATTCTTAAGACCATTCGCACGGTTCTGGGACCCCGAAATTTCAGAAGAACCCTGTTGAAGGTGAGGAGAGTATGAGAGAAATAACTGTTACAATTGACGATGGAGGAATGCACCCGGCGGTGAATGCCGCAATCCGGAAGTGTATTGAATTCGGGAATGTAAGCAGAGTGAGTATCATGGCAACTGGAAGCAATTGTGCGGAAGCCTGCATGATGGCTATGACGGGAAGCGTTCGTGTTGCCGCGCATCTGGACTGTTGCCGGGGTCCGTTTATACTGGAAAAGAGTAATTTTCCCGAATCATTCGCAACCTGGATTAAATCAGCTGATTCCCTTGCTGATTCTGTTAAGAAAGAGTGGGCAGCTCAGATAGAGAAGATTCTTTCCACCGGAGGTGTTGTTACTGCCCTTGACAGTCATCGCCATCTGCACAACCTGCCTGCTTTGCAGAAAGTTATCATTTCTCTTGCCAGGGATTACGGCATCAGAACGGTGAGAACGGCAGTGCTGCCTGACAAATACATGAGATTTCCAGCAGGGATCAAGTTGAATACTCTCGGTTGTGAACTAAAGACCTGTCTTGAGTCTGAAGGACTTGTTACAACGGACAGAATGCTGGGTTTCGGCAAGGCCGGGAAAATCAACAGGAGATACCTGAAAAAATACACTTCTATCTGCAGTGACGGCACAACTGAAATTGTGATGCATCCCGCCACCGAAAAGGTATGGTCCTCCGGACAGCCAGCAGAGCTTGAGCTGATTACTTCTGAATGGTTCGGTGACTGGTGCAGAGGAAAACACTAGAGTTTTACATTTTCGGATTGGCTCTGCTGACAAGGCTGGCTGTATTTTATCTTGCTTCCTGCGGTTTCTTTCTTGTGGGAGAGGGAGAGGTTCAGGCCAATGCTGCTGAAAACATTCTTTCAGGCAGAGGGTTCATGCTTTCAGAGTCCATGTTTCACGATCCCGATCCCAGACGTGATGCACAGCTGGAGTTTTTCAGGGAAACCGGCGGATTCTACGGGGTACTGCTCCCGGAGCAGCCTACCACTTTTTTTATGCCCGGTTACGCTTTGTTTGAAGCATTTATTTTCATGGTTACTTCACCTGGAAACCTTCTTGCGGTTATTGGTGTTCAGCTTGCTCTGGGGCTGCTCACCGTTTTTCTGGGGATGCGGCTGGCAAACAGGTTTCTTTCGGGGAAGTGGTACATCGCTGCTGGAGTCTTTATGGCTATTGATCCATTTGAACTTTACTACCAGGCAATTCCGGCGACGCAGGCACTTTTCTCGCTGCTGTTTATGGCAGGATTGCTTCTTTCCATACGTTTTCTCGAAAAACCGGATCTACTCAGGGGAGTCTGGGCCGGTCTTCTGTGGGGAGTGACATTCCTTGTACGCCCTGCCGCGCTTCCAATGATTGGATGGCTTGCTGTTTCAACTCTTATTGCCTGGAAATTCTCGAAAAAAGTAATACCTGCTCTACTGCTTATGCTTGTGGTATTTGGAGCAGTTTTGACACCGTGGGTGGTTCGAAACAGGAATACTATGGGTCGTTACCAGCTTCTTCCGCTGCAGGGGGGAGTTCAGATGTGGGAATTCAACGGGAGAATATTTACAGACGCGTTTCTGAATGAGGCTGAAGGCGCGAAGCTGCTTTACGGACCGGTGCGTGCTACCTGGTTGCCCGGATTGAACAGGGCGGAACTGGCTGAATTTCCTGAATTTACCACAGAATCAGAATTTGAGAGGGACAGCATCCTTTACCGGCGACAGAGTGAGTTCATCAAATCGAATCCCGGCGTTTTTCTTCATCTTTCAGCATGCAGATTTGTTGAGTTTTTTAAACCGTTTCCCTTGAATCAGTTTTCACCAGCGCATACTATACTTGGGCTGCTGTCTTTTTTCTGGATTGGTATTTTCTTTCTCGGTGGTATTATTCTCATGCTGCGTCTGGGCTGGTCCGGTGTCTTTATGGCCGGTGTGATTGCGGGATACGTTCTTATGCACCTGCTCACCGCTTCTGGAACCCCTCACCGGGTTGCTCTTGATATCCCCCTCATGATTGCGTCATTGATCGCGGTGAAGTATTCCATCGAAAGATTCAGAGCCGGGAGAGCGTTACAATGAAGACCCTTGTGGTGAAAACACACGCTTTTGGAGACTCATTGCTTGCTACGCCTGCGGTGGCGGGTCTGGTCGAACGAGGAGACAGGGTCACAGTTCTCACAGGGCCTTCTTCGCTGCAAGTCTGGAAGCGACTGCCTGGAATTGACGGACTTGTTCAATCACCGGCTCCCTGCTCGGCTGTTAAACTTCTGTGGTGGTCTCTTGCGAACAGACAATCGGGTTTTGACCGGGTTATTTACCTCGGCTTTTCTTCAAGAGCTGTCCGGTGGATTGAATTCCTGTCAGGACAAAAGGTGGAGAGCGGAGGTGATCCGGAAACAGGCTTCGGAGTCGTGAGACCGGTTGCTCGGGATTATTGTAGAATCGCCGGAGTTCAGTGTTCTTCCCTGAAGCCTCTCTTTCATGTTAACCGATCCGAGATTGATGCAGTTGAGCGATACACCGGCGGTAAATCCTATGTGGTACTTGCACCCGGAGGAGCTCGGAACGCGCGGGACTATGTGCCATTGAAACGATGGCCCATGTCCCGGTGGGCAGAAGTTTCTCTCTACCTCCAGGCCAGGGGTCACAGAGTATTTCTGGCGGGCGGGAAACTGGACAAAGAGGAAATTTCTTCAGTGACTGGAATTAATCTGGCTGGAAAACTTACCTGGGGCGAAACCGCAGCTCTGATTGCAAAAGCTTCTTTGTTTGCCGGGAATGACAGTGGTCCGGCTCATCTCGCAGTTGCCGGAGGAACCCCCGCTCTTGTTCTTTTCGGCCCGACAGACCCCGGGTCGCTTTACGAGGACGGCAGCATTGTTCCCGTTTGCGGAACTGTGTCCTGCTCACCATGCTATGCAAACAGTATTTTTCCCGGCTGTTCAGGAAATGAAGACTGTATGATTTCAATCGACACTGAAAGGGTACTCTATACCCTTGAGGAGATGCTTCAAAGATGAAAATAACAGCTCTTAATCCACCTTTTATTCCTTTCTACAGCCGGGGGCAGCGAAGCCCTGCGGTAACAAGAAGCGGAACGCTGTACTATCCCATCTGGCTCTCTTACGCGGTAGGAGCTCTCGAACAGGCCGGGCATATCGTTCAATTTATAGATTCCCCTGCCATGGGTCTGGATTTCTTTGAAACACAGAAGAAGATAAAGGCGTTCTCTCCGGACGTTATAGTGCTGGATACATCCACGCCTTCAATTATTTCTGATACTCAGACCGCTGACCTGATCAGCGATATAGGGGCTGCGGTCTTTATTACAGGAACACATCCGTCAGCGCTTCCCGAGGATACCGTACGACTGGGCACCAGATTTACGGGTGCTATCCTGGGTGAGTATGAGAAGCCCCTGCTTGCGGTTGTGGCTGCTCTTGAAGGCGGGCTTCCCCTGGAAGGCATACCTGGAACCGCAATTCGCCTTAAGGACGGTATCGGGGTAGAGGTCACCGCTCCGGACGGCTACATGCGGGATTTGGATTCATTGCCATTTGTCAGCTCTGTATACGCAAGACACCTTCCGGTGAAAAAGTACAACAATCCCAACGCGCTCCATCCTCAGGTAATGATAATGGGTGGAAGAGGCTGCCCGAATCAATGCAGCTTCTGCGTCTTTCCCCAGACTCTTACAGGCCGCTGTTACAGAAGCCGATCTGTTCAGAATGTTGTTGCTGAAATGAAATGGGTGCAGGAAAATATGCCGGAGGTGCAGGCGGTCTTTTTCGAAGATGACACAATTGCCGCTGATATGGAGAGACTGAGATTACTGTCCGCTGAGATTGTTAAAGCGGAAGTGACCATTTCCTGGACATGCAATATGCGGGCTGCAGCTGACCTTGAAACCCTTCGTCAGTGTCATGCAGCAGGCCTGCGATCTGTTTGTGTAGGCTTTGAGAGCGGATGTGATGAGATACTGGATTCAATGCGAAAAGGACTCAAGGTGGAGCAGATGGTGAAATTCATGGAAAATGCCAGGGAAGCAGGCATCCTTGTTCACGGTTGTTTTCTCTTCGGGATTCCCGGAGAAACCCGGGAGACCGCTCAGCGAACTCTGGATTTCGCGTTGAGACTGAATCCGGACACAGCGCAGTTCTATCCGCTTATGGTCTATCCCGGAACCGATGCGTACGCCGATGTTCAGAAAGCCGGATTGCTGGTTACATCAAGCTGGAGGGACTGGCTTAAGGAAGACGGTACTCATGCCTGTGTTGTGAGAACCCTTGATATGAGCCCTGAAGATATTGTTGAATTCTGCAACCATGCCAGGAGAAAATTCTACCTGAGACCGGGATATATCATGAAAAAGGCATGGCGCAGCTTGTTTGACAAAGGCGAAAGACACAGAACTCTTCTTGCTTTTAAAACTTTCCGGAAATACATTTTCCGGCGAAAAAATGTTTGAAGTCGCCGTAATTGTTCCGTTCAGAGGCGAGTGGAACAGTCTGCTTCCCACTCTGAGGGCATTAAACGCACAGACCATCAGATCCAGCTTATTCATTGTTTTAAGCATCGACAGTATGGAAAAACCACCACCGGAGATCGCGGAACTGGCTGACACGTGCGTTAACGGAGAGCAGGCCGGTCCCGCAACTGCCAGAAACCGGGGATGGCGAACCGTCAGTGAGCCATTTATTCTTTTTATCGATTCCGACTGTATTCCAGAGCCGGTTTGGGCCCAGCGGATGATCTGCAAGTTGAAGAATGAGTATGAAGCGGTGAAAGGGGTATATTCCTCAGGGGGCAGCAAGCTGATACAAAGGCTGGCCCAGGTGGAGTTCGAAGAAAGATACCGGCTTATGAAGCGAGCTGAAATTATCCATCTTGCTGATACCTACTCCGCCGGTTTCCGCAGAGACTGGCTTGAGAAGCTGGGTGGATTTAATCAGAGTTTCCCCCTGCCTGAGCACGAGGATGTTGATCTTTCCTGGAGACTGACAGAGGCCGGAGGCAGGATTGGGTTTGTGCCGGATGCCAGGGTGGTTCATACCCATCGGCCCTGCTGGGCGGCCTATTTTCGGATGAAGTATCGCCGTGGAAAATGGAGGATAATGCTGGTAAGGAAATTTCCCGCCAGGGCTGTGAGTGACGGTTACACTCCTCAGACCCTGAAATTGCAGATGCTGCTTTCTGTTCCGGTTGTATTTTCTCTGTTTCTTCTTCCCTTTTTTCCTGCTGTTACCGTCTCTCTGGTACTCTTTTTTCTGCTTCTCTGCATTCCTATTCTGGTTGCGGCTGCCACTACCGATACTTCCACTTTACTCTTTGTTCCGTTTTTTGCGCTCTGGAGGGGCACAGCCCTTTTCCTGGGCGTCCTGCGGGGTTTGATCGGGGGAGCCAGCTAGTGTTTGCTCCCATAAGAAGACAGCAACGAATATTCATATTGTTTCTGGCAACTGCGGATATAATAACAGTTCCCCTCTCTCTTCTGGCAACCTGGTACATAAGAACCTGCTGGCTATCCGGATTTCTTCCCGGGTTCTCTCATACAATCGGCACTTATCTTACCACCATACCTGTTCTTTCAGTACTCTGGATTGCTTCCTGGTGGTCAACGGGAATGTATATTTACTCTGTTCAGCAGGGCGCTTTTCCCGGTCTTGCCAGGCGGATGCGTGCTGTTTTTTATCTGGCTGTGTCCATCATGGCAGCAAGCTATCTGGTGAAAGTGGATTATTCAAGAATTATGCTTCTGATTTTTCTGGTAATTTCTCAACCCGTTAACATTCTTTTCAGGAGTCTCTTTACCTTAGTGGCAGGCAGGGTTGCTCCAATCAAGGAATCACCTGCTACTATTGTAATCGGTTCAGGAGAGTTCGCGGAAAGGGTGATTGTTTCACTGAGAAAATTCCCGGAGCCCAGACATCGGATAAAAGGTGTTCTTGCGGAACAGCCCGGGATTGCCGATGAAGTCTGCGGCGTAAAGGTTATCGGAGAAGTTCGGGATCTTCCGCGTCTTGTTGAGAGCCTTTCCATTGACGAGGTATTTTTCGCCAGCGGTTCCATGAACAGAACCGATATGCTGAAAATAGTAAACTCTGTCGACAAGGAAGATATTGTTTTTATGCTTGTTACCGATCTGTTTGAGATTGCTGCGGGAGTAGGGGACCTCGGCAGTATATCCAGAATGCCTGTGGTGGAAATTGGATCTTCCGGCAAAGGCACTTTCAACAATCTGACAAAAAGGGTCATGGATTTGCTCATTTCCCCGGTGCTGATTATTACTCTCACACCTCTTATGGCCATCATCTGGGCAATTTTAGCCCTCCGGGGAAAAGGTACTCCCATATTTAAGCAGACTCGTACAGGCAGGTTCGGCAGGGAATTCACACTGTATAAATTCAGAACAATGAGGCCGGAAGCAGAAGAATACGAAGTCGCGCCTGTTGCCGGAGGTGATCCGAGAGTGACAGGCATAGGCAGGCTTCTCCGGAAAACAAGCCTTGATGAGTTGCCCCAGTTGTTTAATGTTCTCAGGGGACACATGAGCATGGTTGGTCCCAGGCCTGAAATGGATTTTATCGTTAGTGACTACAACGCCTGGCAGCGCAGGCGACTGGATGTGAAACCGGGTATTACAGGTTTGTGGCAGATTATGGGTAGAAAAGACCTTCCTCTCCACGAGAACCTTGAATATGATTTTTATTACATGAGAAACCAGTCTCTCATGCTTGACATGGCGATTCTCGCCAGAACGGTTGTTACCGTTCTCAAAGGAAGGGGAGCATACTGACTGCTGTTTTTGCACTTTCAATGGTTCTGGGTTCATGGAACTTTGCCGGTCCTGTCCGGGCGGGACTTGGTGTGTTTCCGGCAGCCTGGAGTAATGATCCTGTTTCCTGTATGGCTGCACCGGCAGGTATGGGCAGGATTGAGTTTTTTGAGGTGGCTGCTGCTGGAGGAATTACCAATGACGAACCTTCCGGAAGTGTCGCGGCGGTTATGCCTCTTGGGGGATCTGGATTTCATCTTGGTACAGGTGCAGCATGGGACAACGACTGCCGTACAGGTATCGCTCAGCTCTCGGGCAGCTATGTTGTCGCGGGAGATCCTATCGGGTTCATGGAAGGTCTCTTTGGACCCAGTATTGCCGTCGGTGCGTCAGTTCGCTATCAGTACGCTGACAGTACAGACGAGAAGTCCCTGGATCTGGATGCCGGCTTTCAGTTTTCCCTGTTCCCCTCTCTGGCTCTGGGAATGACTTGCACGGATATCACAGAGGATCGCAGATTTACCACAGGATTCAGTCACGTTTTCAACAGGAATCTGAAGGCTCATACAAGCTTCAGCGATGATAACTGGCAGGTTGGGTGCGAGCTGATGGTTACAAGAGCATTGCGAGTTTACTCCGGCACAGACGGAGACAACGTCAACGCAGGTGCTGGACTTTCCCGGGGAGAATGGAATTTCGGTTACGGAGCTGTACTGCACAGGAATGGTATTGAGCACAGATTCGGCATCTCCAGGAGGTTCCCGTGACAGCATTGTTTATTACTCTGGCGCTTTTAGGACAGACCAATCCCGGGGAAACAGGCGAAGGTGGTCTCAATATGGGACTGCTCTTCCATACCACAGCGTCTGCAGATTTAAAAGTGGGACTGGAAACCCTCTCCGCAGATACTCTAACCGTGTTTCCAAGGGGATACTACAATGAGGACTGGGTTCGACTGAGTGCTTCTGCTGCTCTGAGTTATTGCGCGGATTCAACTTTTTCGAATATTGAACCGGTGAGTGCCGGTGCATTCTTCCGATGGCCCGGATCACCCTGGGTTGGAACGGGCGTTTCCACGGGTTTGGTTGACCCTTTTCTTGCTGGATTTGATGTTCCCGTGAGAGAGTGGCAAAGCTATGATGTGGTGGATTCCACCGCAGTCACAATTGAAGCCGGAGGTCTGCTTGGGTTCCGGGGTTTCTGGAATCAGTTCGGGGATTCTCTTTCCTGGTATGGAGTGAAATCTCCATGGCTGGGATTCGGTACTGTGGGCTGGAATGGAATCAGAGAAAATTTGTCTGAACTGGAAACTGTCAGTGGTTTTCTGGATCTGAGAAAGGTAAAACCCTGGTTTCTCTTTGTTAAAGAAAACTCACAGTGGACTTACCTCGCGGAGATCAGAGGCTGGCAGCCGTTGCGTAATCATGATGCATCCATTGAGATTGCTCCCAGAATCTATTTTGAAGAGGATTCCAACACTGTTGGTCTTACTGCTTATCTTCACGGGAAAACAAGAGCCATCAGTGGTTCTTTGCAGGCAGTTACGGATGTTGCTGATGCGACGCGGACATTTTTATCTGCGGGGCTGGATATTTATTCAGAAGCAGGTATTGCCTGGTCTGTGAGTGCTGGTCTTGACCATCTTGAAGATTTTCACAGCACAGTATCCGGGTTTTACAGGATGTCACCTGCGGGATGCGGTGGCGCTCTCGATCTGTTTGACGACAGCCTCAGATTTACAGCAACAGCGCTGTACTCACCGGTTCCAGGTGTTTCCGCGGAAGTCTCTGTGATGTCGAATCTTGATAACGATTCACCGAAACCAGGATGCCTGCTTCGCGTATTTGGAGCCAGGGATGACTTTACAGGCGCGATTACTGTTGAGTGGGGAGAGGGTTCCACCACTCTGGGGATGGAGGTATCTGCATGGATAGACTGATTGCATTATCTTTACTGCTCTTTTCCTGTGCCGTCTTCGTACCGGCTGAGAGGGTTGATACTGACCGGCTTGTGTTTCACCATCCTGCTGCGGGCAAGGTTCAGCTGATTGGAGACTGGAACAGCTGGGGGGGTGTTACAGGCGCTACCGGTATGGTGGATCCTTCATGCGGCATCATGGAGAATGATGATGGCATCTGGACAGCATCTCCTCCGGATGATCTGGACAGGGGAAGGTACAGGTATGCTTTTCTTGTGAATGGTTCACAATATTTTCCGGATCCTGTGAATCCGGAACGAGCCATGTTTTTAAATCATGAGGTTTCGGTTCTTCTGATTGACTGAGACGAGAGGGGGAACAGGTTGGCCGCAGTAAGATTTGAGGCCGTTAGTAAAGTCTACGGTACGGATTCCAGAGCACTTACAGATTTTTCTCTTGATGTTGAAGACGGAGAACTTGTTGTTCTTGTAGGGCCAAGCGGTTGCGGCAAATCAACCACTCTTAGGGTGCTGGCCGGTCTTGAAGAGTCAACTTCCGGAAGGGTTTTCATCAACGATACCGATATTACCGATGAAGCACCGTCAAAGCGCGATATCGCAATGGTTTTTCAGAACTATGCTCTGTATCCTCACATGACCGTGTTTGATAACATGGCCTTTTCTCTGAAAATGCGTAAGCTGTCTAAAGAAGAAATAAAGCGTCTGGTTACAGAAACCGCTGATATTCTGGGGATTTCAGAATATCTGGAGCGAAAGCCCAAAGAACTTTCCGGTGGGCAAAGGCAGCGAGTGGCCCTTGGGCGGGCGATTGTTCGTCATCCCAAAGTTTTCCTTTTTGATGAACCGCTTTCGAACCTCGATGCGAAGCTGAGAGTTCAGATGAGAAACGAGTTGGCCAGGCTTCATTCAAAGCTGGGAGCAACGATGATTTATGTGACTCACGATCAGGCTGAAGCTATGACACTTGGTGACAGAATTGTTGTGCTGAAGAACGGCTTCATCCAGCAGGTGGCTCAACCTCTGGAGGTTTACAACAATCCGTGTAACAAATTTGTTGCAGGCTTTATCGGAAGCCCTGCCATGAATTTTTTCAAGACGGAGATATCAGAAGGAGAAATTCTATCAGTCAATGGTCGGCTTGAGACTACAGGAGTGGCTGACGGAATGTATACACTGGGAGTCAGACCTGAAGACATTCTTGTGCGGGAGCAGGGACAGTTCACTTGTTCTGTTGAGGTTGTGGAGACGCTGGGCAATGAAAAAGTGGTTATCGGGATCACGGGAAGTGATGAGCAGATAACAGCCAGATGCAGACCGGATCTTGATATCCGCCCGGGGAATGAGTTGAGTTTCGATATTGACATGAGTAAAACTCACCTTTTTGCTCTTGACGGGGTTGAGCGTAAAATATGATCCTTCTCACCTCAATGGTTATTGCTCTTGTTGTTTCTCTAATACTGACTCCTCTCATGAGTCGCCTGGCTGGTAAATGGGGCTTTGTTGACGGCAGGAAGCAGACGGAAAATGTTGGCATACCAGTCATGGGAGGTGTTGCTATTTTTCTGGGATTCGCCGCCGCTATTGTGGCGGGGATGCTGATTTTTCCAGTACTCCCCGGTGAGAGTATTGTTGATACTCCACTCTCCTGGCGATCCATCTGTATTTTTATGCTGGTGTCCGGCTTTCTTATGGCACTTACAGGATTTCTTGACGACAAGTTTGAGCTTTCGCCGCGGATGAAGCTCTTTCTTCATTCCATTGTGGCCATAGTTGTGGGCACTTTATTTGTTGTGAATGGTGCGCAGGTGCGACTTTTCCTGGAGGGAAGCCATGTTGCCTGGCTGACTGCGCCTGTTACTTTGATCTGGCTTCTTGGAATAACCAATTCGATAAACCTTCTGGATCATGCGGACGGCGTTACGGCCGGTGTGTCAGCGATAGCAGCAATCTTTTTTACCGCGTTGAATTTCATGCATGGCAATCCAGCCATTGCATTCATCAGTGTTGCTCTGGCCGGTGCGTCTCTGGGATTTCTCTTTTTCAATTTCCCCCCGGCTTCAACCTTTATGGGTGATTGCGGTTCCAATTTTCTGGGCTTTATGCTGGGCATCATCGCGGTTCTGGGGGTTTACACTCCAAGGGGGTCAATTCCGTATCTTGCTGTATTGTCTCCTCTTTTAATTCTCGCTGTACCAATCGTGGATACGGTTATGGTTCTTATTTACAGGAAGAGTCGTGGTGCTCCTCTTTTTCAGGGCGACAGGAATCATCTGGCTCACAGACTTATGCGAATGGGCTATTCCAGAAGAACCACTGTAATAATGCTGTACATATTTTCTGTAATACTGGGAACAATGGCCCTTCTTCTTCCCACCCTGAGGCCCTACCAGGCAATTCTTGCCTTCATAAATGCCATTGGAGTGATCAGTGTCTTCACAATATTCGTTGCCCACGGAGAGAAAGGTAACGGTTAATGAGAACAAAACCTTCTACACTGTACACGGTGCTGCTGATTGCTGTAATGCTTGGCGTTGTATTTGGAATTCTTACCAACAGCAGAAACAGCATCCTTATCAAGGAGATGTTTTATGTAGCCGGGGGAAGCATTGCTTCCATGATAGCAGCTGTGCTGCTTTTTCTTGGGAAGCCATGTTTCAAGCAACGGATTCCTGCGGTATCTCTTGGCGCAGTGAGTTCCATATTATTTTTTATGGTGATAATGCATTTTGCGGGAATCGGTTCACCCAATGGACCTTTTACTGTTCTCATGCTTCTTTCTCTTACCGCTCTTACGGTTTCATCACTGTTATTCATTGAAGAATCCAGCATCAGGCTCTTTACATCGATTATGCTGGTATCGGTTTCTCTTATGTTTATCTATGCCATAATGCAGTGGCAGGGCATCAACACGTTTTCCTGGGATGCTGCTCTTACCAGAAGCGGCAGAAGCACAGGAAGTCTGGGTAACCCCAACCTCCTTGGCGGTTTTGCGTCAGCAGTTATTCCTCTGGGCATTGCATCTCTCTTTTCATTAAAGAAGTTTTCTCCTGCCACTAGATCTGTTCTAGCTCTGTTGTTTGTTGCTTTAGCCACAACCACTGTTGTTGCAAGTGGCACCAGAGGAAGCGTTATCGGTGTCGCGGCAGGATGTGCGGTTCTTCTTGTATGGTTTTTCAAGAACAGTACTCATCCAGTAAAAAAGCTTGTCCCCTTTGTTCTTCTTTTCCTTGCTGTCGTTGCTGCCGTTGCTCTTCCCATGGCTTCCAGGCTTTCTGAGCTGGATCCAACAGCGGAGGATCAGGGTACTCTTCAGGTCAGGAAGATAATCTGGTCCGGAGCGTTCAGGCTTTTCACCAATAGCCCTCTTGTCGGTCACGGACCGGGATCTTTTCAGATACTATTTCCTGAATACAGGAGCCCGTATTACAGCATTCTGGGTGTGAGCCACAACACCCTGCATGCTCACTGCGAGTATCTTGAAATCCTTGTGGATATCGGCATACTGGGACTCATCCTGTGGGGTATCGCTGTATGGGGAGTGATTGGCCGATTGAAAAAAGCAGACTTGCTCAGAGCAGGTGCTTTTGCCGGAATGGCCGCGATGCTGGCAGAAGCTGTGGTCTCGGTGCATTTGAGATGGCCGCCCACAGCCTGGATGTTCGCGACTCTTGCCATGATTTTTCTTTCTGGAGAAAGCAAATCCGTTTCACCCGGCAGAAGAAGCCGTATTGGTGCCGTATCTCTGGCTCTGGTGAGTATCATTCTAGGGTCAGGATTTTTTATTCACTATCTGCCTATGTCCCGGTCTTCAGAACTGGTTTTTAAAGGCAAGGACATTTTCATCGCCAGAACAGAGATGGCCATGAACAATGCTTATTCTGCGGCAGCCCAGTGGGCGAATTCCAGGAACGGAGCAGTTCTTAACGCTGCACTGGTTCAATGGCAGAACGCATCAGTTTTTGCGGACAGCGCGGTAACCTATTCGAAACGGGCAACAGAAATTTATCCACAGGATCTTGGGGGATGGTACGCTCTGGGCAGTGCCCATCTTACACGCTATATGATTATGAATCCACCTGTTCCAGCAATGCGTTCCGCTCTGGAAACAACAGGATTATCCACTCAGTATACCCAGCAGGAATTGAGGGAGGAACTGCTCACGGGAATGGCAGCTTATGACAGTCTTGTAACCATGGCTCCAAACTATGCTGAGGTTCACAACAACCTTGCTCTGGGTTACTCCAATCTTGGATTGCTGGATGAGTCCATGGAGGAACTGTATAAAGCGTACAGGATTCATGCTCACAGGCGGGGAGACTATTTTAATCAGGTTTCTTCTCTCCTGGCCATTCACCCGAATTCCCTGGATGGCGCGATTCTCTACTTTCATCACACACTGGCGGAATTTGACATTGATGCTGACGGGGAAAAACTGGATAAAAACTACCATGCCGTCATGACTAATGCCTGGTTTCTTCTTTCCGCCCAACCTGAAAGCGGAACAGCCCTGAAAGATAGATTTATCGCACTGATAGAAGAAGTGCTCCCTGTTGAACACCGTGTAATGCTTTGTCAAGGAATTCAGAATATAGAAGAGAACTCCCCATTAGCCCTCTGGGAGAATGAAGGAATCTTTCGAATGAGCAATGAAGAGGCTGCTCTGAACCTCAGGAAGATGTCAGTTTCTCTCGCCTTTTCAGGCATGGCTTTTCCCACAGTATTACCGCGGGATGCAAATTTCTATAGATATCCTGCTCAGCTGCTGTTCAGATCAGACTGGAATCCGGGCTTGTATGATCAGGTGCTGGAAACATTTCTTTATCAGATAGTGATTGACAGGAATCTTGATGCTGTAAACACTCTTATGTACAGTGGACGATTTTATGCATCCGTTGAACCAGAACTT
The DNA here is from genome assembly GCA_021107435.1 of Candidatus Sabulitectum sp. Taxonomy (GTDB): domain Bacteria; phylum Fermentibacterota; class Fermentibacteria; order Fermentibacterales; family JCC-6; genus Sabulitectum. Next base: position 30,065 of record JAIOSV010000057.1, on the reverse strand, counting down.
ACTGAGCAGGTAAGAGCTGTTAGAACAGCGCTTGGAGGAAGCAGAACAGCAATGAGAGAAGGTCTTGAAACTCCCTGGCTTGCAGGCAGCCTTCCAGCTCTTGTATCCGACAGTCTTCACTACAGAATGGCCTCTGATTCCTTAAACAGTAAATGGTATAAGATGGAACTGAGCATGACTTTTCTTCTGGTGACTTCTTACTGGTGGGATTACAATATCTTCGCACCGGAGCAGAACCAGTACCTGCTTGATCGTATATTCTATTGCAGAGACACGCTGCGGGAACTTGAGCCTGATTCATGGCAGAGTATTGTATCCGGGGTTCTTGCCGATGAGATTGAGAGAATCGGCATCCAGACAAATTACAATTGTCCCGCCACAGTGGGGTTGCTCAGGGATGATCTTGTAAGTGGAGCTGTAAGAGCTATTGATTAGGATAAACTTTCGGGCCTTGATGTAATTTCGGTTATACAATAGATTAGCAGTACTTATGCTGTATTTGGCATGGGCGCGTTGCGCCCATTTTTGCTATACTGCTGGCTTTGCGTCAGCATTTATGGAGGTTTACGTTTGGCTCATGATGATGTACTGGAACATGTTGAGGAAATAGTGGCAGAGTATGATCTTCTTCTCATTGATACAAACCTGTTTCAGGCTGGAAGAAGAAGGGTTCTTCGTGTTCTTCTGGATAAAGTCGGCAGAGTGAGCCTTGATGAATGTGCCACAGTTTCAAGAGCCATCGCCAACGCCATTGAGACCCTTGATTTAATCGGAGGAGCCTATACACTTGAGGTCAGTTCCCCGGGCATTGGCAGACAGCTGTCCACTGAGAACGACTGGATTCGCTGTGTGGGAAGAAAACTTGAAATAAAAACAGAGTTCGAAGAGTTTGTGAGTACTCTCATGAACTATGAAGAAGGAATTTTGACATTTGAAGATGGTAGAGTTACTGATCCGGGTAGTGTACTTACCGCTCGTGAAGCAATTCAAGAGGAGGGATCAATTGGCGGATTTTGAGAGAATAGATGCCCTCGCCAGCCTGGTGAGGGAAAAAGGGGTGAATAGAGAGATTCTTCTCAGAAGTCTTCACGCGGGTCTTGCAAAGGCTTCTCTGAGGGAATACGGCGAAGAACAGGATATCAAGGTTACTTGGGAACATGGTAGCGGTGATATTCGCATGGAAGCCCTGAAGACCGTTGTTGAAAAAGTCGCGAGGAGAAAAACTCACATAGAAATCGATCTGAGAAAGGCAAGAAAAATAGACAGGGACTGCGAGCTGGGCGATCAGGTTGCAGTACCAATAAGCATCACAGATTTTGGAAGGGCAGCTGTTAATGAATTCAGGTCAGAGTTTCTTCTGCTGGTGAAGTCCGCAGAGAGAAATCAGGTCTGGAAAGACTATGAAGATCGGGTTGGATCAATCATTCCCCGTTGCAGAGTTCAGCAGGTTTACAGAAACAGAATTCTTGTCCAGGTTGCGGGTAGTATTGAGGCAGTTGTTCCAGCGGATGAGAGAGCTCGAGGTGAGAGGTATGATCAGGGTGATTCCATTACTCCTGTTCTCATCAGAGTGGAAAGACCTGAGAGCCTTGAACCTCAACTTGTTCTTTCCAGAGCAACCCCCGAACTTGTAAGAAGGCTTTTTGAAAGAGAAGCTCCTGAAATAGAGGAGGGCGTTGTTAACATTAAGGTTATTGCCCGTGAGCCTGGCGTCAGATCAAAAATTGCCGTTTCAAGCACTGACATGCGAATTGACGCTGTGGGTGCCTTTGTGGGTATGAAGGGAACCAGGGTTCAATCAGTAATGAGAGAGCTGAATGGTGAGCGTATTGATATTCTCCCGTGGACCAGAGATCGTTTTGTGCTTGCGTCCCAGGCACTGGCACCGGCCACTGTGCTGAACATTGAATCCGAACAGTCTTTCAACCGGGAAACGGGTGAGATGGAGGACATTCTGATTGCAGTTGTTCCTGATGATCAACTTTCTCTGGCAATAGGCAGGAACGGACACAATGTGCGACTTGCCGGACAGCTTGTGGATCGCAGAATTGATCTGAAGACCCAGAGTCAGTGGGAAGAGGAGAATCGCTGGGAGAACATGCTAAGGGTTGATGTGAGTGAATTGCCCGGCGTGAATGAAAAGCTTGCCGAGAGACTGAGCAGATCCGGTTACGATTCAGCGCAGATAATACTGGAATCAACCGGGGAAGAATTGAAGGAAGTTCAGGGCGTTGGTCCCGTAAAACTTAAGCAGATATTGAAAGAAGCTGCTGATCTTGTCGATCAGAGAGTACACCAGGTAGAGGTAGCCAAAAAACTTGAGCAGAATAATTCATCTGAGTCTGAAAAAGAAGCAGAGGAAGCCACTGAGGACAAAGAATAAACGCGGCGCGGAAGAAGGTGATTTCCTTGACGGAAGCAAGTAAGGTACAGAAGAGAAGGGTGTATGAGCTGGCACGGGAGCTTAACATATCCAGCGAAGCACTGCTCAAGGTTCTGGAAGAACTGAGAATCGAAACCAAAAGCCATATGAGTACTGTGAGCCAAGGAGATACAGCCCGGGTAGTTGCGCAATTTGAGAAGCAGAAGGCAGAGGCAAAGACCCGTGCTACAAAAAAGCGTAAGCGCAGACGACGGAAGAAAAAGACTGTGGTTTCCGCTGAAACGGTGAAGAATGTAAAAAAGATTCTCGCCAAAATTGATTCCAGCAGTGCCAGAAATCGCAAGAGTAAAAAGGTTAGATACCGTAAGGAAAAGCAGGAAAGACACGAAGAACAGCGTACATTTGCAGATGAAGATGAGAAAGTCATAAAGGTCGCCGAATTTACCAGTCCCGCTGAGTTGGCTCAGCAGATGGGACAGCAGGTGAACGTAGTTATTGCTGCCTGCATGAAGCTGGGTGTTATGGCCACTGCAAATCAGAGACTTGATGTTGACACAATTACTCTTGTGGCAGAGGAACTCGGATTTGCTGTCCGGGAGGTTAGCGAATATGGTGCTGAGGCTCTGGAAGAAGCCAGGGTAGCAGATATTAATGCAACTCAGGAGGAAAGACCTCCTGTGGTGACAATAATGGGTCATGTGGATCATGGGAAAACAGCTCTTCTTGACCGAATCCGTTCTGCCAATGTAATTGCTACTGAATCCGGTGGAATTACACAGCATATCGGTGCTTATGTGGCAACCTTAGGTGATGACAGGCAGGTTACATTCATAGATACTCCCGGTCACGCGGCCTTTACCGCTATGCGAGCCAGAGGCGCGATGGTAACTGACATAGTTGTGCTGGTGGTGGCATCGGACAGCAGGGTAATGCCTCAGACAAAGGAATCAATCGAGCATGCCAGAGCTGCGGGAATTCCCATAATAGTAGCGATTACGAAGATGGATCTTTCTACAGCCAATCCCGACTTCATCAAGCAGGATCTTTCCAAAAACGACGTTCTGGTTGAAGAATGGAGTGGGAGTGTCCAGTGCGCAGAAGTTTCAGCCATGACCGGAGTAGGCGTAAATGAGCTTCTGGATATGATCCTGATTCAGGCTGAGATGCTTGAGTTGACCGCTGTTCCGGACAGACTTGCCAGGGGAACTGTACTTGAAGGCAGAGTTGACTCCAGAAGAGGTTCAATTGTAAACATTTTAGTTCAGGATGGTACTCTTCACGAGGGAGATTGTTTTGTTGCCGGGCAGTTTTCCGGAAGAGCAAGAGCCCTGTTCGACGAGAATGATGCGGCAATCCTTGAGGTTCCCCCCGGTTATCCTGTACAGCTTCTCGGTTCCCCCGGTGTTCCATCTGCCGGCGACTCATTTATCGGGGTGGAGAGCGAACAGGAAGCCAGAAAGGTTGCCCTCCGACGCCAGATGGTAGCGCGCGAGAAGCTTCTTCATTCCAAACAAAAGGTTTCCCTTGAAGACTTCTGGGAATCAACAACTACCGAAGAGAGAGTTCTCAACATTATCATAAAGTCAGATGTTTCAGGTTCTGCGGAGGCAATAATCGATTCTCTGGCAAAATTGCAGAACGAAGAAGTGGGAGTCAATATAATTCTCAGTGGTGCCGGTGGGATTACAGAGAGCGATGTGGATCTTGCAGCAGCTTCAAACGCTGTTATTCTCGGCTTTAAAGTAAGACCGGATCAGAGAGCTCGTGAAAGAGCTTCTGAAGAAGGTGTGGAGATAAGCACATACAGTGTTATCTACCATCTTGAGGATACTGTGAGAAAGGCTCTTGGCGGTCTGCTTAAGCCTGAAGAGAAGGAAGAATTCCTGGGTTCTGTGGAAGTCAGAGACACATTCAAGGTTCCGAAGATCGGTGTTATTGCAGGTTGCTACATTGTAGCAGGAAAAATCAAACGGAACGCCCGTGCACGTCTGGTGAGAAATGGCATTGTACTCTGGGAGGGTGAAATTTCCTCACTTAAGCACCACAAGGATGATAAGCGCGAAATGGCTGCAGGGTTCGAATGCGGTATAGGTCTTCACAAGTACAATGACATAAAGGCAGGCGATACCATTGAGAGCTTTGAGATAATTAAGATTGCGAGAGAGCTGGAGTGAATTCAAGAAGAACAGAACAGATAGCCAACAGAATTCAGATGCTTGTATCTGATATTCTACAGCGGGAAGTTTCTGATCCAAGGCTTAGCTCTCTCGTGATAAACAGGGTTGAACTTGCCAGGGATGGTTCATTCGCCAGAATATATGTCTCTTCCTATCTTTCCGATACTGAGTCTGAGGATGTTCAGCAAGTGCTGAGAAAAGCCTCCGGGTTTATCCGCAGGAATCTTGCGGGTAAACTTGATCTCAGGACAGTACCCACTCTCAGGTTCCAGTGGGATGATTCAGTTAAAGAAGGGGAAGAAGTGCTTTCTGCCCTTCGCAAACTGAATGTGGAGGAAGACTGACAGGTGACAGGTGGGGTTTATCTTCTTGACAAGGGTGCCGGAGTAACATCCCGCCGTGCTGCCATGGCAGTGGCAAAGGCCAACGGTTTCAAAAAGTACGGGCATTGCGGGACACTGGATCCGGATGCTACAGGGCTTCTGGTTGTAGTTCTCGGTAAGGCCACCCGACTGGCTCCCTACATTTCAGGCAGAGAAAAGCGCTATTCATTTGATATGGTCATTGGTCTCCTTACAGATACTCTTGATATGTCAGGCGAAGTTCTGAAAGAGTCTGACTGTTCTCACATTGCCACAGATGATCTGGTAACAGAGCTGTCGGGGTTTACCGGTACATTTCGCCAGAGAGTTCCTGCTTTCAGCGCTGTTAGAGTCGATGGTAAACGAGGATACAAGCTCGCCCGGGCAGGTGAGACTCCTGAAATGCCTGAGAGAGCTGTTACAGTTACAAATTGGGAGTCCGGAGAGCTTTTAAGCAACAGAATTCCGCTGGAAGTTACCGTTTCTGCCGGCACTTACATAAGAGCTCTGGCCAGGGATATCGGAGAGGCTTTAAACATTCCCGCAGTAGCGGACAACATAAGAAGAACCATGGCCGGACCATTCAGTATCAATGAAGCTTCAAAGCTTGATGACCACAAAGGGTCTTTTCTCTCAATGGCAGAAGCTATGCGCGGGTATCCACAGATTCGTGTAACGGGCTCTAACGCACAGGGTATTTTTCATGGGAACCCTTTTACAGCAGGAATCACAGGCACCGCAGTTGCGGTGGACATGGCCGGTAATCTGCTGGCTGTTGGCTTTTGCGATGGTAACCTGTTCCAACCCAGAGTTGTTCTGGCCAGTCAGGTACAGCAGTGAAACTTGCAGCATTGGGAGCTTTTGACGGTCTGCATAAAGGGCACATGAAGGTTATTGATACTGCCGGGTCCAACTGCAGTGTAGTATTGTTTGAACCTGTTCCCAGGCAGATGTTTGGAGGACTTTCGTGGAGAAACCGACTTACAACGCCTGCTGAACGTTATGAATTGTTGCGGGACAATGGAATATCTAGTATTATTACGCTTCCGTTTGACGATGTTACTGCGGCTACCACACCGCAGGATTTCAGCAGATTACTGGATGAAATTGGAACGTTCAGCGGATTTGTGGTCGGGTACGATTTTCGGTTTGGCAGGGATGCTTCAGGTAATACTGTTGCTCTCAGAGAAAATCTCCGTAAGTTCGGGCTCACTGTTACAGTGGTGGACTCGGAGAATATCGGAGGGATACCTGTTAAAAGCGGGAGGATAAGGCAGCTTCTGCTCGAAGGTGATTTAAGCGGTGCTGCTGATTTTCTTGGCCGTGCCTATGGAGCAACCGGTGTTGTTTCCAGAGGCAGGGGATTTGGCAGGACACTGGGGTTTCCAACTCTGAATATCAGAGTCCCGGAGTCTAAACTTCTTCCCCTGCAAGGAAGCTACGCGACCTTCGCCAGGATAGGTTGCAGAAAACTTGAGGCTGTGGCGTTTGTGGTTCCGGACAGGAACCTTGTTGAGGTGCATGTGCCCTCTCTTGAAGAGAATTTCTACGGTGCTGAAGTGTCTGTTGAATTCATATCTTTCATCAGGGAGCCTGCCTTTGTTAATTCGGAAGAAATGTTGAAAAAACTGATAGAAAACGATCTTGCAAGATCAATGGAGGTATTGAGAGAATGGTAACCAGTGAGCGTAAGAAAGAGCTGGCAATTCAGTTCGGCGGCAGTGAAGCAAACACAGGCAGAACAGAAGTACAGATTGCTATTCACACAGAGAGAATCAAGCAACTGACAGAGCATTCAAAGGCAAATCCAAAGGATAACAATTTCCGCAGGGGCCTGCTGATGCTTGTGGGCAAGAGACGCCGTCTTCTTAACTACTTGATATCCAGAGATATTGACAGATACAGAAGTGTTATCAAGGAACTTGATCTTAGAAGATAACTTGTCTTTCAGAGCTACGGTTTCTTTCGTTAAAAGTCCACAGGCAAACGGCCTGCGGGTACAAGTAAGTCAGATGTAAGGAAAGTATGAAAACAATCGTTGAAGAAATGATCGCAGGAAGAAAATTATCAATTGAGACAGGACGAATGGCCAAGCAGGCCCACGGATCTGTTTATATTCAGTATGGGGATTCCGCTGTTCTTGTTGCCGCTTGCAGTGAACCTGCAACTCGCGACCTTGGCTTTTTCCCTCTTACAATAGAGTACCGTGAAAGAACATACGCCGCCGGCAAGATACCCGGTGGATTTTTCAAGAGAGAAGGACGGCCCAGCGAGAAAGAAGTTCTCACTGCCCGTCTTATAGACAGACCCCTCAGGCCTCTCTTTCCAGAGGGTTTTAAAGATGAGACACAGGTTTACTGTCTTGTTCTCAGCTCCGACGGAGTGAACGATCCGAACCTTCTGGGCCTGATTGGCGGATCGGCTGCTCTGATGATATCCAACATCCCATGGGATGGGCCGGTAAGCGCTATCAGAGTTGGACGCGTTGACGGAGAGATTGTTCTAAACCCCACAGTTGAACAGCTTGAAGAAAGTGATCTTGAGCTTGTTGTCGCGGTTAAAGATCGTGATGTAGTAATGCTTGAGGGGCACTGTGATGAACTCTCAGAGGACATTATAGCGGAAGCCATCAAAATCGCTGCCACAGAAGCCGCGAAGATCAACGATCTTCAGCTTAAGCTTCAGCAGCTTGTGGGAGTAGCAAAGAAGGAAGTTGTTATTCCTGAGCTTCCCGAGGGGCTGTATGATATCGTTCTGACCATTATGTCCGAGGAGCTCGGTGCTGTTTACGGCAGGGGCAACAAGGAAAACATGGCAGCTGCCCTGGCGAACACACGAGAACGTTCCGCAGTTATTGCAGCGGAGAAATTCGATGTTGAGACCGATGACGCTGAGTGGAAGGGCTATATCAAGAAAGCTGTCTACAAAGCCGAGAAGGAATATGTTCGCTCAAGGCTTCTTACAGACGGGATTCGTTATGACGGTCGTGAGCGTACTGAAGTCAGAGACATTGCCTGTGAAGTCGGTATTCTTCCGAGAACACACGGATCCGCCCTTTTTACCCGAGGCGAGACTCAGGCTTTGGTCACAACCACTCTTGGTGGTGACAGAGATGAGCAGCGTATTGACGCACTTCTTGGCGAGTACAAGAAGAACTTCATGCTTCATTACAACTTCCCAAGCTTCAGCGTTGGTGAAGTAAGACCTGTAAGAGGTCCCGGCAGACGCGAAATCGGTCACGGGCACCTTGCTGAGACCGCAATTGAGAGTGTTATTCCAGAGGACTTCCAGTACACAGTCCGGGTGGTTTCAGATATTCTTGAGTCAAACGGATCTTCTTCCCAGGCAACAGTATGCGGTGCATCACTCTGCCTTATGGACGCAGGTGTACCCATCAAGTCAAATGTGGCTGGTATTGCACTTGGTCTTATCACTGATGGTGAGAGATCAATAGTTCTTTCTGATATCGCGGGTGTTGAAGATCATCTTGGTGATATGGACCTCAAGATAGCCGGAACAACAAAGGGTGTTAACGCCATTCAGATGGATCTCAAGGTTGAAGGCGTATCTCAGGAGCTTCTTGTCGGTGCATTCAATCAGGCCAGAGAGAACAGACTTCTCATTCTCAAGAGCATGGATGCCTGCATTGACAGGCCCCGCGAGGAGCTCAGTCAGTATGCTCCGCGCATCATCACTGTTCAGATTGATAAGGAAAAGATTGGCAAGTTGATTGGACCCGGCGGCAAGAACATCAGATTTGTTACCGAGGAATCCGGTGCTGAGATCAATATTGATGATACCGGTATGGTTACCATTCTTACCAACGATGGTGAGAAGGCTGATCATGCTCTTAAGCTTATTGATCAGTTCGTGGGAACTGCCAAAATAGGCAAGATCTACGAGGGTACAGTTGTAAGTATACAGACATTCGGAGCCTTCGTTGAAATCATGCCGGGAACTGATGGTCTTGTTCACATCAGCAACATCAGTAAAGAACGTGTAAACGATGTTTCGGATGTTCTAAAGCGCGGACAGAAGGTCAGAGTAAAAGTTAACAAGATAAGAGACGACGGAAAGATCGACCTCAACATGAAGGATGTTGATCAGACCGGAGACTCTGAAGAATAAACTGTAATGGGCGGTCGTAAGACTGCCCATTTTACTAAGAGGCTGACTGAGAGCAGTAAAGGTATTATGCCGGGGCAGGCATCTGCACAGATGTTTTGAGTTCTGCTCAGTGACCATTGCCGGGCAACCTCGTATGCACAGGAAATCTATGGCAAAAATACTTGTTAAAACTCTGCCCGAATACGGGGATCTTCCACTGCCTGAACCGGCTACTTCCTGCTCTGCGGGAGTAGACCTCCGTGCTGCTGTTGAGAAGTCTGTAATCATTCCTCCCGGGAAAACACTTATGATTCCGGCAGGTATAAAAGTAGCAATCCCAGCGGGTTTCGAGTGGCAGATAAGACCCCGGAGTGGACTTGCTCTTAAACATGGTGTAACTGTTCTGAACTCACCTGGTACTATAGATTCTGACTACAGAGGACCAGTGGGAGTTATTTTAATTAACCACGGCGGGGAACCCTTTGTTGTTAACAGAGGGGATCGCGTCGCGCAGGCGGTTCTTGTTTCGGTAGAGCCTGCTGAAATGGAGATTGTTACCAGACTGTCCGAAACGGCAAGAGGAGATGGTGGATTTGGTCATACAGGGATTTAAGATTGTGGTATTATCATCAATTCTGTTTCTTTTATCCTGTGCATACAGCTTCAAAGGTTCCCTTCCTGAAAACATTAAAACAGTGGAGGTGGAGCAGTTCAGGAGTAGTGTAACAGAGTATGGGCTTGAGCAGGAAATTACATCCCTTGTTACAGAATCCATCGTACGGGATGGCCGACTGTCTATCGACAATGAATCGCCGGACGCTCGTATCACCGGTTCAGTAACGCACTTTTCGCGTACAGCAGTTACATACACCGCCAGTGAGGAAGTAGAGCAGTATAAGCTTGAATTGAGGGTTTCGGTGTCTATGGGTAACACCTCGGATAATGAGTACATTATAAGGGACGAGACTGTGTCGGAGTGGCTTCTGTATGATCCGTCAACGGAGACTCTTGACTCGGCCAAAAACAGGCTTGTTGTGCAGGTGTCTGACGCGATTGTCAGGAGGAGTCTTTCCGGCTGGTAAGTGTTTGTCCCTGGGGACTGAAGTGATTTTATCGCGCCAAGGAAATGGGGAACAACGGAATGAGAAACGGAAAACTGGGCTGTCTTCTGTGGGTAGCGCTGGCTTCAATAGTGGTACTCTGGGGATGGAAACTTATTGATTTTTATATACTCGGTCCGGCTGTTGTTAAAAAAGGCATGAATGAAACCGTTGATCAGGTCAGCATACTGAACAATACCGCCGCTAAAAAGGTTGAATTTCTTGTAAAGTGGTCGGAGTGGAGAGCAGGTTGCTCAATTGGATTCACTCAGTGTTCGTTCGAAGGAGATACATTTGTTGTGAGATGGGCAGACACTCTGCATATTCCGGTATTTCCATCAATCAGACACACATTCAGGCTAAAAAAGGCGGTGATTTAATGAACCTGTCCGATGACTGGCGTGAACGTCACGGTCAGAAGCACTCAGGCAACAGATTAATCATCTATATCATTCTTCTACTGGCAGTTCTATTCTTTATCGCCAAATCTGGGAAATTTTCAAGACAATTTACACAGATATTTATGGGCACCCGGGATTCTACAGCAATTGAATCAACTGAATAGGGAACAAATGAGCAGAAGTATATTTGATGCCCACTGTGATACTTTGATTCGAGTATCAACCGAAGAAGATTTTATCAATGGCAGCGATACACTTCATGTTGATCTGCCAACTCTTCTTGAGTCCTCCGTTACTGATCAGGTAATGGCTGTATGTATTGAGCCTTACATTGGCAGAGAAGAGGAAATGTGGAAGAGAGGGCTCAACAACTTTAAGGTGTTCAGAATTACGAAGAAGCCCAGACTTCACTTCGCTCTTGAAGGCTGCCTGGCGCTTTCAAGGGGCTGGGAGCTTCCATTCCACCCTATTGTTGCCAGTCTTACGTGGAATGGGGACAATTTCTACGCAGGTGGAATCGGCTCTGAAATGGATCTTACGGAAGATGGCAGGAAGCTTGTAAAAAAATTCATAAAGGACAGAACTCTGCTTGATGTATCGCATTTGAATGATCGATCCCGGAGGAGCCTGCTTAAGCTTGGGTTGCCCGTATGCGCCACCCATTGCAATGCAAGAAGGCTCTGCAACGGGTACACAAGAAATCTTCCTGACGAAGATATAATGGAGATAGCAAAAAGGGGTGGTGTTATCGGTGTTACTTTTGTTCCCGAATTTCTGGAGAAGGATGGTTCAAAGGCCACAATAGAGTCCATAGTAAATCACATTGAATACATCGCAGAAAAAACATCTGTTGACAATGTTGGTTTTGGCAGTGACTTCGACGGCGTAAAAAACCTGCCCTCCGGAATTAAAGGAGCCCAAAGTTGGCATCGTGTACTGGATGCTCTCGAAAACCGTGGCTGGTCTTCCGAGGACATTGATAAAGCAGCAGGAAATAACTGGAGAAGGTTCTTCGAAATGGATAAGGAGATTTCAGGTTGAGACTATCTCTAACAGCAATGATTATTCTGGCAGTAATTATGCAGGCTCAAACTCCTCTTGAGTTCGGCATTGTTCGGGACCTGGTAGGGGGAACACCCAGAGTAAGTGTGTTCAGTATAAAGACCAGAAATATTGATGGAGAAAACACACTTCAGATTGCAGCCCGAGCCGGAATTCAGTTCGACTGTACACGCCATGCTATGCTCACAGACAGCATGACTGCTTCTGATGTATTGCTTGAAGGTCAGATCTGTTATACTGCCTCAATTATAAAACCGACGATAGAGCATTTTTTCTCTGTCATTCGGGATAATATGAGTACACACGGCGGTGGGGGAATATCACAATTCCGGGTGGACTTGATTACCTTTGATGAGATGGGCTGGATATCGGTTACAATTCCACTTTCCAGGGTGGACAGTCTTTTGGAAGGAAAGTTGACACATCTGGAATTCTGGGCAATGACCCCGGTAAATGAGGTGGAAGTTGGTACATCCGGTTTTCCTGTTATGAACGCAAGCCCTCTTCCTGATTTGCACGGTGTTCCGGAAACAACCGTTTTTATAGAAGTGGCTCAGCAGCAGAAAAACCATGCCTGGAAATCCCTTTTCTTACCGGGATGGGGGCAGATATCCTCCGGTAATGGTACTCCCATAATTAATATTCTTGCCGAGGCCGGCGGGGTTGTTCTTCTGTTTACTGATGATTACAGCGAGGTGGGTATTGGAGTACTCGCTCTAAACCACCTGATCAGTTTTTCTGATCTTCTTTAAGAAAGGAGCAGTATGAGATCTCTGGAAGGTACTCTGATTCTGATTGGCACTGCTCTGTGGGGAGTAGCATTCTTCTTCGGAATCAGTGCAGGCACCTGGGTGCTGGGCAGGTGGGGAGTGTTCCTGATTGCTTTGGCCGCCATTATCAGGGCGACTGAATTCCTTATTCCCAACAGGAAGCCCCAGCCTCTGAGACCCAAGGGTCCTGTTCGAAAGTGTCCGGTATGCGGTAAACCTGCTGTAGCAGATTCAAAATACTGCAGCTATCACACCAGGTACGGTCCCGAGGACAGCAAACGCTGAGCAGCAAAACAGTACTTGCGGCAGTTCTTTTCGTAACGCTTGCGATTGCGGTCGGGTACAGGATTGAGAACAGCTCCAATGTGGTTGAAGCTACCAGAACATTTCCTACCCTTGGTACATTTGCCACGGTGATTATTACCGCGAAAGAGGAGGATGCACAAATACTTCTTCTGAAAGCTGATTCAATGCTGACTCTTCTGGATATCCAACTGGGCAGGTTCAGCGAAAGCGGACAGCTTTACGACTTGAATACCACTTGCTGTATTTCAAAAACCACTGAGCTTGCAGAGCTTATCCGAAGATCAGATACTCTTGTTCGAGCCACAGGGAACAGCTTTGATCCAACACTGGGGGCTCTTTCGCAAATATGGGGCTTTCCTGAACCTGTTGCGGTACCGGACTCCAGCACTGTTCGGCAGGCACTGGCATACACCGGCTGGGATGCAAGGGTGCACATAAATGCAGGCTCGATAACCATAGATCAGAATACGGTGATGGACTTTGGTGCGATAGCCAAAGGACACGCTGTTGACCGGACATACGAGTTACTCACAGGACTTGGGGCAACAGAATGCCTCGTTGAGGTGGGCGGTGAAATCAGGTGCGGAAGTTCAACGGGCAGAATCTGGCACATAGGGGTTCGTCATCCCAGAAACGAAAGACTTGCCGGTATTCTGGCGATAACAGCCGGAGCTGTTGCCACCAGTGGTGACTATGAATGTTATTTCATTGAGGAAGGTGTCAGATACAGCCACCTGCTTGATTCTGAAACGGGGTATCCGTCAGGAAATGCCGCCAGCGCAACGGTTATCGCCAGGGATTGCGCCACAGCTGACGCGATGGCTACTGCCGCAGCAGTTGCGGGACCACTGAGGGCTCAAGACTTTCCACCGGAGACTTACACGGGTATGATTATTATTACTGCCGACGAGAATGCCCGCTGCGAAATGCATGAGTTCGGGGAGATTCCATGGGCAAAGTAACGGAAAGAAAAGAACAGTGCAATATCTGCCCTCATGCATGCATATTTACTGAGAAGCACCCGCTTGGCAGATGCAGGGTCAGAGGCTTGGGAAACCCCGGTTACGGAATGTGTGCTGCTCTCGCGGTTGATCCCATAGAAAAGAAGCCTATCAAAGATTTTCACAGAGGAGCCACAGTTCTTTCCACCGGACCCAACGGCTGCAACCTCACATGTCTCAACTGCCAGAACTGGCACATCAGCCAGCAGAAATCCACCGCTGTGCAGTTCATCAGTCCGGCAAATCTTGCTGCTATTGCCATGGAAAAGAGTGAAGGCCTAGCTTTTACCTACACCGAGCCCACAATATGGTACGAGTACATAATGGACACAGCTCCGCTGGTAAGAAAAAAGAATGGAATAGTCATCATGGTTTCCAATGGCTATGTAAACAGAGAGCCCCTGCGGGATCTTATTACTGTTACAGATGCCTGGAACATTGACTTAAAAGCCTGGAGTAACGAGTTCTACAGAAAGATATGCGGGGGAGATCTCCGGACGGTAAAGAACTCTATTGAAATGGTCGCTGCAAGCGACTGTCACCTTGAGCTTACATGGCTTCTGATACCGGGGCACAATGATGATCCTTGTCAGATAACAGATGCTGCGAAATGGATAAAGGCAACCACGGGAGAGAACACACCACTTCATGTTTCCCGATACTTTCCCATGTACAGAATGAACATTCCCGCTACACCTGTTCCCTTAGTGAACAGAACCGTAGAGCTTTTCAGAGAGTACCTGAAGAATGTCTATTCGGGAAATGTTTAAATCAGGGGATATCCTTCTAGTGGCAGTTATCTTTGTAATTGCGCTGCTCTGGAGTCAGTGCGATGATGAGAAGAATACTGAACCTCAGAGCCTGCGTATCGTCACCGCGCATACTGATGACACAATAAGCCTGTTCAGGGATACAGTAATTACTCTGGAACGGGTGACAATAGAAGTGAATAACGAACAGGCAGCAATAACCGGTTCGGACTGCTGTACTCAACAGTGTGTCCGAACCGGTTACATCTCAAATGCGGGCCAGATGTCAGCCTGCATGCCTAACGGGATCTGGATCGAAATACTTGGTTCTGAAAAAGAAACTGATGCTATCAGTTACTGATCAGAAAACTGTCTTCATGGATCCCCAGGTTGTTCTGCTTAAAGATACCACGGGATCTGCCAGTACAGAGATGAAGTAGTTGCAGTTCTGGCTGGCGACTACCCAGGGAATCAAAGCGCTGGTGTCTCCATTATAACTGTGGGCCACTGCTGAAGGGCCTCCGTCGCCGAGGCTGGCGGGCCATCCGCCGGAACTCATCACGGTGTTTGTAAAGCACCAGAAGTTGGGTTCAGTCACAATCGGTGTGGCATAGGAAACGAACACTGGAGCGTAATGAACTGCTGTGCCGGTAGACTGATCAAGAAGAGTGGTGATGTTTGGCGCGGTGCCGTTCCAGATTTCGGCATAAAAACTGGATGTATCCCATGGGTAGGATGCGTGGTGGTAGAACCAGAATTGCGACTGCTCTATTGAAGCACCCAGTGCACCAGTGTAGAAGTCGTCTACATTAAACCACACGCCCCTGTAAACGCCGCCCCATGTGAGCCAGGCCGGTGAACCGTTGTCGTACACGAGCCAGTCAGCATCTGATCTGTCGATAGGATCAAGATTAACACTGATCTGACCTGCGAAAGCAGCCAGCGCCAAAACCGCAAGAATTACTGTTGTCTTCTTCATAATCTCTCCCTTTTGTGTGTGAGCAAATTTGAACCCCCGTGGCCCAAATCCACAAGTGAAGTATTCAGTCAACCATGGAACCATGTCAAGTGCCATGGCTGGCTTCATTTTTAGGCTGTCATTCTGGAAATTGTTACCGGGAGCACAGTGTCATCATGAGAGTCTGTAACTGAAAATAGCTGATAAAGAGCTTTCAGCCTTTCAGTGATGACTCCGGTTGACCTTGCATAACCGTGAGAGCATGTATATTTTACTTCATCTTGATGAAGGCGCGGTATACACTTTAACTCGTGAGAGCTTTCAGAATACGGAGCGTACAGAATGCCGACTAATGGAACCGGGGTACAGGAAAAGAGACTCGAAGAACTAAGATCGGAGCCTGCTGGCGAGGAGCTTGTGAAGGTTCTGATAAGTCTTGCTAATAAAGAAATTCATTCAACCCCCGACAAATCGGAAGCATATGCTCTTGAAGCATACGATCTTGCCGGCAGCCTCGGCCTTGAGAATCTGAAGGCGGCAAGCGATGCTGTGCTTGGCATATTTTATATTGAGGCGGGAAATTTTGAAGAAGCTCTGCTGTACTGTGGAAGGGCCATGGAAATCTATCAGAAGCTCGATAATAAGATCGGTATTGCGGCTGTTCACGAAAAAATGGGGCACATGTACCTGAGTCAGGGGCTGGAAGACAAAGCGCTTGAACATTGCCATGCGGCTCTGAAGGTTAAGCAGGAATCCGGCGCCGGAGAAAGTAAACTCGCTTCCTGCTACTTCAATATTGGTGTCTGTTACGCAAACATTGATCGACTTGATCTGGCGCTCTCTTTCTACGAACCCGCGCAGTTGGCATGGGAGCAGTTAGACAAACATCGGCATCTGCCAATACTCTACAACAACCTGGGTTCTATATTCGGCAAAAAAGGAGAGCTTGAAAGTGCCCGGAAATACTTTTTGAAAGCTCTCGATATCAGTGAAGCCGCGGGGGAAAGAAAGCAGACAGCCAGTACACTCAGTAATCTTGGAAATCTGTATGAAGATCTTTGCGAGTATGAAAAGGCACACGGGTATTATATCAAGAGCCTTGAGATATACCAGAAACTGGGTAACAAGCGAGGAATAGCCTATGTCAGCTCCTGCGTCGGCAATGTATGTACCCATCTCAATCGTCTCGATGAAGCAGAAAAATTTATCAGCAAAGGGCTGGAGTTGACAAAGTCATTGAAAATAGTGGACTATGAAGTTATCTGTCTGGAGAGGATGACGAAACTGTACGAAAAGAAGGGTGACCTGAAGAAGGCACTCAGCTACAGCAGAGAACTCAACAAACGACAGAAAGATCACACAAACGAGAAGAGCATTGAGAAGATCGCAACGCTTCAGGTGCAGTTTGAGACCGAGAAGAAGGAAAAGGAAGCCGAGATTTACCGCCTCAAAAACACAGAACTTACTGAAGTCAACAATCAGCTTCGCGAAGCCATTGAAGATGTTAAGAAGCTTCAGGGAATGCTTCCGATTTGTGCCTGCTGCAAAAAGATCAGAGACGATGAAGGCTATTGGCAACAGATCGAGTCCTATATTTCCGACAACACAACCGCGACATTTTCCCACGGGATATGCCCAGAATGCTTTATCAGGCTTTATGGCGAGGACTACTCTTTAAGGAACAGTGTATAGCCGGATTCCCACTCTTTAAGGGAATTTGGTTCACCAGTAATATTGCAGACTTATCCAGTCCGAAAGGCAAGTAATGGTACAAAAGAAAAAGATGCTTCTACTTATTTTATTAGCGTTGCTGACATCGGCATCAGCAGCTCAGATTGAGCCTGTTGTGCAGTGGACACAAGTATTCGGGGGAGGAATTTACGAGTTCGGAAGGGACGTTCAGCAGACAACGGATGGTGGATACATCGTTGTGGGTGACACGGATTCCTTCGGAGAAGGCAATTTCGATGTCTGGCTTATCAAAACAGACAGTGAGGGTGATACCCTGTGGGCAAAAACCTACGGAGGCACTGGAGAGGATCGGGGATTCTCTGTGGATCAGACCACAGACGGAGGATACATTATAGCAGGCTATACCAGTTCCTACGGAGCAGGCGGTCTTGATATATGGCTTATCAGAACTGACAGCGCCGGCGATTTACTGTGGACAAAAACATTCGGAGGATTAGCCTGGGACTGGGCAACATCAGTACAGCAAACCTCGGACGGAGGCTACATCCTTACCGGTATGACGGATACTTCCGGCACAGGAGACTGGGATGTCTGTCTGGTGAAAACTGATGCAAATGGAGAGTCTGAATGGGTAAGGCTATTCGGAGCAGATAACGGCGATAATGGCATGTCAGTTCAACAGACCAGTGACGGCGGTTACATTGTTCTTGCTGATACCTATTCCTACGGAGCGGGAAGCAGCGATTTCTGGCTGATAAAGACCAGCAGTACAGGTGCTTCCTTATGGACAAAAACCTTTGGAGGGAGCGGTTGTGAGCGCAGTCATTCCGTTAGAGAGACTGTGGACGGTGGATACATTCTTGCCGGTGACACTAAGTCCTACGGTGCGGGTGACTACGACATCTGGTTGATAAAAACCGACGGTGATGGTGAAGGCGTGTGGACAAAGACTTTTGGCGGGATTGATGAAGACTGCGGCTGTTCGGTTCGGCAGACAGGTGATGGCGGGTATGTTGTTGCCGGTTACACCGAATCATTTGGAGCCGGTAATTTTGATGTCTGGCTGATAAGAACGGATGACACTGGCGATACTGTCTGGTCAAAGACCATTGGAGGAGAGAATCTGGATCAGGGCAGATCGATTGATTTAACCACTGATGGCGGTTTCATTGTTGCCGGAAGTACATACGACTATTTTGCCGGGGAATACAACATCTATCTGATAAAACTGGGACCGGAAACCTCGATTTCGCAACCTCAGCCAGGTACAATACCGGAATTGTCAAATATTCACATTTCTCCCAATCCCTTCAGCCTGGCAGCAGAAATTGCTTATTCTGTTCCTGCCGGCGCAGATGGAGCGTTATCTCTGTCAATCTATAATACTTCCGGTAGAATTGTAACTACTCTTGTTGATCAACAGACGGAGGCCGGTTCTTATTCCATAATATGGGACGGAACTGACGGGGAAGGGCATCGTGTTTGCCCGGGGGTGTATTTCTGCAGGATTGAAGGATCTTCATTCAATTACACTGCACGTGTGATTCGGATGAACCTTTGAGGGTATTATTCGTGAAACAGTGTTAAAGAGTGTGCTGAATTACAATCTGTAACACACTGCCGGTAACTGATAATTAAAAAGTTGTTTTTAAAGCTCCCCAGGTTAAAGCGTTCAATCCATCGGGTGGCCAGCCCCGGATTGCAACAAAATAGTTGCAGGCACCATTCATATCCCAGGGCTCCCAGTCAATAAAATCATCGCTGTGAAAACTGTGGTAGATAACGCCGGGGGAAATGCCGTCACTCAGATTTGATGGCCATCCTCCGCTGCTTAATGCCGTATTTGTAATGCACCAGAAATTATTCTCAGCAAGTATTGACGTTGGGTAAAAAACAAAGGCAGGTGCGTAGTGAAGAGCTGTGACTGTTGTTTGATCGAGTAATGCGGCCGGAGCCAGGGCACCGTTCCATATCTCAAAATAGAACGAAGATGTATCCCATCCGGTGATTACTGATTGGTGGTAGAACCAGAGTTCTGCTTCCTCTATCTCGATCTCAGACAATCCGGGAGTAAAATCCTCAAGATTGAACCATACACCTCTGTAAGCACCTTCCCATGTAATCCAGGCCGGTGTGCCGTCGTCGTATCTTAACCAGTCAGCGTCTGTTTCGTAACCTGATGCAAGTCCGACCGGTACATATCCGGCCGAAGCAATTGCATGCAGCAGCGCGAGGCATACAAGAGTATATTTCATGACAGTTACCTCCTGAAGGAAAGCAGGCTTTTAAGCGCCACAGGTTTCCCCTTTCCTGGGCATTTGAGCACAACACACTACCCACAATAGAAATATAGCAGTTTCAGGCACCGCTAATGTCAAACAGTTTCCATGAAATCACTGCTCAATAGTAAGTGCTTCATAAACAGGAAACCCCAAAATAAAATTATACAGAACAAGCCCTTCACAAAATTGCAGCAGGCATCTGAATTCTCCTGTCAAGGCGGTAATCCCGTGTGTTGGTCAAATCCGTTCTACTGAGCATATTCAACCGACATAGCATTTTTCAACAGGGGAGATCAGATATGGCACAGGTAAAGAACAGTGAGGAACTCAGAATTCGTCTTCAGCAGGCAGCCGGGGAAGACATTCTTGCATTCGGATGGGGCGTACTTGGAATGAAGAATGTTTTCGTGGCACTGACTCCTTCTGCTGTTTTTCTGGAGTTCATTTCTTTCACAGGAAATACGAAGGAGTCACGGAGAATCCCATTTGAGGAACTGGAGTTTGTCTATGCCATTGCGGGTGATGCATCCACACCTAAACTGATGAAGCTGAACCTTGAATCACAAATCACTGATGCAATGACAGGAACGCTGTTGTTCAAGGAGAATACGGGAAAGCTTACTCACATTCTTTTCAGGAAAATGCCCAACCATGACAGTAACAACAAGGCTCCGTTCAGAATCACAGAAAAGCTTACCGCTGCAAAACCTGAGCTTGTTCACATGCCTGAACTCAAAACAGTCCGGAAACCGCAATCAAAAGGCGGCTGCATGCGCCGATTCGCAATCCTCACTATGATCATTGCGGCTGTTCTCACTGTGGTTTTTGCCGTTACATTGAAAGAGGGCTGGGGAATGGCCTCTATTATTGGTTTTTCTACAGGTGTTATCTTTGGCGGAATATTTGCTCCGATGATTCCGATTTTCAGAAGGATGCTCACCGGTCAGGGATAAGCATTGCAAATTAGAGAACAGACTTATCAGTCCGCAAGGCTAAAGCTGCTTTCTCTGGAAGTCTGTTCAGGCTCTATCCCTTTCACTGCGGTACTTCTGGACAGGCGCAGGTCTCGGGTACGCTTTTAACAACTGGAGAGTATTTGCTCATCTGGGATGAGGCTTACTCCTTGATCTGTGATGTCACTCCGGAGGGTTTTCCATTTCCGTCTGCATGGTGTTGAAAAGATTACTGTGTTTGATTCCAAAGATGTGTTTTTCCGTGAGTCTCAGAGTTTCCGCTTTCAGCTGTTCCACAGGTACATCATTCTTCAGCATGTTCAGTACAGCGGCAAGTACCGTGTCCGCGGATCTTCCATGGTGCAGAACAAGTGAGAGATACTGATTATCTGCCCATATTGCGTTAACCACTTTCGCATCCATAGAGAAGAATGAAACAACAAGTTCACTACCGTCCGCAACAAGTATAAGCCAGTTCCCCGGCCAGGGTTTCCGATCAGGTCGACGATTCCAGAGAATTACATCACATTCCGGTATTGCAATGTGGCTGTAGCTGTTAACCAGGACATTCACGCCTCGGCCTGAGGCTTCTGCAAGGAATGCAGAAAGATGAAGCAGTGGGAATCTGTCAGCAGTGATGGTTATTCTTCCGGTTGCATTGCTAATTAGTTTCCGGGCTTTTTCCAGTACCTGTTCGGTGTTTTCCAACTGGTATATACCCGTGGAAGGATTGCTCTCGCTGGCATTCATACCTTTGAAGACCTGTCTTGTTCTATTCATAAGTCTTTCTGCATTTCTGGTGTGCTGTTCCAGGTATTCTTCAAGGGGGGTGGGAATATAGATGTTCGTGGTTCCCTTCAGACTGGTCAGAACAAGCCCCTTTTTTGCCATGGCACTGAGAGTGTTATAGATGTTAGGCACAGACCGGCCAAGAATCTTGGCTACTCTGTATCCTGACAGTTTCGGTTGTTTTGTAAGGAGAATGTAAATCCTTGCTTCAAGATCAGTCAGGCCAAGCTCGGTAAGAGCATCAATTCGATTCTGTTGTTCGCTCAAAATTCCTCCTGGTTGTTGAGCTACGGTAGATATTATTTCTTGAGGGAGCGTCTGCGGACAGCTCCTGTACGTCAACCTGACTGGATTATTGAATATCCTTCAGTATTCATTCTGAGATTTTCAGCATGAAGGGCCAGTCTGAACTCTTGTCATCAAGCGCATCGAAGTTATCAATTCCATCAGAGCCGGCAACATCATTATTGTAACTCAGTACGGCAAGAAGCAGAATAGAGCACAGACAAGGAATTTTCATTTCGGCCTCCATATTGTTATGGTAACAGTAATACTAATATCATGAAAGTATTATTGCAACAATAACAGCGATGTGTCAAGGGGTTGATAAGTGTATAATTGCCAGACTCAGGTGGTGTAAAACTGTACGCTGGATCAGCAGGCTCAAACACTTGATTCAGGTTTGTCCTCAACTACAATGAAGCGATGGTCTCCTATCTTGAAATAGGGCGGGGGAAAGGGGGGGAAAGTCAAAGCCCTTACGGAGTTGATGAATTCTTCAGAAGGGTATACCTCGTGAGACAGTTCTTTTCTGAAATGTGTTACAGCTTCAGTGCTGTTCTGTACATGAGTCTTCTCAAGTGCTCTGCCGTTTATCAGGTCACTGTAGTGCCTGAGGAAAAGATTGAGTCCTTCCCCGGTCATCCTGCTGTACAACTCTCTGCCTGTCATTTCTGGGGTTATGGGAAAAGAAATCTTAGAAAGAATGTCACCGGTATCAATCCCCTGATCTATTTTATGAAGTGTAACAGCATAGGATGTGTCTCCATTACACAGAGCGTGGATATTCGGATAGGCACCCCTGTACCGTTCTGCGTCGCCGAGATGCAGATTCCAGCAGCCATACCGTGGAAGTGTAAAAATGCTTTCCGGAATAATTCTGTGATAAAAAGCAACAATGATAAGGTCGGGTTTGAACGCCGGAATTTCATATTCAGAGATCTCAATGATATCCAGTTCCCGGGGTGTTCTGTACCAGTCCCCGGTTTTTTCATTCTCGTTTACTGCGAATCTTGTTTCCACCTGCTGATCAAGAAGAAAATCTGCTATCCTGTAACCGATTTCTCTGCCGCACATGCATACTATTCTCGGATACGTACCTTCATTTGCCATGATAGAATTTCCGGATTGCATCTATTACATACAAAACTTCTTTATCGGTGAGATCAGGATAAAGAGGCAGGGATAAAATTCTTTTGAACACAGCCTCTGCCACGGGCAGTGAAGATTGAGCACCATAGCAGGAATAGAGATGCAGTGGTTTGTAATGCACACTGGTGCTTATTCCGTTTCTGTCCAGAAAAAGATTCAACTCATCTCTGTGCTGAGCTTTTATATGAAAGATGTGCCATGATGATACGAAATCAGCAGTTTCCTCAGGAGGCATCTCCAACTGTTCAATTTCCCGCAGACCCTGTCGATACATCCTTACAATCTCTCTTCTGCGTTGGTTTGCCTTCTCCAGTTTCCCGAGCTGAACGAGACCGATGGCTGCGTGAATATCGTTCAGATGAGCTTTTACGCCGATTTCATTAATTGAATATTCCCACCAGTAGGATCTGTCCATCAGGGATCTGTCCCATGTCTCCCGGTCTATGCCCAGCCAGCGTTTTCTTTTTGCGCGTTCTGCCATTGATGCATCTTTCAGGGTAATAGCGCCCCCTTCACCCATAGCCAGATTCTTCACAGCATGAAAACTGAAGCAGCCCATTGCGCCGATGCTTCCAGCAGGTTGTCCTTTGTACCTTGATCCGGTGGCGTGAGCACAATCCTCCAATATTGGGATGTTCCCCGCGATGCCCTTCAGTTCATCCATTCTGACAGGCCTGCCGCCGTAGTGAACAGGGATTATGGCTTTTGTTCCAGGTGTAATTTTTCTTGCAACATCATTCAGGTCAATGTTCAGAGTTTCTCTGTCAACATCAACAAAAACAGGTGCTGCTCCGTGATTGATTACGCAGTGTGCTCCGGACAAAAAAGTCATAGTCGGTATTATGACTTCGTCGCCTTCTCCGATATCGAGCAGGCTGAGAGCCATATTGATGGCAGCAGTTCCCGAGTTCAGGCCAATGCAGTGATTCACATTGCAGAAAGAAGCAAAAGCCCGTTCGAATTCAGCGGTTTTCGGGCCAAGACCGACCCAGCCCGATTTCAAAACCCCAGCAACAGCTTCAAGCTCATGGTTGTCATAGGAAGGTTTGAACACGCGAATCATGAAGCCCCCTTGTACCAGAGTAACTGGATTGCTTCGCGGCAGTATCCAGAAGTGAAACGAACATCAGCTATCGCAAGTTTCCGGAAAATTCTACCGGCCATCACGCGCTGAATTTGAAGTAGTGTCATCAATATTTTGAAAGAAATTATATCAGCGGGCTTCCCGTGTTTCTCCAGGAACAACAGTTTTCCGGGAATATTGCGAAGGTATATCCGACTACCGTATTTCTGACTGGAAGATGCCCCTTCAATGTGGAACACCTCTGCAGAAGGTTCAAACCAAACCTTCCAGCCGATTTCTTTCAGACGGAATTGGAGATCGGTTTCTTCATGAAAAAAGAAGAACTCCTCTGCGAATCCTCCAGCATCATTGAAAGCCTTGACTCTTATAGCCATCATGGCCCCTATCAGCCAGTCAGTGTAGCAGCCCTTGTCATGGGCAGAGAATCTTGCTGTTCGGTTTTTCAGGAGAGGGATGTGTTCAAGGAGCAGCCTGCCCGGGAAAGGAAAGTCGCGTCTGGAGTGTTGCAAATTGCCATCGGGCCAGAGAAGTCTGGGTCCGGCGAAAGCTACTTCGGGTCTTGATTCCAGCGACAACAGGAGATTCCTCAGACAGCCGGGTTTGAGAACTGTGTCAGTATTAACAAGAACGACTGTTGAACAACCAGCGTCGGATAAAATTCTGTTGGCGGCTTTCCCGAAGCCTATGTTCTCTCCGTTACGGTATACACTCACTATTCCAGTGCTGCTGTAATTTTCCTCAACCAGATCTGCGGAACCATCTTCAGACCCGTTGTCGAAAACCAGCAGTCGCGTGTTTGTTTCTCTCATCTGCGGCAGAAGGGAATCAATCATCCCTGTTATGAAATTCTTTCCGTTCCAGTTGATGGCTGCGATCAGGCTTCTGTCATCCACCAGCTCTTTCCTTTCTGCCGCTGAATCTCCTCAGAACCAGTCCTGCGTTCCGAGCACCGACTGTCTCAGCACTCCCGAGCGTAGCTGTTGAGGATACAGATACACCGGCAAGATAGCAAGCCCTTACAAGGTCATAGCTGTGGTATACAAGTGCCGTCTTCATTCTAAGCATTCCATGCTATGTTAAAATACACTCCTCTATAACGCAATTTCAAGCTCTTGTGGTATATTGCTGATTCTTTTATCTTAGACTTATAGTTTTTGTCTTTTTGGAATTTCTGGAATGGAGATTTCCATGTTCATTAAAAGGTCAGTAAACTGCGTGGCACTGCTTTTTGCAGTGCTTGTTTTTTCAATACCTGCCATGGCGGAATCATCCTGGTTCTGGCAGCATCCCTATCCTACCGGTTCCTCAATTAACGGGATTCATTTTATCGACAACGATAACGGATGGATTGTCACTTTTCAGGGAGCAATCTACGGAACTGATGATGGAGGAACTACCTGGGAAGAGCTTTACAGAGGAAGTAAAATTCTTAGGCGGGTATTCTTCCTGAATACCAGCAGGGGATGGATCTGCGGCAATGATGGATTTATTATTCGCACCGCTAACGGGGGAGATAACTGGTCTATTTCCTATCCCGCTGCTCAGCATTTTAAAGCCATTGAGTTTACTGATGAGAACTACGGTACAGTTGTAGGAACGTGTGGTACTATCCTGCGAACAATGAATGGCGGCAATTCGTGGCAAACTCAGGGAAGTGGAATCACCTCTCACATACAAGATGTCTCATTCATCAGCTCAACCACTGGTTGGACAACAGGAAACACAGGCAAACTCCTGCACACAGTAACTGCAGGAGCCTTCTGGGTGGAGAAGAATACCGGCACGCCAGTGGGTTATGACGGTATCCATTTTATAGATGACTCTTGCGGTTTTGCTGTAGGTGATAGTCTTGTGGTTTTTACCGGCGACGGTGGCAACATCTGGTCTGTTGTTTATAGTTTGCTTTATGAGTATTTCTCGGATGTGGACTTCAATGTGAATCTGGGAGCTGTTTCAGGCAGATACGGAGTTGCGGTAACGGAGAATGCCGGTGAACAGTGGGTGTATGAGACAATGCCTTCCGAGTTTGAACTTCCAACATATACAGGCCTTAAGTCAGTATCAGTTCCCTCTGATACAAGGGTATTCACTGCTGGTCTGTACGGACTGATGTACTTTCGGAACTCAGCAGGAGATTGGAGTCAGCTTTCCACCCATCAAACTCTTGAAAATATGAATGCTGTTGTTCACTTCGGTGAAAATCGTATTTGGGCCTGTGGCGACAACGGAGTAATCATGAGATCCAGTGATGGCGGAGTAAACTGGGAGAGCCAGATTATAGATGATGATTTCTCCTTACGGGATATCTGCTTCCAGACAACTCTTCTTGGTTATTGCGTAGGGAATTCATCAAGTAGTGGAGTTATTCTCAAAACTGTTAACGGTGGTACAAACTGGACGGAAATCACTCCCGCAGTTCCAACTGTGGGTTTTATGTCGGTTGATTTCATGAATGAAGATTGCGGAGTTGCCGTTGGGTTATACAGCGAGATTATTTATACGACAGACGGCGGGGTCAGCTGGACAGAGAAAACCGGTTTTGGCAGTGTTAGTCTGAGCAGTGTCTGTTTCGGTGATACAGACAGAGGCTGGGCTGTTGGCAGCAGTGGTAAGATCATCTGCTTTGACTTCAACAGTGATTCCTGGTCAGAACAGACAAGTTCAATGACACATACCTTTCACGGGCTTTTTGCCTTGAATGCCGATACAGTCTGGGCTGTTGGATGGAACGGAACAATTGTACAGACACAGAATAATGGATGTACCTGGGAAACCGTTGCTGTCACCGGAAACGACTACAGAGATGTCTGGTTTGCTGAAAATGGACTCGATGGATATTTAACTGGCTACAGCAATGCGAACTTTGGTACTACATCAAACGGTGGAAATACTGTTTCACACTCACCGTATGGACCTGAAAACCTGCTGGAAAGGATATCCTTTATTGATGTAAACAACGGATGGGGTTGCGGCGACTATGGCATGATACTTCGCTTCGGAGAGGATCCAACAGGGATTGCAGAGTTCAGCCACTCCCTTTCTTCAACTCCGCAAACCGGTATTCTGACCAGCCCGAATCCGTTCACAGCATCTTCTGCTGTGTCCTTTACTTTGCCTGGAGAGTGTTTTGTGGCTATGGATCTGTACGATCTTGCAGGTCGCAAAGTTCAAACTATCCATTCGGGAATTCTTCCAGGAGGAGAGCATAACCTTACGGTTACAGGAGCTGATCTTGCTCCCGGCTTGTACTTCTTAAGACTCACTGCAGGAGGCATGTCAGAAACGCGAACCGTAGTAAGGATTCCCTGATACTGAGCAGAGCTATTTCTGAAAAACTGCCGGTGGCCGTCATCTGGATAATGGCTGTCGCAGTTCCTGCTGCAATCATTCCAGGTTGCTACAATTCCGCATTGATTAAGCTTTTTTTATTCACTCTGTCGGCAGGGCTGCTTCTGGTATTTCTAGGTCTGAAAATGATAAAGGATACTTCTCTTCCTGAGAACCTTCCAATTCATCTGCTTCTTCTTGTTCCCGCAGTGACAGTTCTTCATGTGTATGCTCCCTCAAACCCGGGTGTTACACGGATTCTTCTGGTTTCTTCCGCTGCAGGAATCTTCATCGTTATTCGAGCCTTCCGTTTGGAAAGGAAAAAAATACTGATTCCTGTTCTTTCCGGTGGAAGTTTTGCGATTCTGGTATCTCTCTTTCTGCATTCATCCTCCCAGCGGCTTGCAGGTGTATTCAGCAACGCCAACCTCCTGGGCAGTTTTGCAGCCGGACTGCTTCCAGTCGGTTTTACTTTTCTGCTTGGAAAGGGCTGGAAAAAAGTATTACTGCTTTTGCTGTTTCTGATTCTGTGCATTACTTCACTGATTATGACCGGAACACGCAGCAGTGTTATCGCTATGGCAGGGGCAACCGCTGCTGTTCTGTGCATCCGATGGAAACCCGGACTCCTGAATCTGCTTCTTGTTCTCTTCTTTGTTGCTGCTACTGTAACGGTGTTTCTTCCGCAGCTTCCTCTGCCTGCCATGGGAGGTACACCGGGCGTCAGACAGGTTATCTGGGAAGGCTCTTCCAGAATGTTTTTTCAGAAACCTCTCTTTGGATGGGGCAACGGTTCCTTTCAGCTGCTCTTCCCGCGATTCCGATCTTCCGACTTCTTCCTGCGGGGAGTTTCAACGAATACAGTTCACGCTCACAGCGAACCTCTTGAAATTCTTGCAGAGAGTGGCCTGATTGGATTTGTTCTCTGGGCCGCGCTGATTATCATTCTGCTGAAACAAGCCCTGAACAAAAGAAAGAAAACCCTTATCGAGTGGGGTATAATTACCGGTGTGATTGTTCTGTTGCTGGAGGGACTTACCTCTGTGGCTCTCAGGTGGACAACATCGGTTTACCTTATGGTAATGCTCATGTCTCTTATGCCGGCGGGGCAGAGCAGTATTAAAAAACTTCCACGATGGACAGCTGTCCTACCCGTTGTTGTTGGGCTTCTTCTTCTTCCGGCCGGAGCATACAAAGTGTACAGAATGACCAGGTCATCAATTTCTCTGAATTCTGCGATGACAGCACTGGCAACCGGCGAGACAACCGGAACAGCGCGGGATCTCTGCCTGGAATCCCTGAGATACAATTCCTGGGAACTGGGCAGCTGGTACACTCTGGGGAATATTTATGGACGGGAGGCAGCAACAGCAACTGATCTTCAGACTGCAGTAGTTCTGGTGGAAAAACAACTCACTGCTTACCATTCCCTTTCAGTCAGAGCAGAAAACTTTGCCTCAATGCGGGTAAACCGGGTTGATGCTTTCCTCAAACTGGGCATGTTCGACAGTGCTATGGATGATGTAATTTATCTGTATAAACACAGACAGGACATGAAGGATTTCTGCATGGATACAGGATACAGGATTGCTCCTCTTGTTTCACCGGGAAAGTCCTTCGAATTCATGAATATTGCTTTTCTTGAGGTTCTTGTACAAAACTGGCAGACCAATTCCACAAGCGGGAACACTTCTATGCGTATTGATCGCATGAAGTCCAGTATTCTAACCACATTTGCCATTGCAGTAAACAATGCTCCGGATGTTGTGGAGCGGATGAAACAGGCAACAGATTCAATACTGACTACCTGCGGTGATTCTCTCAGAAACAGCATGATGACCTCAATTGAAAATGAACTGCAATTAGCACCGGAAGGATATTCTCTTCTAGAAAGATGCAATGCAGGCGATTTCGAAGGTCTTGAGCAGGAATGCCATGAAGTCCTCGCGAACAGAGAGGTGTATGCTGCATGTCACAGAGCCGTACTCTGCCTTATAGCAGCAGAAAACGGGAATGTTGAGCTGGCGGATATGGCTTATGAATATGCAATCGTTCTTGCAGAACCGTGTTTACCACTTGTGTCTCACTACCCGGCAGCGGGAGAAGCCCTTTATGCAGCAGCAAGGATATCCGCCGCCGCAGACAGATCGGAGCAAGTGCAAAAGTACTTCAAACTTGCCTGCGAGATTGATTCCTACGGTAACACTGTCATGAACTCATTCAGAAACTGCTGCGCAAACCAGCCCCCCAGGGAATTACTGAACTTCTGGTACAGAAATGGCGGTCCTCAGGCGTCAGTTGCATTTCTTTCACCCACTGGCCTGCTTGTTCCTGATGGAGAAACCAGGAGGCTGTTACAACTTGCCGGAACAGAATCAATTGAGTTCCAAATTGCGGCACACTTCATTATCGGCAGCCTGGCTGTTTCAGCTCCCGGTGCAGACACTGAATACATCGCAACTACTACCTCTCTCAGACTGCAGAGTCAGCAGGACGCAATGATAGAGATATACGGGGCAGGGGAAGCGGGAAGGATTATTATCGGGATACTCAACAGTGAAATTGACTATCTGGAGAATGGCCCATTCACTCCCGAAGCGGCTTTGAATGCCCGACGACTCAAGTCAGCTTTTGAGACTATCTGAGAAGCAATTATGGAAGCATTTCTCTGAATTTGACGACTATTTCTCTTATCTTCTTGCTGCGTGAGGCAAAATCAAAGGTACTTCTGTCACTTCGCAGAGTATCCGGCGATCAGCCGGATTCCATGAATGTCAG
Organism: Candidatus Sabulitectum sp.; assembly: GCA_021107435.1. Taxonomy (GTDB): domain Bacteria; phylum Fermentibacterota; class Fermentibacteria; order Fermentibacterales; family JCC-6; genus Sabulitectum. The sequence continues at coordinate 353 of JAIOSV010000057.1, read as the reverse complement.
CAGCTCTGAAAATTGCAGTGGGAATCAGTACTATACAGGTTGTGCAGAATTCACCAGTTTTGCTAATGCATGTTTATTTTTTCTGCCCCTTTCGCCGACTTTTCCAGTGTACTTTTCGCAGTACTGTACACGGTACTGAGCGCTGGAGAAATCAGGATGAGAAGATTCATTGCCAGTGAGGCTCATACTTCTCTACGATGTTGTGCTGTACTTATTCTTAAAGGGGCTAGAACCCTTCCGCTGCATGTTGAAGGTCTTTACTTAGCGTTCATCTTTTTGTACAATTAATTATCAGGAGTTTATTTTTCCGATAGGGGTGCCGGAAGAAGACAATTCTTTTTTCTGAGAGGGGC
>JAIOSV010000026.1 GCA_021107435.1 Candidatus Sabulitectum sp. | reverse complement strand
TGCTGTGACGTTCCAGTTCTTTGGGGTAAATACTTCTTGCGGTGCAGTAAATGCCGGATCAGCGGTTTCCGTAAGAGTGGCAATTCTGGTAATTCTGCCTCTGTCTTCTTCGCTCGGAGGTGTTGCGCTTGTGTTTGGGGTAGTGTTGCCGGCAGTAGCTGATGTGTTATGTGTAGCCTGGGCAATTGTCATTTGCAAAATTGCCGGCATCTCAAAATGCATATTTGGTGCTAAGTTTTGTGTGGCGCCTATACCGAGAAACAGCGCAAAGACCATTCCCAGCACAAGCCCTCCAGATAAAGAAACAACTTTCTCAGTCATTCTGTTTGCACCTCCACTATCTGAGGAGAGTCCTGAACCGATACATCAGTCTCTTTCTCACTCCTTACGTAAAGAATGAGCGCCACGCCAATAAGAAAACCGATAATGGCGTGCGACCAATTCAGAAATCTCAAATCTATCTCCTCTTCAACACCCAATACTAATTACTTTAAATGGGTACAACAAGTGCCGTGAAAAGTTCCCACATCATAAGTTAGGTGTTTTCATAAATATGATAGTACACATGTTATTGCCTGCAATGGTCTGGAGTTCCTGTCTGCGGGCCTCAACAAGCTCTCTGTCTGTTGTCTGGTACTCCAGTGTTATCTGTGTTTCTGATACTCTGGCTCTGAGTCTTCCCTTAGCGTGTGGTCTCAGCGACTGTTCTATTTTGCTGATCAGTGATAGAGTTTTTGCCGTAATGGGTGTGTACTCCGGAATTCTTGTCGCAAGGCAGGAATCGGATGGTCTGTCCGGGTCTGTCATTCCGAGTTGCCTGCCGAGTTCTCTGATATCTATTTTTTTCATTTCAGCATTCTTGAATGGATGCTGAATGTCCAGTTCTTCAGCTGCTTTCAGACCGGGGCGGTGTTCACCGGTATCATCCAGATTGGTGCCGTCAGCCAGTATGGTAATACTCTGCTTCTCTGCCGCTGCTTTGATGGTTGAGTAGATGGCTTTCTTGCAGAGGTAGCAGCGTTCTGGTGTGTTTGCTGTAATACCCTTGATATCAAGTGGGTTCAGTTCTACCTGGATTAGTCTGATGTTAAGTTCTCTGGCGGTGGTTTTGACTATCTCTGTGTAGTAGTCAGCAATGAAAGGTGTGACAGCGTTGAAAGCAACAGTGTTTGCGCTGCCCAGTACATCTGCGGCAGCTCTGAGGAGGACTTCGCTGTCACAGCCCCCGGAGACCAGTATGCCGACTTTGCTTTGGCTGCGCAGTTCCCGGGCGAGTGCCGGGATTGTCTGCTCTGTTGCTGTCTGCATGAGGTATTCCTTTTTGTTGCTTTTGCTTATCATACCATTCACGGAATTCAGGGTAACATAAACTTTTTGCGGAGTTATTTCATAATGAAGATAGCAGTATTCAATCCATGCAGTGGTATATCCGGTAACATGATTCTTGGGGCTCTGCTTGATAATGGCCTTCCTCTTGAAGACCTGGTCGCCGGTTTACGGGTATTACCCCTTCCAGGCTGGGACATTGTTGCTGCAAAAGTAATACGCGGCGGTTTACAGGGTACTCATGTTGAAGTGGTAATTCCCCGTGAGCACGTACATAGACATCTGTCAGATATTGTCGGGATTATAGAGCCTTCTTCTCTTGACCCCTGGGTGAAGAAGAAGTCAATGAAAGCTTTTCAATTGCTTGCTTCAGCAGAGGCTGCTGCTCATGGCGTTGATATTGATGAAGTGCACTTCCATGAGGTTGGTGCCATGGATGCCATTATTGATGTAGTGGGCAGTTGCCTGGGAATGCATCTGCTGGAAGTACATACTGTTTACTCTTCCTCAGTTGCGGTGGGTACAGGTACTGTTTCATGCGCGCACGGGATAATGCCCCTGCCTGCTCCGGCAACTTCTTTGTTACTTGAAGGTGCTCCGGTTGTACCAACCAGTGAGCCGTCGGAGCTTACTACACCTACAGGTGCTGCAGTACTTACTGCTCTGGTTGAGTCATGGGATGCTCCTCCGCCTTACGTCGGTATCTCCAACGGAATGGGCGCTGGCACGCGGGAGGGTAAAACCAGAGCCAACCTGCTGCGGCTGGTAATTGGCTCAACTGTTCCTGACAATTCAGGCGATGCTTTTAGTATGGTGAGCAGTTGTATCAGGATAGAAGCAGTGATTGATGACCTTGATCCCAGAATTTGGCCTGTGCTTAATGAAAAGATCCTGCAGGCAGGAGCCCTTGACTGCTATGCGAGGAATTGCCTGGGTAAGAAGGGCAGACCTGCAATGGAACTGGTGGTACATCTGCCTGAGAATGCCCGGGAGTCTGTACTGTCGGAGATCTTTACTCATTCTTCAACTTTAGGAGTGAGAATCTCTGATGTCGAGAGAATAGTACTGCAGCGGGAGTTCAAGCAGGTCAGTACCAGCTATGGTGATGTTGCTGTTAAGCTTGGATATTACAGGAACAAACTTGTCAGCGCTGAACCGGAGTTTGAAGAATGTGTTGCTCTGGCTGATGCAGCCGGAGTGCCGGTTAAGGTTGTTCTGCAGTCAGCCAGAGGTGCGGCATCTGCTCTGTTTGCATGAGGATTTTATGGATATAGCTCGTTTGCTTGAAATACTTAAGACTGCCGGTATAGAACCGGGTGAAGCGGTCACCGCTTTACGCGGTGCCGGGCTGGATGACCTGGGCTTTTCAGTAGTTGATTCCTGTCGTGGAGAAAGGCAGCCTTTACCCGAGGTTGTGTTTGGTATGGGGAAAACCGTTGAGCAGGTTGTTTCAATTACAAAGTCTTTGTTTGCTCGAGCCGGCCTGGCAATTGTCTCCCGTGTACCGGAGGACTTTTCTTCTCATCTTCTGGAGGCTTTTCCAGCGGGGAAGCTGCATTCTCTTTCACGAATGTTTGTTGTGGGAGAGTACAGTGGTTCCTTTAGGTCAACCGGCTCTGTTGTTGTAGTTACAGCCGGTACCTCTGATCTGCCTGTAGCGGGAGAAACTGTAATCGTTCTTGAAACAATGGGTGTACCTGTAAAGCTTATTGCCGATGTGGGCGTTGCCGGTATTCACCGTTTAAGCAATGTACTGCCTGATATTCTTTCCGCGTCTGTCTGCATTGCCTGCGCCGGTATGGACGCAGCACTGGTAAGTGTGCTGGGAGGGTTGTTCCCCGGCCCGATAATTGCATTACCAGTCAGTACCGGCTACGGTGCCGCTCTGGACGGTTTCACAGCTCTGTTCTCATCACTCAGCTCTTGCAGCCCGGGAGTGTGCGTGGTGAACATCGATAATGGTATCGGGGCCGCCGCGGTGGCTCTGAGAGTTTTGTCAAGAATAGAACCATTTCCAGCAGAACCACCCAGTTAAGATTTGATTCACTTGAGGGAATTGCTATTGTGAGTATATGATATCCCTATGAATATTAAAGACATAAAAAGGGAAGTTATTCCCGCATGTACTGAGTTCGAGGTGCAGAAACTGTTCGTTTTTGGTTCTTTCGCCAGGAGTGCAGAATCACCCTCCAGTGATGTGGATTTGCTGGTTGAATTCAATTTTTCTGAAGATAGTTTTGCGAAAAGATATTTCGGACTGCTCCACAGACTTGAAGATACACTGGAAAGCAGTATAGATCTGTTAACTGACAAGAGTCTCAGAAATCCCCACTTTAGAAAAAGAGTTCTGGAAGAAAGAGTTCTAATCTATGCAAAATGTTGAAAGACGCATAATTTATATGCAAATGTCAAGTTGTACTTCTGATTTGCATAAACAGACATGGGGTTGGTGAAGGTCAGTGAATGAGACTTTGAGATTGCCCGCTCCTTAAGCAGTAGATGATCCGATTACTTCGTTCATGTGGATACCTCTTTCTGAATAAGTTCTTGACACCTGAGTCCTTCTTATTAGGAGTGGATTCCGGATAATCAAAAATTGTTCAGGCGATACCCCAGCCCATCACCCGGGGATGGAGGAATATTGGGTAACCAACGACTCTGGATCCGCCTTGTGTTAAGCCTGATGACATTGAATGAAGAATATGTAATATTTCTGTAAGATACACTCAACTTGTGAGAGTATCGTACAGAAAGATATATATGCTTGGTTCTATTGAAAAATTGATCGACATGGGATTCAGGAATCGTGTAGTTCATACCAACGATCTTTATCATATTTTCGGTGGCAGTCAGGGACGAGTTCAAAGCCTGGTCTACAGAGCTATGTCTGCAGGAGAACTTATTCGCCTCAGAAGAGGTTTCTATATTCTCTGTCCGAAATACAGGAGTCAGAAGCCTGTTTCCTTTCATCTGGCTAATCGAATGGTTAAAGAAAGCTATGTGTCTTTCGAAAGTGCTTTAGCGTTTCATGGATGGATTCCCGAAAGCGTGCCTGTTGTTGCCAGTACTGTCCGCTCTTCGCGAAGCAGAGTTCTTAGCACTGCGCTTGGAAGATTTGAGTACATTCATATTCCCACGGGAAAGGCAGACTTCCTTACAATGGTGGAACGGGTCGATGCAGGGGTTCAATCATTCCTTGTGGCCTCCGCCCTTCGTGCTGTTGCTGATATTGTCTATGAAAGAAAACTGCAATGGACAGGAATTGAATTTATCACTGAAAGCCTCCGCGTGGATGAATATGAACTCAAAACAGTTGAAAGGAAGGATTTCGAACTGCTTTCCTCTGTATTCAGATCAAGCAGCGTTCGGAAGTACCTTCGAAATCTGGAGCAGGAGTTGTTTCAATGAACAGGATTCTTGAGGAAAAACTTGGCGGATATAACGCGGAAACCGCTGAGGAAGAGTTTGATGCTTTAAGGGAGATTCTTCAGGAAGTGATTCTTTCCGGGCTTTCTGATGCGGATTTCTTCAATCTGGCTGCCTTTCATGGAGGAACCTGTCTCAGGCTTGTTCACGGGCTGAGAAGATTTTCAGAGGATCTCGACTTTGTAATGCTTGATGCACAACCGCGATTCGACTGGAGTGCATATAAAAAGAAGATCGCCAGTCGCTGTAATCTGTATGGTTTTGAACCTGAGTTTCTGAATAAGGAAAATCAGACCAGTCCAGTTAAGAAGATGCTTGTCAGGCAGGGCTCAATCGCTGATCTGCTCTCATTCGCACATTTACGGGATCCCAGAAGAAAAATAAGGATCAGGCTGGAAATTGATGTAAATCCACCCGAAGGGTTGTCTTCAGAAACATCGTTTCTTGATTTTCCTCTTCCTTACAGATTGCAGATTCCAACTATCAACTGCCTGTTCGCGGGGAAATGTCATGCTCTTCTGTGCAGACAATACACAAAGGGGCGTGATCTGTATGATTTTCAGTGGTTCGTATCAAAATATGTTGAACCTGATCTTGGGTATCTTGAAAACACTCTTATTCAGTCCGGTTCATGGGAAGATCAGGATATTCATGTAACAAAATCATGGCTTAAGCTGGCTCTTACCAATAGAATTAATTCCCTGAACTGGAGTGCGGCAAAGGATGATATTTTGAGGTTTCTTCCCAAAGGAGAAGTTGAAGCCATCCAGCTATGGAGCAGAGAGTTCTTTCTGAGCAGAATTGACAAATTGTTCAAATATTTTGCCAGCAAATAATTAACGTCATATCCGGAGTTGTACTGCCGATGTACAGAAAACCCCGCAAATCACGCTCATCTGATTTGAGGGGGTTGGAGTGTATTCAATATCATGTTGAAAGACGCATAATTTATATGCAAATGTCAAGTTGTACTTCTGATTTGCATAAACAGACATGGGGTCGGTGAAGATCAGTGTCATGCAGGAAATAATGGAGCCGTACAGATGCTACTGCTTTATGGTCTGGGTGAAATGTAAAATGTTACCATCTGAGAAGAGTTGTATGTACAGTATGAGTCAGCTGAAGAGTTTATGCCGGTGGAAAGAATCTGATGCTGTTTGATTGACAATATTCCGGGAAACGGTTAAATTGCTGGTATGAAAAGATTAAAGCCTGTACTAAGAAAAACGCTATTCTGGGATGTCGATTTCTTGAGCATTGATTATGAGAGGCATGCGCGTTTTGTAATTGAACGAGTTCTTACAAGGGGAAATTGGAACGACTGGCAGGAACTTAGAAAATACTATGGCCTGGACAAAATAAAGAACGAGGCTCTTCATCTCCGATATCTGGACAAGGTTACATTTAGCTTTTGTCATACATTTTTCAACATACCAAAAGAGAAATTCAGATGTTACAATACAGAACCATCTATCCGACAACTCTGGAATTTTTAAAAGAACTGATGCTGTTGCCATATCTACAGGATTTTTTTCTTGCGGGTGGAACAGCACTGGCTTTACAAATTGGACATCGGATTTCAGTGGATATTGATATGTTCACTTTGGATGATTTTGACACAGAAACACTGATCTCAAAATTGAATAAACAGTTTGCACTTATCAATATAACCGAAAAGCAGAATGCCTTGAGCTTTGATATGGCGTGTTACGGAAGAGAAAATGATACTGTCGAAGTTGATTTGATTACATATTCATATCCGCTGATTAAGCCGATATTAACAATTGATAAAATTAGATTACTCTCAGTAGAAGACATTATCGCAATGAAATTATCTGCTGTTGCCGGACGAGGTTCAAAAAAAGATTTTTACGATATTTTCTATTTGCTTAAATCATACAGACTTGAGCAAATGTTCAGCCTTTTTGAAAAGAAGTTCCCTGACACAAACAAATTTCATATTCTAAAAAGCTTAACATATTTCGATGATGCTGATTTAGAGCCTAATCCTCAAACAATAGAAAAGATTGAATGGGAAAGGGTTAAGATAAAAATTATTGGAGAAACGAATAGTTTCATCAGTAGACTGTGCTGAAGCAGGCTGATTTCCACTTCATCAGGTGGCTGCAGGGATAACTCCAGTTGTTTTATATGTTCAGTAACCAGATCCAGGCTGTCTTCAAGCGAATGATTTCATTCAAGATGGTATGTTCTGCTGTGTTCGTCTTTCCTGCCAGAATCTTGACCAGCGTTCCGACGGAAGTCGGTAATGAGCTTCGTGCTGTTCTGCTGTGCTGGACAGGGAAATACTGAATTGACCAGTGGCGTTATGGGGTGAGCCTAGCGAGCCGAGTATCCAGCTGGGGTTCTTAAGGAATTCCTAAACATATACGTTACGATGCACCGAGAAGCAGAACGCAAAAGTGAAAAGCATAAGGTAGGTAAAATAAAGAAGAGAGCAGTTTAGAGTGTTATAGCACTAAACTGCCCTCCTATTTATGAGCAATAGAATTTTACTTTTTCAGTCTTTACTACTCCTTCACAACAAGTAGGTGTGAAACATCGGAAGCCTGTCCATCGAAAGTCAGCTGGACAAAGTAGATACCGCTTGATACGGGTTCCCCGCTACTGGTGCATCCATCCCATGAATAGATATTATCCCCGGAACAGGCAGCGCCTATATCTTCGGTCCTGATCTTGCGCCCAGTTACATCGAATGCTTCAAATCGTACACTGGTCGTAAAGTCTGGTGAATGGAACTGTACAGTCACGCCTGATCTTGCAGGGTTTGGAGACAGGGATGTAATGCTGGGAATATTCATTGTCTGGGAGGATGAATTCGTAGTGTTGCCATCAGCTTTTATATAATAGGTGTTGTAGAAGTCCAAGAAGGAACATGTGAAAGGAAAAGCATCAAGTGGTCTAAAGTTCTCATATGACTCAGGTATCATTTGCACTGGAATGTAATCCCAAGCTGTAACATCAATAAAGTCCGGGGAACCGCCGTAAGTATTGAAGTACAAATCCCCTTGGTACATTATGTCAAGATAAAAATCTTCGTCAGTATGTGCTGACGTATATGATCTAGCAGGCCAGAAGATCATTGCAAAAGGCAACCCAATACTGTTTGCGTAGTCTTCAAGGTCAATGACTTCATTCCAATAATACGAAGCAGAATACCCGCACCAGTTATAGTCAAGAGCCAAATCAGAAATTCCAACAATTCCTCTATTGAGGCATTCCTCCTGAAGGCAATCAATGAACTCTATTATCTCTTCCTTGCTTGTTGCGGGATAGGTATTACGAGGATACGCTTCGACAAGAGAGATGGGAACATTACCGATTATAGGATCTGACCTTGTAAGTTCCAGCCAATCTGCAGTTTCCCGTACAGCATAGTTAAGATCTGACATAGGGGGAAATGCAGTTTCTCCCAAGTGTCCTCCTATTGCAGCAGTTAATGGTTCGTCAATACCGAGGGCGGATATGGTCAACCCAAGGCTGTCATACCTAATCCATCTTGCACTCTCAATTGCATAGCATTGCTCGCCAGTGGTCGCACAAGGAAGATTCTTAAGTGCAATAACGCCAAGAACGAAATTCAGATCCCAATTGTTCATCTGGGTAAAGTATGATTCCAGTTCAGCATTGGTAAAGTTGTCATTAAGAATCCAAGAAGCGTATGCGAAGTAGTCGATTACACTTCTTGTAACATCCCAATCATCTGGATTATCCATGAGATCCCTGAACGGGTATCCTGTGCAGACTTCCACCCAGGTTGAGTCAGGTTTCATTACTAATTCTCTTCCTGGAGGAGAACATATTCTTACTATCACGCCGTCCTGATTCTGGTCTTCATAGGCATACGAAGGACAATCAATTAGAACGATTGTCATTAGTAGCAACATGATTACTCTGTACAGGTACTTAAGCATTGTTTTTACCCCTTTCTGAGTTTGATTTTAAAACAACGAAAAACGATACTCTTTTAAGAATGCAATTCTTTATCTATAACTAGAACACATATATCAGCACTAATAAAGCCACATCATCCCCAAAAGCGGGACATCTAAAAATCAAACTTCAGCCAGCTGGATACAGTTTCTCATATTCATATTCCTAAAGTAATGCCCCTAACTGCTAGGGAATTAAACCCTTTCAGATTAAAGATCTGGTTTCAATAATACAATACTTCTTCTATGCCATCAAGTACCTTATATATCCTATTTCAAAGTTACACACAACGCTGTATTTCCCACCTTTGTATCTTCTCGCGTATGAATCTTGACTCACATGAGGATGAAGAGCATTATTCAGTAATGAAGATGAGTCCAGAAAGCGTTCAGAGAGAGCCACGGTTCAGGTTATCAGTGAAGCCTGGGCAGGCAGTGTTAGTACCAGAAAGCTATTAATGATACTAATTCAGCGTGCGTCCAGTGTGGTAGTACTGGCAAGATGAATCGTCTGGTTAAGATACTTGGTATTGATGGAATCTCGAAGAGCACATTATCAGAGATGGCTAAGAGCCTTGATGAAAAGGTGCAGGCATTTTCGTGTACATGCCCACTTCAGAATGGTTCTTTCAGATTCCTCTGGCTGGATGCTACCATGATAAAGTGCCGGGAGTTTGGCAGTGTAGAGAATGTTACAGTAGTGATTGCTGTGGGAGTAAATGATGAGGGAACCAGAGAGATCCTTGGAGTGGATGTATTCACCTCTGAGAACGAGATAGCCTGGAGACTGTTCCTGATGGGCTTGGTTGAGCGGGGGCTTAATTGAGTATGCCATGTAACCTCCGATGCTCATCCCGGATGGTTTTACTGGAACAGCATGAGGATTGGATATCGGGAAGAAGATATATGAATCAGGAATTCCATAGGTCGATTGATATCAAATTGCCTGAAGAAGCTGAACAGTTAAATGAGATTGAAGAAATGGTGCCTGAATGCGTTGGTGCTCAACCACATTGACGGACGGAGCTAACGGAAATGAGATACATACTTAACGCTACTAAAGTTGCTATAGTACTAATATCTATGCTTGTAATAGCATATTATATAGTACATTATGCCCCTTCGAGGTTCTTTACTGAGTTCGACGATGCATATATGTATTGCAGGTATGCTTCCAATTTTCTGGAAGGCAATGGCTATTCCTGGAATGCATCTGACGGGGCAGCTTATGGAGCGACAAGCTCTATCTATCTCTTTCTGATTACCCTTATAAAGCATTGCTTCTCAATGGAAAACTCTTTTCTTCTCAGCACTACTTCATATTCAGCTGGTCTTATCGGCCTTCTAGCTCTTGTTACTATCGGTTATCAGACAGGACAGACTATATCAAAATGGCATATACCTATTTTGGTTATTCCGCTCTGTCTTATTTCCAGCTCCTTCAGATATCACTCATTCACCGGAATGGAAACTACCACAGCTTTTGCAGCAAATGCGATATTAGTACTCTCGGTCATTCTTTACAGCAGGAAACCCGACAAGGCATCGTTTTCCTTTGTCCTTCTTTCGGCAGTTTTTGCATTTTGGGTTCGCCCGGATAATGGTGTTTATTCTTTGCTTTTTCCTGCTTTGTTTCTTCTTTCCATAGGGAGATTCTCTTTCCGTACTGCATTGATTTACCTGCTATCCTTTGCCTCTGCTGTTGGATTGATTCTCTTAGTTTCTTTTTTATTGTTCGGCTCTTCTCTTCCTGTTCCCTTTTACACCAAGTCCGGAGAGTTCCTTGTCGGGTATGCTGGAATAAACAACTGGAATGCCGTGGATTATCTGCTGCAGTTTCTTCGTGATACATTTCCCTTTATAGCAGTAGTAATTCTTTTTACACGAAGGGCAAAAATTCCTGAGTTGGTATCCATTCTCGTTCCTGTTGTAATTACTTTCATCTATTATGCGACAACTGTTCAAATCATGGGCTGGTTTGCCCGATATTATTTTCCATCCCTGCCTTTCACTGTAATGGCTGCTTTTATAGTTCTGGAATCTGTGCTGCAGAAAAGGCACTTCCCGCCTATCAGATCTTACCTGTATCGAGTTCCTGTTCTTGCGGTTTTGTCATGCATAACATTCTTGAATCCGATGAGACAGGCTCTCTCTTCGATGTGGATCAAATCACAGGATGGCTTTGAAGTTTTTTCTGCTCAAACATGCTATTCTTCTTCATCGGACGAACCTTTGCCGTATCTTAATTGGTGGGATGCGATACTGCACATGTCTTCAATCGTTGGGAATTTGCCGCCGGGTGCGTCAGTCGCAGCTACTGAATATGGCTACATTTCAGCAGAAAATCCCTCTGCAACCATTGTTGATATGGCTGGATTGCACGATATGACACTTGTCAAAGAAGGGTTTTCTTCTTCTTACATTCTATCTCAACAGCCGGACCTTATATGGATGCCCCACATTGATTACACCTTTTTCAATGCGCAACTGATTGATGATTCGGCTTTCTTTGCAGATTACAATTTCTATCCTGGCATTTTTAACTACGGAGTTGCAGTAAGAAGGAACTCGGAGCTTTACACTGTAATTCTCTGCTCTTTTGAAAAAGAGTTCTCTTTGGCATACCCTGGGGCTAAACTTGGAGACTATCTGGCAATTCCAGAGTGATCAGTACGCGATACTTCTGGCTTTTGCTGGTGATTGAGATCGCGAAGTTCTGTTCGTTGCATTAAGCTCATATTCATCACTTCTTTTGCAGACAGACTGAGTTCTGAATATTTTCAGTTAACTTATATGCTGACAATGCTCGTGAGGAAGTGCTAGCCTACATTCAGCACTCTCTAGTCTTCTGGTGCAAGAGAAGAACCAATAACCCTTTGGAGAATCTTAACTCTCAGGTTAAGCGAAGAACGAGAACAGTGAGGGTCTTTCCCAACAAGGACTCTGCGATCAGATTTGTTGGAATGGTTTTACTGGAACAGCATGAGGATTGGATATCGGGAAGAAGATATATGAATCAGGAATTCCATAGGTCGATTGATATCAAATTGCCTGAAGAGGCTGAACAGTTAAACGAGATTGAAGAAATGGTGCCGGAATGCATTGTCATTTATACACCGCATTGACGGATGGAGCCCCATGAACATATGGTAGGCGGGAGTAGTAATTAGTAATTAAGAGAAACAGTTTAAGCTTCATAATATAACAGGGATCCCTGGATGCTTGGCCAGGAATCGCAAGGGGGAGTAGCAGATTTGAAACTTTCCTTGATACTCGATTCAAGAAACTGTTCGATTGCAGCCTTGCTAATCTGCGCTGCCATAATGCTTTTTACTGCTACATTCTCTGGTGTACTGCTTAACCACGATTGTGCACTTCTGCTCCAGTGCGGAAGGCTTATCTCCGATGGAAGCATTCCCTACGTGAATCATGTTGAGACAAATATACATATGTCACAATACATCTATGTACCGCCGGTTCTGTTATCTATTATCCTTGGTATAAATGTACCTCTTGTGTTCACTGCGGTAGTTATCCTCTTCACTTTTTTCACCTGTTTCGCAGTGTTCCTGCTAGTGCGAAAGTCTGGGCTGTTCCACTCCTGGGCAGGAGTCGCTCTTGTCTCTTCATCAATACTTATCCTGTCACTTAAGGCATACAGTCTTGGAGACTTCGGACAAAGAGAGCATCTATTTGTGCTCGCATGGCTTCCGTTTGTTCTCGTTAGACATTCCAGAATGCAGGATGTTGGTGTTAGCACTGCAATGGCAGTGTTTACAGGCTCTCTCGCGGGTATCATGATGTTGTGTAAGCCATCCTTCTTTGCTCAGGCAGCTTTGATAGAAGTCTGGATGGGATTATACATGAGAGGAAAAAGAGCTTATCGTACCCCGGAAATGTTTGCCGTATACTTCGTTGTACTTGCCTTTGCTGTTCATCTGCTTCTGTTGCCGGGCTCCATACAGTCTCCCTTTTTTACCAGATGGATACCTTTCATTGCCACCGGTTACCATTCATACAATGCATCAATTTGCGGAATTATCGGGGAATTCCAGCAATACTGGTTTTTGTTTCTGGGGAGTGCAATCCTTTCTATTTTTGTCATGTTCAAAAGCAGGCGTGCAATCAGGCATCTCCTCGAATTGCTGCTTGTTGCATCTATTATCGCAACCGGCTTGTTTCTGCTTCAGCACAAAGGTTGGCCTTACCAGTTGTTTCCGGCATTCGGACTAGTAGTAGTGCTTATAACCGTATCCATCGCAGTTGTTTACGAAAAGCACAAACCAAATGGGAATAACGCGAAATTAATAATCATTGCTTTTTTGTTGAGCCCGGTCGTAGCCTGCTTGATACTAAGCGGAAACTCATTCCGGCACGCGGATTCCGCATACTCAAGCATGGAAGAGTTCCTGAAGATAATAGAGATATACTCAGACCCCGGTGAGCGGATTTCTTTCATTTCTACTTCCGTCTATCCAAAATATCCGACACTCGTTTATGCCGACAGGCTACCTGGAACAAGATTCATGTCAGCCTTTCCTATCGCACTGATTTACAGTGACGCAGAAATTTCCAACTCTGGAGATTTCTGTTACAGGTCACCACCGGACATGGCAGATGAAGAAATGCAGTTCCTTACGGAGCTTGGAACGGACATTCGAGCCCACAGACCAGCACTCGTATTCGTCGACGCGCAAGTACCATGTCAGGCATGCCCGGCCGGCTTCAGCATCTACGATTATCTCTGCGACTCCGGATGGCTGAATGAATACTTGAATGATTACAGGTTTCTCCTTACCTGCCGAGGATTCAGAACCTATCGTTTGGACTGAGTTTCGGCTTGATGCAGCGTTGGTTTGTGGCTGCCCGTCAAAATGAATTGCCCTGTATCCGGGTAATTGTCAAGTTGAACTTGTGATATGCATAAATAGTCAACCGTCGTATATGGCATTGACAGGAGAATAAGCGGGGGATATCATCATTTCAGGCAGGCAAATAGGTTAATCAGGAGTTGACTGGTTATGTGTTATAAAATATCCTGCAGGCGGGAAATCAAGCTTCCTGTGCCTTGACAGGAGACGTTTGAACGGAGGCATTTAATGAAACTCATGCCGTATTTCATCATATCC
>JAIOSV010000078.1 GCA_021107435.1 Candidatus Sabulitectum sp. | reverse complement strand
TCTCCCGGTCATTACCTTCCGCTGGTTGCGGAAACAATACGAATCGCAAAGAACATAGGTCTCACAGTTCCAGTTATCTGGAATTCAAACGGCTTCGAGACCGTGGAAGCTCTCAAGGAGCTTGAAGGTCTCGTGGACATATACCTGCCTGATTTCAAGTACTGGAGTGAAGACTCTGCAATGGAGTATTCTGATACACCCGGTTATCCTGAAGCTGCCAGAGCAGCAGTAAAAGAAATGTTCAGGCAGGTGGGAGCACTGAAAACAGAGAATGGAACAGCGACAAAGGGTCTTTGTGTCAGGCATCTGGTACTTCCCAATGATCTTGCTGACACCGAAGAGATACTTCGTTTTATTGCTTCTGTGTCCACTGAAATCACAGTGAGCCTTATGTCCCAGTACAACCCGGTTTACAGAGCAGAGGAGTTTGTTCTTCTTTCAAGAAAACTCCGACCCTCCGAGTACTGGAAGGCGGTTGAAGCAGCCGAAGAATCCGGTCTGTCAAACACGCTCATACAGGAGCCGGATTCTTCACCGGATCACTACCTGCCCGATTTTCGGGAAAAGGATGTTTTCAGCTAACAGGAAAAGGCGCCTGATATTCCGGCTTGTGTGTTTATCAGATCCCGAGACGGGCAGCTTCATCCGGACTCTGCTCTCTCAGGAGTTCATAATCAGCATACTGTGCGAGGATATTGAATTCAGCGATCTCGTTTGCCAGGTCATTGTCCTGTACTCTGTAAGCGCTGATCTGATCGTTGACTGATTCATATATTTCCATATCCAGGTTATAGAAACGGCTTCTGATTGTGCTGTTGGCTATTTCTTTCTGCTCCTCATTCATTTCTTCGCGAACAGCTCCCAGTTCAACGAATTGTCCAATGTAATCTTCCTTCATCGCCGCGATTTCAGCCGAAAGATCCTCAACGCTGAGACCCAGATTAACAACATGGTTCAACTCATCATACATTGTTTCATAAACATCTGCTACAGTGTTTCCCAGAACTTCAGGATCGTTAAGTTCCTCCGTCTGCTCAGCAGTTCTGTTCCCGGCTTCTCCACCGCATCCTGCTGCAAGCAGAATGGAAAGAATAATTACAGCAATAATTGACCATTTCATTTCTTGACTCCTTCCTTTGAAAGATTGACATGCTGATGCTTCATTATGAACTGTCCCTCAATATCTTAGCAGTAGTTATTGTTGTCAAGACAGAAAAAGGATGGATAGGATTACTCAAACACAGCTGGAGAATTTGTTTGACGATTAAGAATATTCAGGAACTTCTCAACTGCAGAAGAAGGTGAATCCGCATTCATTACTGCTGTTACCACAGCGACTCCCGCGCAACCGGCATTCATTACAAGAGCTGTGTTTTCCGGATTGATTCCTCCAATTGCGATCAGGGGCAGAGACGAAGCTTCAGAGAGAATCGAAACCATATCCAGCCCCAGGGGTTCCTTTACATCCTTTTTTGTACGGGTGGGGAAGACAAGATTTGCGGCAATGTAGTTTGCTCCTTGCTCGAAAGCCTTCTGTGCTTCTTCCACGGTTCTTACCGAAACCCCGATAATGGCTTCCGGTCCCATAAGAGATCGAGCAGTATCTAGCGGCATATCGCTCTGCCCCAGGTGAACACCATCTGCGCCCGCTGCCATTGCCACATCAATACGATCATTTACCACGAAGTAGCTTGAGTACCCGGCACACAGATCGCGCAACTCCATAGCGGAGTTTAAGAGTGATTGAGTGGAAGCATTCTTATCTCTGAGCTGAACAAACCTTACTCCTGCAATAAGAGCTTCCCTGCAGGTGGCAGAGACTCCCCGCCCTCCGTGGAGGACAGGGTCTGTTACCAGATAGAGCTTCAGAGCATCCCTGAGTTCCGGCTTCACAGGTTCGTCTCTATTCGAAGCTTATTCAGAATAGTTTCACCGGTGAGATTTGCCAGTTGATCTATGAATTCCGGAACAAAGGATCCCGGCCCCCGGCAGATCCCGGAGGCGATTTCCCCTGCTATGTTGTAGCATGCGATACCTGCCGCTACAGATTGAAGCAGCGGAGTTCCCGATGCTGCGAAGCAGGCTGCGGCAGTTGTAGCCCCGCATCCCGTCCCGGTAACTGAGCCCATCAATGGGTTTCCATTACAGACCTTTATCCAGTTTGTGCCATCAGTGATGAAATCGGTTTCTCCGCTCACAGCTGTAACTATCCCGGTTTCCCGTGCAAAGCCCATGAAAATGTTTTCTTTACCTGATCCGCTGACAAGAGAGTCAACTCCCCGTATTCCACCGGTAGTTCCAGCCAGTGAAAGTATCTCTCCAGCATTTCCTCTGATCACAGAGATATTCAGCTCGGAGAGAAGGGTTGCTATTGCATTTGTCCGCAGCCCGGTGGCTCCCGCTCCAACGGGATCGAGAATGATTGGGATATTCTTTTCGTTAGCTGCTTTGCCCGCAGCCAGCATGCTTTCAAGCAGTTCAGGGTTGATAGTGCCTATGTTAAGAAGCAGTGCTCCTGCATATCCCGCCATCTCCGCTGACTCGGTAATTGACGGAGCCATTACTGGAGCAGCACCCATGGCAAGTGTGATGTTTGCGGTAAAATTCATTACCACGCTGTTGGTGATGTGGTGGATCATGGGGTGTTCTTCGCGAACCCGGATTGCCATTAAGGCAACAGTGTTGTCGTTGATAACGGTACTCATGGATTTTCCTCCGTTACTGGCTCTGTTGTGATCTTAGACCCATGCGGAAATACTGAGGAATTCTCACAGAATTGTAAATGCGGTGATTGCATTCCTACCACAGAGATCTTACATGTTTGTATTTCTTGATGATTTTGTCTTTTGTCACTATTGTGGCATTCTCATCTCTGGCGGTGGCAATAATTATCTGGTCAGCAGGATCTCCATTGAACGGTTGCGGTAAAGATGTTGAACGATATGCTATGCCCGGAGTCAGGGGGACAAGCCGGAGCTTCGGCATATTCAGGGCTTTCTCAATCCATTCTTCCGGATTGCAGGAAATACCAATTCTTTTCTTTTCCAGTAACTTACTGAATTCCCACGGGGAAATGGCTGAAAGAAGAAGTTCCTTATATTTATTCGGCTCCAGCAGGAGGGTAAGTACCCTGTTTGAGAGTTTCTCCGGGTGCATGTTCCACCAGATCCAGGCGTGTGTGTCAAGCAGATATCTCATCTGCACGCATCCCACATGTCATCTCCGAGAGGGGAGACAATGTCATTCTCGAATACCAGCGCCTCTGATAATTTCCCTGGAACAGGTTTGTCTTCTGAAAAAGGAATTACCTCTACCAGAGGTTTTCCCCGTCTTGTTATAACCAGCGGTTTTTTCGATTGTGCGATCTCTCCAAGAATCTGAAGCGCGTGTGCCTTGAAATCAGTAATTGCCATGGTTCTCATAAGAATAACCTCCGTCACTGCCAATATGGTCATTTGCAATGGTCATGTAAAGAACGCAGTCCCGAATTTTAGGCTCCTTGACTTTACAGTGCATTTACCGATAATATCAAGTGGAGTTGAAACAGAAAGGAATA
Organism: Candidatus Sabulitectum sp.; assembly: GCA_021107435.1. Lineage (GTDB taxonomy): Bacteria > Fermentibacterota > Fermentibacteria > Fermentibacterales > JCC-6 > Sabulitectum. The sequence continues at coordinate 869 of JAIOSV010000078.1, read as the reverse complement.
CTATAGATAGAATTGAGTTGCCCTTAACTCAGTATACATATGCGCAGAAATTGGATTTACTTGAGTCAATCCGGGATGACCTGATTGGGGATGAGAAGAAATTCGAATCACCTGCCTGGCATGAGGCGGTTTTCAAAGACAGGGAAGAAGCCCTGGCTGCTGGCAGTGTAACTGTTTCCGATTGGGAAGAAGCAAAAGAAAGAATAAGACGGAATATTTTATGCAGGTAAACATTCTTGATCCTGCCGAAGAGAGCAATTAATGGAAGATTGATTCTCATGTGGCAGGATCCAGCTGCTAAAACGCGCAAGCCGGATTCAAAGATGATTCTCACTTTAACTGAAAACCTGGTTTATCAGACAACTGACATTGTAGTTTCCATTTATCATGAGTACTGGAGGAATTGTGTTTACCCTGATAATTACATTCTCTTTACTGCTGACTTCTCTTGTCCCATCTCCTGTGATGGACGCGGCATCTGTTGCTCTTGACTCGGCGGACATGACACCGGAAGAGATGAATTTTGATCGTCACTGGGCAACCGGTGTCAGGCTTGCAGACAGCACTGTAGTACGGTGCATACAGGATGTATGGGCTCTTCCGGAGGTTGCAGACTCGGTGTACTTGAGAGCAGTTGATCTTTCTTCGGCAGGGCCTGTTGACGGTGGTGTGGATTCACTGATATCCGTGCTTCTCGGGGTGAAGTTCTCTTATACCTCCGTACTGGACACACTGTCATGCGCCGATTCTCTGGCGTTGCTCTGTACAGGGATGTGGGCCAGAGATGATTCAGTGGGAACACCGGGCGAATGGGGGATTCTCTATTCTTCCCGCGGATTTCCCATTCCCATTTCTGAAGATGATATTGA
>JAIOSV010000053.1 GCA_021107435.1 Candidatus Sabulitectum sp. | reverse complement strand
ATGATAGGCCTTCAGACTTGAACCTGTTGCTATAAGAATTTCCATATCACCGTCATTATCGATATCAACCACCTGAGCCGACGGTTCCATGCAACTGCCGCCTGTGTCAAAGGGAAATCCGGCCTGAGGTGATGGAGTGTCCAGTACATCGTCTGTCGTGATTGAAAGTGATGTCTCTCTCATGATTTGGCCGAAGACGATAGTTGAGATAACCAGCAGCACAATAATGATTCTGACCATTGTGTTCCCTTTCGGAAAGGTTTTTCATGTAGACTGTTTTCCCATCCATACGTGCCTGGTTGAGGAAACAGAAGCCATCTAAGTATTTTCAGGTAAGAAAGAGCAATACCTTCATATATGAAGCACTTACGGGTGTAATATCACACATTTTATGAATTCCACAAGTCGCAGAGTTCATGAGATTTGCGTCACCGGAAGAGATCCAGAAAATATTTTGGCTGACGGCAGCACACACATTCAGATTCAGGTGAATATGTGACTTGAGTGTTTATCTGGGTTAACATGCGTGTTTGGTTTATATTACCTGTTCTGTCTGGAAAACCCGGACAAAAGCATAAAAACGAAAGAGGAGAGAAATGCGAAAACTCGTAGCAGTTCTTGCTGTAGCACTATTACTTACCGCATTCGGTTGTGGAAGCAGTTCAACAGGACCCAGTGGAAACGATGATTATCTGCCACTGGCCGTAGGTAATCAGTGGAGTTATTCACTGAATGGATACATAACTTTTACAGATGCTGATACTGCTCTCGTTACCGGATCCAACTTTAACATAATCACCGGAACGACAACACATCAGCAGGGCTTCGAACTTTACGCGATGAGGGACAGCCTGATTACCATAATTACCACTCCGGATACAACATTTACAACAACAAAAGTAACAATGAACTACATTCAGGAAACCGATACAGAGCTAAGATTATACGATGACACCACAACAACTGACTATGAAATTTTCATTAAGCTGCCGGTTACACTCAATGATTCCTGGACGCCGGAGACTGATGATCCGACAATTACCAGAACGGTTCTTTCCCTTTCAGCAAGCGCAATTGTACCTGCCGGAACTTATTCCAGTTGCGCCAACCTCAGAGATACTGATTCTGAAGAACCAAATTTCTACTTCGATTGGTTTTTCGCCAGAGGAACCGGCGTTGTTAAATATGTTACCAATTATTCCGATTCAGAAGGTACCGTTTTCATGACTTACGATCTTCTCAGTTCAACTATTAACTGAATCTGATCAAAGCAGGGAGCGGCAATCGTCGCTCCCTGCGACACACCAGCAAACATTCCGGATTGAATAACAGCTATACAATTTATTTCAGGAAAGAATTGGCATTGGTAATCTGTCAGTTCCCTCCCTGAACTGGCTGTTTGTGCATATACTTAACTGGAGGAAAGATCTAAGGGTCTCTTCCAGGAGGAAAGTATCTCACCGGAAGGTTACCTGTTTCATGCAGAGGTTAATACCATTATTTATTAACGAACAGTTTGAACGCAATAAGCTCAGTGGAGAGTTTCCGGCCGCAACGATGTTTATGGACATCGCGGGATTTACCATCATGACACAATCGCTGATGGAGAATGGTAAAGAAGGGGCAGAGGTCCTGGCGGATGCTATCAATAAGGTGTTCACCCCTGCAATTGATAAGATCTATGAGCACAAAGGATTTGTTTCTTCTTTCGCAGGTGATGCATTTACCGCGATATTCCCATATGACGCGGCAGATGCAGTTGACTCCCTGGCAGCAGCGTCCGGTATTCAAAAGCTGTTTCAAGAAGGCAGCATACTGCGAACCAGATTCGGTTCATTCAACCTGTCCATAAAAATTGGTATGTCCTCTGGCCCCGTCACCTGGAAAATAATCTCTCATGTAACGCAGAACGCCTTCCATTTTGGGGGTAAGGCGATCAGGCGATGTATTGAAGGCGAGAGGATTGCAATCAGGAACGAGGTGATTTTTGATGCGGATATTCTGTCACATGCAGCAAATTGTTCTGATATTATGTATCACCGAAGGCAGGACGGTTTTTACTCACTGCAATTCGCTTCCGCGCCAATCTATAAAGATTTCGAAACGCATATTCCAACCAGCAGGAGTAAATTCATTCCAAAGACAATTCTTTCGATGACTGGCCGGGGTGAGTTTCGCGACATCGTCTCCTGCTTTATTTCTTTTGATGAAGAGAGGGATTTTGCAACCGGAGTTGAAAGTGTAATCACTCTGGCTCACAGTTACGGTGGATACTTCAACAAGACAGGCTTCAGCCATGATGGAGGCATGATGCTTGTGCTGTTCGGAGCACCTGTCAATCAGGGGAATCTGTACAATCGTTCTCTGGACTTTGCTCTCGCAGTGATGAAGATTCCCCGGCTGTCCGCACGTATCGGTTTGACCTGTGGTACCGCGTTTACTGGTTTTGTGGGAAGTAAATTGCGAGGTGAATACACCGCACTTGGATCGGTTGTGAATTTGTCTGCCCGGTTTATTGAGAAGAAGAAGCGGGTTGTCACTTACCTGGATCAGTCGATTTGCAGGCAGGCCTGTTCTCATTACCGGATACAGGAGTTAAAACCGCGCAGATTCAAGGGATTCAAGGGGATGATTCCCATCGGCCGTTTGATAGAGAAGAAGAAAGCTTCTCACGGTTCATTTTACGAAGGCGTGATAGTCGGTCGCCAAACGGAGTTGAACCTGCTTTCAAAGTTACTGCAACCGGTTAAACATGGAGAATTTGGCGGTATCATTTACATCTATGGCAACCCGGGTGTGGGGAAATCCCGGCTGGCATATGAAATAATCAGGCGTCATGGGATTCGAACATTCACTCTGCAGGCTGACAGTATTCTCAAGAAGCCTTTGAATCCATTCGTTTACTTCTTCAATAAGTTCTTTCTGCAAAACGGGGAGTATTCTTCCGGGAACAGCAAAGCGAGATTTAGAAAGGAATACCGGCATTTAATCAACAGGGTTAAAAGCCTGCCGGATTGTGAGAAAAAGAGAGATGTATTAAAGGAATTGTGTCGTATTGAATCAATCATTGCTTCAATTATAGGAATATTCTGGAATGAATCAGTGTATGACATGATTGCTCCGAAAGACCGGGCTGTTGTGACGCAACGGGCAATCAAAGAATTCTTTATCGCCTGCAGCCTGCTTGAGCCGATTGTTCTGGTTGTTGAAGACATTCAGTGGATTGACAATGAATCTCAGAAGGCTTTTGAAATCCTGACACGCCGCATTGATGGTTATCCTGTAGCTGTTATGGCTTGCAGTCGATTCGATGATGATGGCCGCAGACCTGAACTGAAAGCTGATGAGGATGTTTCCCGGCATGTGATAACTCTCAAGCAGTTATCCGGGAATTCTGAAAGAAAACTGATTGAGGATCGTCTGGGGAACAAAATTGACAATGAACTCGCTGTCTACATACAAACCCGCACAGAAGGCAATCCGTATTACACAGAGCAATTCTGTCTCTACCTGCGTGAGAACAGCATTATTGAGATCAGGAAGGGTCAATACTGTCTTATACGGGAACCGGCTGATATTCCAGCAGACATCAGTATGATTCTCGTTTCGCGTATTGATCGTCTTTCCGCCGGACTTAAGGAAACGGTACAGATCGCATCTGTGCTGGGCCGCGAATTTGAGGTAAGGGTGTTGAGTACTTTGATTGAACTTCTGAGCACTACAAAAGCTGATGAGAGCCCAGTCTTACGAAATTGTGATATAGACCAGTTGATTTCCAGCGGGGAAGAGAAACTGATCTGGTCTGCGCTGACAGCGTTAAGATACCTTTTCAGCCACGCTTTGCTGCGGGACTCGGCGTATGACATGCAGCTCAGGGCCAGGCTGAGAAATTTGCACAGACTTGCCGGAGATGCGATTGTTAAACTCTTTCCGGACAACAGAGCTTTTTACGCGGACTGTGCCCACCATTATGAACAGGCTGAGAATTGGAGCAAGGCTCAGGAATACAACTGGGAGGCGGGAAAGTTTTTTTTCGAGTCGGCCCGGTATGATGAGTCTGACGCATATCTAAAGAAAGCTCTGTCAATCTGCCAGAAAACACTGGGCGAGAAACACCAGAGCACAGCACAGATTTACGATACTATTGGAATGTTACTGCTTCGAACAGGTCTGTGTGATGCTGCATTGGTTAATCATGAGAAAGCTCTGGCTATCAGAGAAGAACTGTTCGGTGAAAATCACTCTGCCATGGCAGAGTCATTCAACAACATCGGAATTGTTCACTTGTATAAAGGAGACTTTGACACTGCTCTGGCTTATCACGAGAAAGCCATTGCAATCAGGACTGAATTGTTTGGCAAGAAGCACCCTGATACAGCCGTATTATACAACAGCATAGGAAGAGTCTATTACCATAAAGGCAACTACGATACAGCTTTGGCCTACCATGAGAAAGCCCTTGCGATCAGAAGAGAGCTGCTTGGTGAGAAACATCTTCATACAGCATTATCGTACAGCAATATGGCAACAGCTTATTCCGGAAAGGGTGATTTTGACAAGGCTTTAGAATACCACAGGAAAGTTCTTGCTATCAGGAAGGAGTTACTGGGAGAAAACCATCCGGATACGGCACAATCATACAACAACATTGGAGCGCTTTACTGGCAGCAAGGCAATCAGGATAAGGTTTTGAAGTATTATGAAAAAGCTCGGAGTATCTGGACGGAATCCCTTGGAGAGAAACACCCTGATATGGCAGCTTTGTACAATAATATTGGAGGTCTTTACTGGCGCGGGGGCGACTGTGATATGGCGTTGACCTACTTGAACAAAGCCCTTGTGATCTGGGAAGAATTACTGGGTGAGAAACATCTCAATACCGCAAAATCCTATAACAACATTGGAAGTGTTTACAATCGTAAAGGGAATTATGGCAGGGCACTGGTATACTATGAGAAAGCGCTTGCCGTCAGAAAACTGATAGTGGGCGAGAAACATCCGCACACGGCGAGGTCATTCGTCAGTATTGCTTCTGTGTATGTGGCTCAGGAGAGGTTCAGGGATGCGGAAGAAATGTTTATACAATCATTGACCATAATGAATGATTCTCTCAGGGAAAACCATCCCGATACCATCTCATGTCTGAAAAGCTTATCTGCTCTGTACGTGAAGATGGGCAACGCAGTCGCAGCGGATCGAATTGAAGAACAACTGCTGAAGCTGGGCGGAACTAAATGAAGCAGCTGGAAAGCGCCTGTGAATCGGGCAATCAGATTACAAAACCGGAAATACGGCCTGACAATTCAACAGGGTAAAGAAGTTATCAGCCGCACTTGAAAATCAGGACAACTATAATCACAAGTATCGCAAAAACAACAAACTTTACCAAACCGGCGATAGAGCCCAGGCATCCTCCTCCGGAACTCTGAGGAGTCTGCTGTACATAGTCGCCAGTGCTGTTTTCAGGATAGCTGCTGTTGTCATCAGTTTCCTGATCACGGTATTTTGATCCGGGATCATGCGGAGGTTTGACAAACCGATTCTTCTGCTCTGCATCTCTTTGCGTTTTTTTTGCAGAAGAGGTCTTCTCTCTTTTCTTTGAAAAGAAAGGCTTACGGCTGCCTGCTGAATTTTTCGAGAACATACTGCTCTTTGACGAGCGCTCTGACTTGCTTGATGAATCTCGCGATTTGCTTGATGAACGACTTTTTTTCATTTTTCACCTCCGGTGTTTGCATGGAAGTAAAACATATTCGAAAGCGACTGACAAGCAAGGTACAGAAGGAAAGAGAGGAATCTTCTACTTCTTTGGTTTTTCTCTGCTGAGAGTTACCCGGAGATTGAGGAAGCGAACCTTGCTCCATTGCCCGAGCCTGCCAAGTACCACAATGAGTGGTACAGCATTGGGCTCTTTTACCCTGGAGAGTGGAATAAGCGCGCTGAATCTCGCGAAGGCGGTTATCAGGAAGAGCACCTGCATGGGGTGGAGGGACAGACCTGCAATCCGCAGTGGTGCGGGCATGAAGATACCGGAGGCCAGCATTGTTATTATCAAACCGCCACCGCAGCAAGCGCTGTAAATGCCGGAGTAGATCTGAGCCTTTTTCTTCGGGGCAACGGCCAGTACCAGATTAGCGGTAACTATGCCGACACACCCCCACATACTGCCGGATATAACCGACTCGACAAAAACAATCCACAGAGAACTCGGGGTAACAAAGAGCCAGATAAGAGGGACAAAAGTTCCAATGCAGATGGCCAGCTTCATCGCGGCGATGTTACCGTACCTGTCAATAAGCCTGCCCCAGTATTTCAGTGTCAGTATTGAGCCTAAAGTGCTTGTCATTCCGTAGAGAAGAATTCCAGTGACACCCATTCTCAACACTTCTATCATAAAAGGCTGCCAGAAAGGGGCACCTATACCCACAGCAAGCATCCACCATCCGCCGAACACACAGAGTTTTCTGAAGTTTTTGTCTTTAAAAGGTTCAGCAAACATTCGGAGAGCAGGTACATCCACCTTCTCAACAGGTTTTTCAGGTTGCCTGGACAGTATTTTTAAACCAATTAGCCCGATGATACCTGCAATTAAAAACAATCCTGTCATTACAAGACGCTGAGCAGCAGGATCATCATTCAAGCTGTCAACGAGCAGACCCATCAGGAAAGCGGCGGAAAGGCCGAAGGAGATTAGTACAGCGTTTCTTTTAGCAAAGAATCTTCCTCTGATTCGCAGTGGTACCATCCTGGCCATCCATCCGGTCCAGATGTTTGCGGATACTGAGAGCAGGGCAGTGGACAGTGCGAAAACTGCCAGAACCGTGGTTAGAGAAATTCTGTCGGAAAAAAGCAGGGGGATTACTCCAAGAAGGGGGGTGAGAGCTCTGCCCGCTACAGCCCACCTGACTGTTGCTGATTTGTGCAGTGTAAGTTTTCTTGTAATAAGTGCTCCCAGAGGCATAAGCACAAGGAATATTTGTCCGGTGGCGGTTAGAATACTGAACTGTACCGATGAAGCACCAAGCATCACAAGCAGCTTCGTAAGGAATACAGAACCTGGTCCAGCAAGACTGCTGTAAACCTGAGAAAACACCCCCTCAGTGATTGAAATTCTGAAGGTCTCTCTCAGCTCAGACGGTTTTCCTTTTGTATTGCTCATAGCGGTGAACATACTTACCGCAGCAACCCATCAGTATGAGTTAGAATTGCAGCAAAGGTCAGGTGCAGGGAAATAGCAGGTTACCTGCAAAAAGAGCCTTCGGTGCAAGTGAATTCAACCCAGCCCCCACCTTTCGGCAGGGGCTGGCGTGTTATTGGTGTGATTATACGGGCACTGATACTGTTAAGGAGTGCATTCTAATCTTCATATTTATTTGTTTCCCATTTTGAAACATCAAGAAGAATCGGGCTCATGTTAATTGTAAATTAACTTGTCCAGAATCTTTTTTCAGAAGCTGTTGCTGTTTACTATTCACCAAGCCAGCTGGCTATACCATCATCGATGTATCCGTGACTAGGATCAGTGGGCATGGGGCAGCTGACATAGAATACGGTCTCGGTGCCAGTAAACTCATAGGTGAGACCGCAAGCTGGACATTCAGCAGCAGCCATGCCAATTTCTCCCAGATCTCTGGGATATCTTCCGTTGCAGGCATAGAAAATAGCAGCCTGGCATGCAATAGTTATCATATTCCCATGGCAGATATATTCGTCCGAGCCATGTTGTTCCTGCAGCCAGGAAGGAACTCCGTTGTCTATGAATCCATGGTTGGGGTCAGATGAAATTGGGCAGCCAATATAGTAAGCAGGGTTTGCAGCAAAGTCCTCGTAAGTGTAGTAATTATAGGAAAGACCGCAAGTCGGGCATTTATAGCTTTCCATTCCCAGTTCTTCAAGGTTTTCCGGGTATCTGCTGTTGTT
>JAIOSV010000052.1 GCA_021107435.1 Candidatus Sabulitectum sp. | reverse complement strand
TTAAGCGGATGCGGTTACGAAGCGGGGAGAAGCAATCCCGGCGAAATCGCTGACTCTACCGGGCAGACAGTTGAACTGAGTATTAAGGGGATCATTGGAGTTGAGTACGGAGACAGTAATTATGTGCTGGGAGCGGTACAGGCAATTGATCATGATCTGGATGGAAACATCCTCGTTCTTGATCTGTCCGCCTGCTGCGTCAGAGTTTATTCCCCTCAAGGGGAATTCCTGAGACAGATATCCAATCACGGCAGCGGCCCGGGAGAGCTCTTACGCCCTGTGACTATGACAGTTGCCGGAGATGGAAGAGTTTTTGTGATAGCGCCGCAGGGTGGTGGAATGAATGCCTTTGCCAGTGAAGGCGAATGGCTTGGCATTGTTACTCCTTTCTACAGCAACCCACCTATGAATACATCCGGAGCTGACGGTAATGCTTATGTGGCTATCAGACTTGAGGTGCTTCCAGAGGAGAGCGGTGATGCTCAAGTCAGAACCTTCATCGGCAGGTATGAGGAAGGCGAAGAGCCGGTTGTGAAGTACTGGGAGTATGAATTCCCGTTTGATCCCGGCAACTTGACAGCTCTGTTGAAGAACACACTCATGGGTCATGTGTTTACCGCAGACCGGAATGGAAATGTGTTTATAGCGGAGTTGACCAGTGAAGAGTATCTGGTAGAGGGCTTCCGGGCTGACGGTGAGTTGTTTCTTGAGATACGCGAGGATGCTGTGCAGGTAGAGAAGACACTTGAGGAAATATCCGATGAAGAGATATATGTGGAAGCATATCTTGAAGCCATGGGGGCAGAAGGTGTTGTGATAGAATACAATGCCGATCCTTACAGAAACACCATCAGTGAGGTTGAAGTAGATGGTGAAGACAGGATATGGGTTCGCAGGGGTACAGTCCTCGAACCGGTTTTCGATATCTACGACTACAATGGGGAAAAGCTGTTTACCGCCTCCCTTTCTGAAGCAGGAAATGGTACCGGGGATGCACTTGTTGTTGACGATAACTTTGTGTTCTGGGATTTCAATATTGATGAGCAGGGCATCATTGCCTACTCAACCAACCCTGAGCTTTACCAGCAGATCTATATTCTGGAACTTGCAGAATAAAGAAGTCTCTAAGTTTAAGGAGGAGGCATCCTTCGGGAAGCCTCCCTTCCCCGGATATTAACAGAAAACCATCTTTGCTGAATCACGGATTCTACTCATGCATGTAATATGCTAATTAAATACTACCTCAGCTGTATTGTCAGATATTAGTCTTATTTTTAGATCTTCATTGTAATATTTGCTGACTCCTTTTAGCAATCCGATCATAAGAATTGCAAGATTTCTGTCTGACTTGTAATTTATGAGAAGAGTATTATCATTCTTCCACTCAAATTCGAAAGTAGGCGGTCTGGCGTTCTCAAGATCCAGAACTACTTTTTTGTGAACATTATTCATGTTCAGAATGAGCTCTTTTGCTGTCTTGGCATTCTTGTAGTAGACTGAGTAAACCTCAGGTGCATACTCATTAACCCAGTAGTCACCAAAAGCATCAGCAGCCTGTTCCAGTGTTATGTCCAGCACAGCACAAGTAGACGCTATAATATTCAAAAATTTTGCGTCATCAAGATCATCAGATGCTTTTATAAGTTCATATTTGCTGAAGCCTGATCTTTCAAGAATGTCATACCATTTTTCCAAACCGTATTCTTTCTTAACCAATCTCTTCAAAGAGATAGCTATTATTCCTTTCATCTCAACCTCCTGATTATTACTTGCATGACTTCACTGCTGCAGTGATCGCATATAAGTCACTGCCAGAAACACTATGAAACACCTGACAATAAATATCTCATATTGCAGCGGTGGATACAAGTGGAATACAGAAGAGGTAGCGGATTCCATGCAATTCGAGTATAGAACATTTGATTTGCACAGGAATAGACATTTTTTTTGAATGAGAAAGTCAGTCTCTTATTCTGAATCAGCGTGAGCAAGACTTTTCTTCATTCGAATATACCCGTCATCTTTCTTTTTTTGCAGTTGCCAGCCATTCTTTTCATAGAAGGCTGTTGCTCTGTGGTTCAAGTGGTGAACATTCAGGAAGATTGCTTTACAGCCTCTTTGTTCTGCCAGTTGAACAGTTCGTTCTGTAATAAGATTCGATGCTTCAGTGCCTCTCATCCCTGGAATCAGATAGCAGAAGTCAAGCCAGGCACTCTCGGGATGTTTTGGCATGGGGAAAGTGCAGAGATAGCCAACCGGCTTGTTATCAAGATACAGAACTGAAGCGAATTCTTTCTCTCTGGCCTGTATTATTCTTATATCGGCAAAGTAGTGTTTTCTTTCAAGGGCAATGTCCACATCGGTATCAGGAATTGCTCTTTTGGTTTCAATCAGCCATACAAGAACAAGTTCGAGATCTTCATTTTCGTCAAAAGGTTTGAATTCGAATCTACCGGTCATTGTCCCTGCCTCTCAGCTTGAAGAGATACATCAAGATTCCAGGGGGATGCATAGTTACTGCAGATTCTTTACGGCATCAAGAAGGTTCCGTGCAGGATTGCCCTCAACCGGCTCGAATTCTTCTCCGGTTATCATTTCAAAGAGAGTGATGTATCTTGAAGAGAGTTCGGCAACAAGGTCTGCCGGAGCTTCGGGCAACACCTCGTCGTTATAGGGGTCACAGTTATCTTTGAACCAGAGGCGGAGAAATTCCTTGTCAATGTTTTTTGGGTTCAGCCCGGCGTCAAGGCGTTCCCGATAGCTTTCAGCAAGCCAGTAACGGGAGCTGTCCGGTGTGTGGATCTCATCAATAAGAACGATGTTACCATTCTCGTCTTTGCCCATCTCGTATTTGGTGTCCACAAGAATCAGTTCACGTTCCGCTGCTGTTCTTACACCGAATGCGAAAAGTTCTTTGGCGATACGAGATGCGTTGTCCCAGTCTTCTTGTGTCATAAAGCCTTTTGATACAATTTCCGCAGGGGTAATGGACTCGTCGTGTTCTTCACTCTTGGTGGTTGGTGTTATAAGAGCTATCGGGAACTTTTCATGTTTTACCATACCGTCAGGAAGAATGTTGCCGCAGATGTTTCTTTCGCCCCTGTTGTAAAGAGTCCAGGCACTGGTTCCGCTGCTGCCTGTGAGGTAGCCTCTCATTACAAATTCTATGGGGAAAACATCCATCTTTCTCCCAAGCGTTGCATTGGGGTGGGGAATGCTGATTACATGATTGGGCACAATGTGTTCGGTCTGTTTGAACCACCATGCGCTGACTCTGTTTAAAACCTGTCCCTTGAAAGGCACTGAAGCGAGAATCCGGTCAAAGGCACTTTGTCTGTCCGTTGTTACGAGGAGGAGCCTGTCTCCCAGATCGTAAATATCTCTTACCTTGCCCCGCTTGCATTTTCCGATTCCCATTTCCGCAGTTTCAGTAAGGCAGTTGTTCAGATTTTCTCTGATCACAGCTTCTTTGTTCTTCATTGTTTTTCTCCAGGGATTAAAGTTTTTAATTGATTTCATACAGGTAAAATATGAAATCAGCCCATCAATTGACCAACCATTGTATATTGCCCGCTTAAACCGAACAGATGAAGGAGAACTCATGAGTACAACTGAAGACAGAAATCTCACATGGCACGACCACGCTACCGGCAGAATAGACATTGAAGAACTGAATAACCACAGGGGCGCAACCGTGTGGTTTACCGGTCTCAGTGGATGCGGCAAGTCTACTGTAGCAGACTATGTTTCCAGAATGCTTCATGCAAGAGGTGTACGCACAGCAATACTTGACGGTGATAATGTAAGGCAGGGCCTGAACAGTGATCTTGGTTTCTCACCGGAAGACAGAACAGAGAACATCCGCAGAATAGGTGAAGTCGCGAAGCTCTTTACCAGCTTTGGAATAGTAAATCTTCTCGCTTTCATCAGCCCCTATGCCGCAGGCAGGGATAAAGCCAGAGAAATGCAGAACGACGGAGATTTCGTTGAGGTTTACGTTGATGTACCTCTGGCAGTAGCAGAGGAAAGAGATCCCAAAGGTCTTTACAAGAAGGCCAGAGCCGGCATTATCCCTTCATTCACCGGTATCAGTGCTCCCTACGAGGCTCCGGAGAAGCCTGAGGTTCATCTTCATACTGACAGGCAGACCCCTGAAGAATCTGCAATTGAGGTTATCAGAAAGCTTGAGGAAATGGGCATAGTCCCGGGTAAGTAGATTTGTTCTTCAACAGAAGAGCGGTTCCGCCGGATATGGCGGGCCGCTCGCTTTTTGGGATGTCACTTACCGATGACGAAAAGGGTGCATTCAAACTGCATCTGATCAGTCAGGCGCTGGGCGCAATAGCTGTTGGTGTAATGATGAACCATGATTACATTGCCACCAACGGGCTGGATGCCAGCGTTATGCAGATTACTCTGCTGACTATGATATGGCCGGTGAGCAACCTGTTCAGTGTTCTAGTAAGTCACTTTGTAGACAGCAGCAACAGGCATTCAACTGCAATATTTATTGGAGCGGTGCTGAGACTGCCCATTGCGTTGATGTTCTTCTCCGGCAGTGTGAATTTCATGCTCATACTGCTGTTTCTCTACTTCAGCAGCAACAGCCTTGTTATACCGGGGCAGAATGCTGTAATGCGCAGTCGCTACAAAAAGGGGCACAGAGGGCTTCTGTTCGGCTGGACAATGAGCACACTCAACCTCTTTGCTCTTCCTGCTGCCATGGTGGTTGGAGCTCTGCTTGACGCAGACTTTTCCTACTACAGATGGCTTTTCGTCGTTGAAGGTTTGATGGGATGCGCACAGGCTGCGGTGATGGGTCTTATGGCCAGGGGCATGAAAGATCCCGTGACTGTTGCACAATCAAATCTTACAGATTTCTTCAAAAGTGTGGGACAGGTTTTAAAGGGGGACAGAGAGTTTGTTCTGTTTGAAGCATTTTTCATGATCTACGGCTTTGGATTTATGACTATCCTGCCCGCTATTCCCTTCTTTTCTCAGGAAGTGCTGGATCTTTCCTATGAGCAGTATGCTCTTGCTAAAGGAGTAATCGGGCAGCTGGGTCTGCTTCTTCTGGCTCCATTCCTGGGAGCAAAGATGGACAGGCTTCATCCTTTCAAATTTACCGGAGTGGTATGCTTAATCCTGGCGGGATTTCCATTGCTTCTTGTGGGAAGCAGCCTGATTCCCTCACTTGGGGTTCCTCTTTTCTATCTGGCCTGGGCAGCTTTCGCCATAGGCATTGCCGGGATTGTTCTATCCTGGAACATGTCCAGTATGTTTTTTGCGCCGGAGGGAAGAACGGCTACCTATCAGGGGCTGCATGTTACAGCCACTGCACTGAGGGGTTTTGTTGCCCCTGTGCTTGGCAGTGTTATTATGAAGTACTTCGGGTTTACAGCAAATTTCCTGCTGTCTTTCTTTTTCTTTTTAACTGCCAGCATCCTGTTTTTGATTCACTACAGGAAAAGGTGTGAAAAAGGATTGATCTGCTGAAGAACGGAAAAGGGGCGACCGACTGGCCGCCCCTTTTCTTACCTGTATTGTCTGCTAGAAGTTCAGTCCAGCACAGATACCAAGCCACATCTGATCTGTCTCAAACTCCATGAGGTGAAGTCTGATGCTAAGGTCAAGATCTCCAGTTGTTCCCATAGGGGTAACAAAACCGGCACCAATGTAACCACCGAGCTCGCTATCGGAGTCATCATAGTTGAGAGTAGGATTATCAGCATATTCAAATTCTACTGATGCTATATCCAGTTCAAGTCCTGCTGCTCCGTAGAGAGCATTTGAGTAGCTTCTTACTCCGCCTGTGATCGGAATTACATGCCCGGAAAATTCACCACCGGCCAGCTCAAGCAGGTCCTCCACGTCATCATCAAGCTTGAGTGGTGTGTAACCGATTGATGCCTCAATGGCTACAACATCCATATGGGAGAGGAACTGACCTCCGAAGTAGAAGTTTCCGTTATAAGCGTCCCCCATATCACCGGTTGGGTTCCAGTATCCTACCTGAACGCCGAATTCAGTAACGCCGGCAAAGGCGAATGTTGCAAGTACTGCCATAACGATTAATGCTTTCATTGTTTTCCTTTCCTATTTTGTTGTGTAACTTCCCGGATAATATGTACTGCCGGGAGAATTTCAACCAGTCTGGCAGCATGCCTTGCTGCATCCGGTCCTCATAAGGACACTTCCCATCAGAAATACTACAGCTTCAGTGCTGAAAATACATAATCTTTGTAGTGAGAAAAACGAAACTGCAAGACATCTTTGCTCAAGTTTTTTCAGCATTTGTCATGCTGTCACCCGGCGTAATCTTTCTTTCCCTGTTTGAGTTCGAATTCGGTTCGGGGTGCCAGATAGAACGGATGAAACGGCTCATTCCTGATCTATTCTCTTCGGGTTATGGTATTCGGAAGGATATTATCTGAAATTGAATAATCTCCTGAACATATTTCTGCTGGAGATTCTTTTCAGTTTGTCAAGATGTTTGATTGCAGCATTTTTCCCTATATCAATTAATTCATCATACATTCCGAAATCAGTCCAGTGAGTATTTCCTGCACGAATCTCAACAACATAGTCTGCTTTCTCAATGAGCATCCTGAACAATTTCAGTTTAGCCAGTTCGTCACCTCTCAGAATAACATCTATGGAACTTTCGAGTTTTCCCGGAGGGGAAGGCTCATAACCGAAAATAACACTGATTACTATATCCGCTCCCATTCTTTTTGCCGCCATCACGGGAGCATTTGCTGTTACTCCGCCATCAACAAGTATTTTCCCATCAATTTTTACTGTAGGAAATATTCCGGGGATGGCAGTGCTCGCTCTTACTGCATTCCTGATTAAACCTTCGCTAAACAAAACATCTTCACCAGATACAAGGTCAAGCGCAACCGCTGCAAAGGGAAGTTTCGTTTCCTCAAATGTTTTGTCATCAAACAATTCTTCAAAAAGCCTTATTACGGCTATTTCAGGAACCAGCGATGGGCTGGTCGCTGCCTCGGCAAATGAAAGGCTTCTTCTTAGTCTATTTCTGACCCTGTCAAACCAGTTGTCTTCTTCTGTTGCTTTGAATCTGTTCAGTTTTAAATTTCTGTATACATCAGATTCCACAAGTGTATGTATCTTATGTTTCAGTTTCTCAATATTAGGTTCAAGGGCAAAAGCTGCTCCTATTACCCCTCCTATGCTTGTTCCAGAAATAATATCAATTGGAATCCCGTTTTCAATGAGTACTTCAAGGAAACCGATGTGTGCGATTCCTTTTGCTCCGCCACCCGCAAGTGCAATACCAATTACCGGTTTTCTGAACCGCATCTCTCACCTCTTCCATGCTTTGAGCCTGTATCATACTTCTATTTCTCCAGAACAGAACAACAAACCTGCTTTGAAATGCTGAGTGGGAAGGCATAATCCAGGGCACTTGCAGCTATCTGATTGAGCAGTGTATGAATGCAGGCGTTTATTCAACTGATGATCTTTTTCACGTAAACAGGAGGGCGGTAATTACATGACTACTACGACAACACTCGCTAAAAGTTTTTATACTTTTCTATAGACGATTATATGATAGTATCGAACTCCGTTATTAAGGAGAAAAGAAGGCTGCCGCTGTAGTGCTTACTGTCAGCGAAGCAGTGCTCGAAGCTTCGGATTCTTGAAATCACCTTTGAAGAGAAAGAAGTCTATTCCAGCGGCTTGTGCAGCGGGCTGGTCGCTTGTGGTGCTGTCTCCGATGAACAGGGTTTCCTGTTTCGTTACTTTGAGTGTTTTCATGGCAAGGTGGAGAATGGCCGGGTCCGGTTTTGCAATACCGATGTCTCGGCTGAAGAAACAATGGGAAAAATAGTGGGCTATGCCGGTTTTTTTCAGTCTGGGGTTCTGAACATCGCCGGGACCATTTGAAACTACTGCAAGTTTTACTTTTCCCTTCAGTGATTCCAGGATTTCTTTTGCGCCTTCCATGAGTATGCCATGCTCGGAGAGCTTTCCGAAGTAGTTATTCAGGAACTCTGTTGGGTTTTGTTGTATTCCTGCCGATTCGAAGGCTTGTTTCATTTCCTGTGAGTCCGTTGAGGGAATTCCCCGTGCTTCGTAGTTCTGAACCTCCGGGGAATTTACCAGATCGAGGAGTTTTGTGCTGTTGTCTGTGGCTTTTCTCTGTGCAGCCGTGTAATCAAGCAGAGTTCCATCCAGATCAAACAGTACCGCCTTGTACTTCATCTCAGTCGAACAGGTCTACAACTTCATCGTCAGCGATTTCCGGGATGGTAACTTTCATGAGGGGTTCCATTTCCATGGCCCGCTTTATTGTCAGTATAGCGCCGTCGTTTCTCGCCCAGCTTCTTCTGGCAAGGCCGTTGCCTACATCCCATGAGAGCATGGATTTTGCTCTGCGATCCGCGGCAGGGGAGCCGTCAAGGAGCATTCCGAATCCTCCGTTGATAACTTCACCCCAGCCTACTCCGCCGCCGTTGTGAATGCTTACCCAGGTAGCTCCTCTGAAAGAGTCACCGATAACATTCTGTACAGCCATGTCTGCTGTGAACATTGAGCCGTCGCGGATGTCTGCCGTTTCTCTGTAGGGGCTGTCTGTGCCGGAAACATCATGATGATCTCTGCCCAGAACGACAGGTGCGGAGATTGCTCCGTCAGATACTGCTCTGTTGAAAGCAAGAGCCAATTTGATTCTTCCGGACCAGTCGGTGTAGAGAATCCTGGCCTGAGAACCGACAACCATTCTGTTATCTTCGGCCTGTCTGATCCATCGGAGATTGTCAAGGAGCTGCTGTCTGTTCTCGTCGGTGGCTTCATTGGCCATCTCCTCAAGGACGAACGCGGCAATCCTGTCGGTTTTTCTTAGATCATCAGGGTCGCCGGATGTGCATACCCAGCGGAAGGGACCGAAGCCGTAGTCGAAGCAGATGGGACCCATGATGTCTTCCACATAGGAGGAGTACGAGAAGGTGCCGTCTTCTTTAAGGATACCCTCTGCGCCTGCCCTTGAAGCTTCAAGCAGGAAAGCATTGCCGTAGTCCCAGAAGTACATTCCTCTTGCTGAAAGTGTGTTGATGGCCTTTACCTGTCTCCTTAGAGATTTTCTAACAGCTTCTTTGAAAGTGTCCGGGTCCTCCACCATCATACGGTTGCTTTCACTGAGAGTGAGGTCAACCGGGTAGTAACCACCCATCCAGGGGTTGTGAAGGCTTGTCTGGTCGCTGCCAAGCTCAATGTGAATGTTTTCCCCGGCAAGTTTTTCCCACAGGTCTACAATGTTGCCAAGGTATCCAAGGGAAAGAGGTTTTGCTTCCTGCTTAGCCTTCTTTAATCTTAGGATGACCTTGTCCAGATCCTCTTCAATTTCCTGCAGCCACCCTTGCTCATACCTCATGTAAAGAGCTTTGGGGTTTATCTCAGCGATAACACAGATGGCACCTGCGATAACTGCCGCCTTTGCCTGAGCTCCGCTCATTCCCCCCAGACCACTGGTGACAAACACCATACCGGCAAGTCCGTCGTCTCCTGTTCCCAGATACTTTCTTCCTGCATTGAGAAGGGTGATAGTGGTTCCGTGAACAATGCCCTGAGGGCCGATATACATGAAGCTGCCAGCAGTCATCTGACCGTAGGAGGTGACTCCCAGTGCCGCCATTCTTGAGTAGTCATCCTGTGAACTGTAGTTGGGAATAACCATTCCGTTTGTAACAACGAGTCTTGGAGCGTCAGCGTGTGAGGGGAAGAGGCCAAGGGGATGACCGGAGTAAAGAACAAGAGTCTGTTCCTCGGTCATTTCCGAGAGATATTTCATTGTAAGCAGGTACTGAGCCCAGTTCTGGAACACGGTACCGTTGCCGCCGTAGGTTATCAGCTCTTCAGGATGCTGAGCAACTGCATTGTCAAGATTGTTCTGTATCATCAGCATGATAGCCGCTGCCTGCGGTGTTTCCGCGGGGTATTCACCTATTGGTCTGGCTCTCATCTCATAGGTTGGTCGGAAGCGGTACATGTAGATACGTCCGGTTTTGTTTAATTCATCAGCAAATTCCGATGCGAGAATTTCATGCCATGCTCTGGGAAAATATCTTAGAGCGTTCTTCAGCGCGAGTCTCTTCTCGGAGGATGAGAGAATATCGGGTCTTGCAGGGGCTCTGTTAACTCTTTCTATGGATGGTGGTATGGAGGGGATATCCAAAGGGATTCCCTGTCTTATCTTCTCCTTGAAGCTTCTCATTAACGCCTCCACTGTTAAAAAACATCTATCTTGATTGGGTAAAGATACAAAATTTAAGCGGAAATGTCCTGCATTCTTTTTTCGAGTGCTGTCTGTGTTTTGGCATTAATTGAGTTTATATATATACGCAAGTTTCTTTTTTCTTTCATTTGTATTCTTTCTGGAGGTTTGATTTGAAACTATTTCTGATGTTGCTGACTCTCTCCGGCATAATGCTGGGGAATGAGATCTATTCTCTTATGAATTTTCAGCCATCGTCTGATGTGCAGGCGGAATTGTTCAACAGGATCGGTTTTGATGTAGTTCAGGTCTGCAGAGACGGATCAATGGACTTTGTCGCGAATTCTTTTGATCGAAGAACTCTGCTTGAGAACGGACTCTTTGCCACAACAAGAATTGCAGATATGGAAGGTTACTACCGGGCCCGCAACGGTACGGGTCGGTCAATGGGTGGCTTTTACACCTGGGACGAAGTAGACACATGGATTGATTCTCTTGTTGCCGCAAACCCTGCTATTACAAGTGTTCAGTCCATAGGAGATACCTACGAAGGACGTCCTCAGAGGGTTGTTAAAATATCAGTGAATAACAGCTTTTCTGACGATAACCCGGCCATGGCCAACGCATGGTACGATGGTCTTATCCATGCCCGTGAAGGTGCTTCAATGAGAAACATCAGATACTGGATGATGTGGCTCTGTTCCAACTACCAGCGGAACGGTTACGATGGATATCAGGCTACATGGCTGCTTGAAAACAGAGAAATCTGGTGTTTGCCGGTGAACAATGTTGACGGATGGGTGTATAACCAGAGCATATCTCCAGGCGGTGGTGGCATGCACAGAAAAAACAGGAACACATCCGCCGGTGGAGATGGTGTTGATCTGAACAGAAACTGGTCTGTAGCATGGGGAGGAGCTGGCTCCAGTGGTGATCCCGGTTCCAGCACCTACAGAGGAGCCGGTCCTATTTCCGAGCCGGAAGCATCCAATATTGATACCTTCTGGCAGACTCATATACCCACTCAAATGCATTCCACTCACACATACAGCAATGCTCTTATCTACCCGTGGGGCTGGACAGATGATCCCACAACCCATGCTGCGCAGTACACTACCCAGGGAGAGATGATGGTTCAGTGGGCAACCGGCGAGGAGCACTATCGTTCCTGGTTGTTTGGTGCTTCTGCGGGCAATACCCGAGATCACTCGTATGGTCTTTACGGCGCCATGAGCTGGAACCATGAGACCGGCGCAAGTTTTGCAGGTTTCTGGCCTTCAGCCACAGAAGTGGTGAAACTCTCCAGAAGAAACCTTAGAAGCTATCTGGTGACTGCCTGTCTTGCAGGCTGCCCATATGATCCGCATGAACCGGGAGTACCGGTGGTGGAGAGCATTGGATCGGTCAGTGTACCGTTTGTTATCAACTGGAGCGATGCCGCTGACGCTGATTACTACGCTCTTCAACGACTGAGCGGATACCAGCTGCTGCTTGATGACCACGGGGACAGCGGCCCTTTCGACAAGGTCAACTGGATCATGACCAGCAGTCAGCACCATAGCGGGACTCAAAGTTATGTTTCCAATGGAACGGGTCAGATGACATGGCAGGAATCAGTGACCATTCCTGCAAACGGCGGTGGAAGAATCAGCTTCTGGTCAGAGCAGGATATTACTCCTCAAAGCTATCAGGGAGCATTTTCATACAGCCCTGATGCCGGTGCGAACTGGTATTATCTTCAGACTTTCGGTCGTAACGATATGACCTGGCGGTTCAACATCCATGAGCTTGATGAATTTCAGGGCCAGACACTGATGCTCCGCTGGGAGAGCTATGGAAGCAGTTCATCATGCAAGCTCTACATAGATGATATCAAGATTGATGTCTGGGATAACAACGAAATACATGCCGATAATATAGCCACCTCGGAATACGATGTTACCGTTCTCAACAACGGAGAGTACTACTTTAGAGTCTGGGCTGTTGATAACGATTTCGGTCCCGGATGGGCTTCTGAACCAGTACTGGCACAAGTGAGTACAGCAGGTGTTGATCAGTTATCCGAGGGTATTACACCTCAGGTTTCTTCACTGGGTCTGATAACACCCAACCCGGTTTACACAAATGCAACTATTCCGGTAACTGTCGCAGCGGGGAATCTGGCCACAGCTACTCTTGTTGTCTTTGATGTGACCGGACGAAGAATTGCCGACTTGACTTCGCTGCTGAGCGAATCCGGTTACAGGAATATCATCTGGGACACTCGGGAAATTCCTGCCGGTGTTCATTTTGTGAGACTGGAAACAGCTTCAGGTATTACTGTTCGCCGGGTGGTCTCTGCAGTTAATAGATAAGCTCGCATCAGGGAGTATCGGTTGTTATTGCCGCCTCTGTGGAATTGATTCCATTGTTGGTATGTTCAGCATAAGTGAGAGCCTTATCCTGAGGGGGTAGCTTACCGGTGAAACTTCAATGCAAACAGTGTGGAGCTCTGCTGGCTGTCCTGTCTCCTGATGCTTACATCAGTTGCCCTTATTGCGGGGCCAGGGCAGTTGTGGACGGTTTTGAAGGAACGAGTTTTCTGCACAGACCGGCACTTAATGAAAAAGATGTTCTCCGCCTGTTTGGCCGGGGGAGTGCAGTTTCGATGTCGCTCTACTGGTTTCCCTACAATCCGGATACTCTTGAACGGGTATTTACTCAGCCTTACGCGGAGATGGAATACTATTCACCGCCATCGGCTGACCGGCGGTTGTGGAACGAATCTGAGGTTGAGGGCAGAATTGTTCCTGTCGATCCTGAACTGGTTGGAGATGCCGGGGTTGTCTACCATCCTTTCTGGGTGGTTATAAGTGCTTCCACTGCTCAGGGGACTATTGTTGACGGAGTGAGCGGCAGGAAGCTTGGAGAATCTCCCAATTCCAGCGGCAAGAGTCTGTTTGATCCTTTCAGAGAAGCTTTGTCGGCCTTTCTGATTGGTGTTGCACCTGCTCTGCTGATCTTTTTTCTTCTTAAAGGGTTATCTGTTTTCTGGGCATTTGTGTTTGGAATGGCTTCTGCGATACTTGCTCCGGGAATATGGAGGAAGTTTGTC
The DNA here is from genome assembly GCA_021107435.1 of Candidatus Sabulitectum sp. Lineage (GTDB taxonomy): Bacteria > Fermentibacterota > Fermentibacteria > Fermentibacterales > JCC-6 > Sabulitectum. Next base: position 18,673 of record JAIOSV010000052.1, on the reverse strand, counting down.
AAGGGAGGTGAATCATGAGTGATCTTTTAACCCTTTCATGTCCTTCATGTGCCGGCTTGCTTGAAGTCAGCGAGGGAAACACAAACACCGTTTGCCTCAACTGTGATACACCGATACTTCTTGAAGGTGTTGTTAACAGGTATATAGTTAAGTCCAGCATTGATTCTACAGTTGCTGTTCGTGTTGTCCGCCGCAAGCTGGAGGAGTTGTCCGCAGGGGTACTTGCCGGATGCCGGGTCAGAAAGCCGTTTCTTGCTTATGTTCCTTTCTGGATGCTTTCCTGCCGGGTGGACGGCTATGTCTTTGGCGTAAAGCCTGTATTCAGTGCACGGAAGGTGAGGTCTGTAAATGCAAGTGCTGATGGAAGCAGTCAGAACAACATTATTATCCGGACAGTTAAGCAACGGAAAGGGGTTCGCGCTGAAGAACATCAGATCAGCAGTGGTTGTAATTTTATTGTCAGCGCAGCACATCTGGAACCACTGGGGATACCATCTCTGGGTGCCCAGTCTCAAATGGGGCTCTATGGAATGGCTCTGGGGCGTACCGGTTCAAGGTTGCCTATAAAAATTTTTGACTCTGAGAACCTTCCTGAATCTGCTCATGTTGTGGATCCATCAGTCTCCATTAATCAGGCAAAAGACGAATTTGAGGAGTACATCCAACGGATCTGCGGTGGAGTTGGAGTTGGTCTTGAACAGCGATCCATGTACCTTGCTGTTACCGGTTCCAGGGAGAAGCTGGTCCACTATCCTCTTTGGGTTGTTGAATATGTATTTAACGAAAAAGCATACAGAATTGTTGTTGACGGATATTCCGGAAAGGTTCTGAGAGGAGCTTTTCCTTCCGATTCCTCCCACTGGAGAAAGGTTTGTCGGATACTGGGCAGTGTCTGGGCTGGTCTAATACCAATCCTTATGCTGATAGAAAATTCCGATTATTTAGGGATAGGTCCCGTATATATGTTTGCTCTGTTCTCTATCTTCAGCTTGGCTGCAGCTTCTGCGGGATTTCTGAGAATGGCGGAAAAGAACGCTGGAATGGACAGTCTAATATGAGAATCACAAGACTTGTCTGCAGATACTGCGGCAGCATCCTTTCCGGGCTTGGTCAGGACCAGGTGTTTTTCTGCAGTAACTGCGGAAAGGGCTGGTCTCTTGGGAAAAAGGGACTTGAGCCGATACAGGTGCAATGCCGAGCTTCAGCAGATTCGCATTTGCCACTTCCTTTCTGGATGGTTAAGGCTACCGTTCATGTATTGAAAAGGACTGTAAGAAACGAATTCACCGCAACAATGCTTAAGTTTGGCAGCAGATATGAAGAAGACGTTCTATCTGCAAAAAAAAGAGAAACTGGCGGGCAGTCCGACAGAAGAACATTTCTGTTTCCAGCCTTTTCACTTGACGGTCTGCCGGGAATCGGAGTAAATCTTTCAAAGCATATAGCTGATCTTCCGGATATAATTGGCGCAGAGGAAAACCTGCCTGATATCTGTGGTGGATCTATTTCTGCTGTAGATGCTCTGGTACTGGCAAGATGTGTTGCTGTCGGGCAGGAAGCGGAAAAAGCAGACTGGCTTGCGGAAATTGATATCGCTCTTTCTTCTGTTAAATCTGCTCTTATAATCCTGCCGTGTATTATGGAAGTGGAAATGGTGGCTATTGCTGACACTGGCGTGTCTTTTTTCAGACGATCAGCACCTGGCTGGGATGGAATGGTTGATTACCACAGCGCCAAAAGAGCCGGGAGCGACAGAGCTTGACCAGAGGGGAGTTCTGCCCTAAAGTACCATCATTGGAAAACTCACACATAAAGGAGATATAGATGTCCGGACATAATAAATGGAGTACCATCAAACACAAGAAGGGCAAGGCAGACGCAGCCAGGGGTAAAATATTCAGTCGCCTTGTTAAGGAAATCTCTGTCGCTGCTCGTCAAGGCGGCGGTGACGCGGACATGAATCCCAGACTGCGCGTGGCTGTTGATACAGCCAGAGGCCAGAATATGCCTAACGACAATATTGAGAGGGCTATCAAGCGTGGAACAGGCGAGCTTGAGGGTGTTACTTACGAAGAAATGCTTTATGAAGCCTACGGGCCAGGCGGCGTTGCCATTATCATTGAAGTTCTTACAGACAATAAAAATCGTGCTGCTGCTGAGATCCGACATTCCCTCACAAAGGGCGGAGGCAGTTTAGGCTCAAAGAACAGCGTTGCTTACCTTTTCAGCAAACAGGGGCAGATCTGTATTGACAGTACTGTTCACACTGAGGACGAAGTGCTTGAAGCCGGACTTGATGCAGGCCTTGAGGATGTGGTTGTTATTGAGGAAACCATTATAGCCTCCACTGAACCTGATGATATTTTTGCGGTTAAGGATGCCATGGAAGCTGCTGGAATAAAAATCATCTCTTCTGAGGTGACAAAAGTTCCATCCAATACAGTGCTTCTCTCAGGCAAGGAAGCAACCAGAACAATGAAGCTTCTTGAAGCTCTTGAGGATCTTGATGATGTTCAGGCTCTTTTTTCAAACTTTGATATGGAAGAGTAGTTGTCAGAAAAAATTATCCTTGGAATTGATCCGGGGTTGAACATAACCGGTTTTGGAGTTATTGCAGCAGGTGCGGGCTCCTTGAAGCTGCTTGACGCGGGAACTATCAGGTCGAAGCCATCGGATCCCCTGACTCCCAGACTTACAGAATTATTCCAGGGTCTTGTTCAGGTTATTGGTAAATACTCACCGGAGGTAATGGGAATGGAAAAAGTGTATTCCCATTACCGCCACCCGGTAACAGCTATTATTATGGGGCATGCCAGAGGAGTACTCTGTCTTGCAGCAGGTTTACAGGGAATAAGAGTTGAATCTCTTCCGGCAAGCAGGGTAAAGAAAGCTGTCACCGGTAACGGTCGAGCCAGCAAGCAGCAGGTTAACGGCATGGTATGCCGGATTCTCGGTATACGCGGCGAGTTGAAACCTCTTGATGTGAGTGACGCGCTGGCTGTGGCGATAGCTCTCTACGAGGAGGAGCGATATGCTTGAAAGCATTAAAGGAAAAGTGACTGGAACTGATCAATCCTATATTCTTCTGGAGACAGGACCTGTAACCGTGCGTCTTCTGGCTCCTGGCTACTTCCTTCGGCATGTCTCTGCGGGAGATGAGTGCCTTTTCTTTCTTCTGTTTCAAATAGTTAATGAGGGAAATAAAGGAGTTCCACTGGCGGTTGCCTTCCCCAGTATCTCAGACAGAGATTTTTTCACTAAATTTATCAGTGTTTCCGGGGTGGGAGTGAGGGCAGCTGCCAGGGCCATGGTAATTCCACCTTCCGAACTTGCTTCAGCAATTTCCTCCGGCGACATCAAGGTGCTGAAGTCTCTGCCCGGTATTGGCAATTCACGGGCAAAACAAATAGTCGCCAAACTTCAGGATGTGATGTCGAAGTCCAGTTTCATTTCATCGGTTCCGTCGGTTACAGGCAGTGCCACTGATGCACGGGCTATTCTCGAACAGCTTGGGATTCCGTCATCAGAGGCTGTTTCTCTGATTAATGTCGCAGTTGAAGAAATGGGAGAGGATGTCTCTGCATCCGCTCTGGTTAGAGCCGCAATGAAATCAAGAGGTTGATATGGCACTGGAATCCATAGTTAGAGCTGAGAGCACCAATGAAGTGGATGACAGAGATTTCACCAGCCTCAGGCCGAAGAGCTTTGCAGAATACATAGGCCAGAGGGAATTAATTGAAAATCTGAAGATTGCTGTTCAGGCTGCCAGAGAAAGGGGTGAACCTCTTGATCATCTGCTTTTCCACGGTCCGCCGGGACTCGGCAAGACAACCCTTGCCTATGTTATTGCAGAGGAAATGGAAGCGGATATAGTCTGCACATCAGGACCCGCTCTTGAGAGACCTGCCGACCTTGTGGGCATACTGACCAACCTGAAAAGGGGAGATATCCTCTTTATTGACGAGATACACAGACTGCCAAGGATAGTCGAGGAGTACATTTATCCGGCAATGGAAGACTTTGAGATCGATATGGTGATAGATCCCGGTCCCCATGCCCGCACAGTCAAGCTTGAGCTGAACCATTTTACAATAGTGGGTGCCACAACCCGTGCCGGACTTATTACAGGTCCTCTTCGGGACAGATTCGGCTTTTCTCTTCATCTTGAATTCTATGACGTCAAAGATCTGCGCACCATTATCATCCGTTCCGCAGGGATACTTTCAACGTCGATCACAGGTCAGGGCTCGGAGTCCATAGCATTTCGCTCACGGGGTACTCCCCGTATAGCCAACAGACTTCTCAAGAGAACCAGGGACTATGCACAGGTGATGAGACGTGATGCCATAGACGAGATTACGGCAATTGAGGCTATGGATATTAATGGAGTTGATGAAGCCGGGCTGGACAGGCTGGACAGAAACTATCTTACGGTGATAGTAAGGCAGTATGGTGGCGGTCCTGTAGGAGTGTCTGCCATTGCGGCCACACTAAATGAGGAGAGAGATACTTTGATTGATGTGGTTGAACCGTTTCTTCTGGCAAGAGGGTTTCTTAATCGCACCAGCAGAGGACGGGTTGCAACAGCTTATGCATACAGGCATCTGGGATTTACACGGGCGGGTCAGGAAGAGCTTCCATTGTGAGAGAAAAGATAATGCTTCATATCTGCTGTGCCCCCTGCGCAACTGCGGTACTGGAGAACCTGAGGAACTCCGGATATGATGTAACTGGCTACTTTTACAACCCATCCATTCATCCATGGAAAGAATTCAAGCGCAGACTCGACGCTTTGAAGGAGTGGGCACCTTCAGTGGAGTTGCCAGTGATTTATTACGAAGAGTATCCACTTGAAGATAACATAAGAATGCTCCTGAACGGTGATAACAGGTGTTTTTCATGTTTTGCTGACAGAATGGTAAAAACTGCCGAACTTGCATTTGAGGTGGGTATCGGATTGTTCACATCCACTCTGTCTGTAAGTCCGTACCAGAACCATGAGCTTTTGAGAAAGGCTGGCGAAAAAGCTTCTGATTTATTGGATGTCCGGTATTTATACAGAGATTTCAGGGGCAGTTACCGAAAATCCATTGAGCTTTCACGCGTCGCTGGAATGTACCGTCAGCCATACTGCGGTTGTGTATTCAGTGAAAGGGATCGATACCTGAAGATAAAATCTCCCGGCCAGTCGTAACCCCGGATTGGGTATTGACCTGCAGTGATTTTGATATCATACTATGTGAGGTAGTCGCACGCTTAACAGCATCGGGGGGGGTTATTATGAGGTATCTACATTTATTGTTACTTCTGGGCTTTTGTTTTTCTGTTTTTGCAGAGAGTGAAACGCAAACCGATTGGGTTGGAGGACCTGGAGTTCTGGGACCTGTGACTGACTGGCAAGACAGATTTTACATGTCAGGAGATATGGACTGGGATACAACACCAGGTCAACTCAAGCTTATTGTCAACCGTGATGAGAATCAAATCGCTTCAGCAAACGGACCAACCTATGTAATAGCCACAGATATGGACCTCGACGGGGATATGGATGTTGCAAGTTGCGGGTACTATGGCGGAGAGATTTTCTGGAGTGAAAACACCAATGGTGAGGGTACAGAATGGGAAAAGCATATAATTGGCTCAGTCAGTACTCCAAGGTTTATAACTGTCGCCGACTTTGACGGCAACGGATACAGAGACATTGCAGCTTCCAGTGATTCGGAGAACAAGATAGTACTTTTCCGTTACTTTCCGGGTGGCTGGAGTGCCAGCAGTACAGTTACCACCAATTTTGATGCCAGGCAGATCAGAGCTGTCGACATCAATGAGGATGGATTTACCGATATTATGGGAGTATCCAGTTTCTCAGGTGATGTATGCTGGTGGAAGAACGATGGTACTCCCAGTTCCTGGAACCAGAGTTACATTGATGGTGCTTTAATGGGGGCATATACATGTGATATAGGCGATTTTGACGGAGATGGACATTATGATATCATTGCTGCCAGCAATACTCAGAATGATATTGTTGCCTACTTTGCCCAGTCCCCGTATGGATATTCCTGGAACAAGTTTGTAGTTAACTCTTCATATAACAGCCCGGTTTCCGTGGCTGTGGCCGACTACAATAATGACGGAACTGATGATTTTGCGGTGGCTTCCTCCACCGGTGACGGAAACCTGCGCTGGTATGACTTCCTGGACACCCAGAGTTCATGGATCGCACACGACATGGCAGGTGCAGCTGCACAGAATATCTACGATATTGCTGCTCATGACATGGATGGCGACGGATACCCAGAGGTTATGGCTGCCAGTTATGGAGAAGACCGGATCGTGTGGTGCAAGAACAAAGAGTATCTGGGTCAGGCCTGGGAGACATTTGCAGTTTCAACCTTCTTTAACGGAGCTCTGGGTGTTTCCGTAGGTGATATGGACGGAGACGAAATTCCAGATGTGCTTGGGTGTGCACTCGAAGGCGACAAGGTCAGTTGGTGGAGGGTGAGCGGCTTCACAACACCGAGTATTCTGATAAGCTCAATTCTTAACATTGAACCGCCCGATCCAGGTTGTGTGTTGTGGGAATATATTCACTGGTCTGAAACAACTCCCCCCGGAACAGGTATCCGATTCCAGTTGAAAACTTCATACGATTCCGCTGATATGGGTTCCTGGAGCGCCTGGGTTGATACGCCGCGCTCGCTTGCATCTGTTGTTGCCCAGGGTGGGCAGTACATTCAGTATCAGACTCAACTCTTCACTTACAATCCCAATGTCACACCTTCACTAAAGGATTTTTCAATTCTCTGGAATCCGGTGAGTATTGAGGATGAAGGGAGTTCCCCTGTTGATGGAAGAAGGGTTTGGCTTACATCAGGTAATCCTGTTTCAGGAGCGTTCTCAATTGGTTACAATGTTGAACAGCCGGGCTTTGTAAGCATAGCTGTTTACGATGTTATCGGAAGAACAGTGTTTGTGATCAATCAGGGTGAACTGGCTGCAGGCCAGTACACCGGAATGGTAGCCGGTCTTCCTGCAGGTTCCTATGCTGTCGTCATGCAGTGTGCTGAAGGAATGGCGGCTCAGAGAGTTGTGGTTGTCAGATAACGGATAGGAAATAGAAACTCGAACTCCCGGTATCTGATCCACAGGTACCGGGAGTTTTTTGTAACAGGACCCGTGTATTTGATCCTTTAACGATGTGGAGACAAATGAGGTTGTGGCATGCATTCGTTCTGGTATTTGTGCTTGCCGGTTCAGTATTTGCAGATGCTGAAACACAGACAGAGTGGTCGGGTGGACCTGGAGTAGCAGGACCGGTTACTGACTGGCAGGACACCTTTTACGTTGCCGAAGGCATGGATTGGGATACTACTCCCGGTCGGATTAAACTGGAACTTGACCGCAGTGAGAACCAGATCGTTTTTGCATACGGACCCTGTAATGTGATCTCCTGCGATGTTGACCTGGATGGGGATCAGGATATTGTGTGCAGTGCCGGCTCGGGTGAGATATTCTGGAGTGAGAATGTGAATGGAGAAGGAATGGAGTGGATCAAGCATACTTTTGCGGTACTTCAGAATCCCGGTTCAGTTGCTTCAGCTGATTTTGACAACAATGGATTCCAGGACATTGCGATTTCCTGTACTGGTACAAATCAGATAATTCTTATTCCCTGCTCTGCTGAAGGATGGGGCAATGGCACACCTGTTACCAATGATCTCATCGCAAGTCAGATAACTGCCGTCGATATTGATCATGACGGTCTTACTGACATTGCCGGTGTTTCAGGCTTCTCTGACGATGTCTGCTGGCTGAAGAACAATGGAACGGGAACCCGGTGGAACAAAATTTACATTGACAGCGCCATGGTCGGGGCAGATGCATGTGATGCAGGTGATTTCAACAACGACGGCTATCCTGATGTAGCAGTTTCCAGCAGAAGCGGGAACACCGTTACCGCCTACATTTCTCAGGAACCATACGGCTATTCCTGGAACAAGTATACCATTGATGCTGCATACAATGATCCTGTATCGATTGCTGTGGCTGACTACAACAACGATGGAAGTGAAGATTTCGCAATTGCTTCATTTTCCGGGAACGGCAATCTGCGCTGGTATGACTTTCTGGACACCCAGAGTTCATGGGTATTACATGGCATGATGGGTGCAGAAGCAGAGAATATCCATGACATTGTCGCACATGACATGGACGGTGACGGTTTTCCTGAGGTTATGGCTGCCAGTATTACTGATAACAGGATCACCTGGTTCAAGAACAGAGAGTACCTTGGCGATAACTGGAGAACATTCTCTGCCTCTGATTATTTTGGCGGAGCCCAGGGTGTTGCTGTGGGAGATATGGACGGGGACAATGCAGACGATGTGCTTGGTTGTTCGTCCACCGGTAACATGGTCAGCTGGTGGAGAGTCAGCGGTTTCACAACACCCGGTACTGTAACAAGTTCTATTCTGAATATTGAATCTGTGTATCCTGACTATGTCTCGTGGAATTACATTCACTGGTCTGAAGCAACTCCTTCGGGAACAGGTATCAAGTTCAGATTGAAGACCTCGTACGATTCTGGAGATATGGGTTCCTGGAGTACCTGGATCAATACGCCACGGGGTCTTGGATCTCTTGTCAGTCAGGGTGGACAGTACCTTCAGTATCAGGCAGAGCTCTACACAGACAATCCCAATGCAACCCCCTCGCTAAAAGACATTTCAATTTTATGGGGCTATGGTAGTCAGGGTACTGCAAATGACGGCAGTATTCCACTTGACGGTAGAAGGATCTGGCTTACTTCGGGTAACCCTGCTGCTGGAGCTTTCTCCGTTGACTACAATGTGAAACAGGCGGGATATGTGAGCATAACCGTTTACGATACTTCAGGAAGAACTGTTTATGTGATCAATGAGGGAGAGCTGGCTGCCGGTCAGTATTCTGGAATAGTGAGTAACCTTCCTGCCGGTTCTTACGCTGTTGTCATGCAGTGTGCTGAAGGAATGGCGGCTCAGAGAGTTGTGGTTGTCAGATAATCCGGTATGAAATAAACCCCCCGGAGCCCCTCAGGTTCCGGGAGTTTTTGTAATACAGTTTCTTACTCGGGAGCTGTGAGGTTTCCGGGAATGATTTCCGTAACCCTTTCGCAGTACTCACACCTGTAAGTCATTTTCTCTCTGTCTTCAAGTTTGAAATGTCTGTGCGCCCCCAGCTTGTTTGTGGCACAGTTGGGGTTGGGACATTGCATTACTCCGTAAATTGCCTGAGGAATTGAGATTATTCTCTTCTCACTTACCCTGCCATCCTTGATGATATTTATCGTGGCGTCGGGAGCGATAAGGGCAATAGTGTCTGTTTCGCTTTCCAGAAGAATCCTGTTCTCGATCTTGAGTATGTCTTTTCCGCCGGGAAGTCTCTTTGATTGGAAGCCGACACCGATTGTGAATATGCCTTCATTACCCAGACCGAGGATTTCTACTACCTTTAGAGCCAGAGGTGTGGGGATGTGATCGATAACCGTTCCGTTGTTGATCGCATAGACCTTGTATGCTCTTCCCATCAGCTGATACCTCCAGTAACAAGACCCAGAAGAGCCTGTCTTGCAGGGACACCGTTGTGCGCCTGAGTGAAGTAAATGGCGTTTGGAGTGGCATCAACTTCTTCAGCTATTTCATCAACTCTGGGCAGTGGATGCATGATTCGAACCTGTTTTCCCAGAGCTGCTATTGTATTTTTGCCAATCCTGTAGCCGTGTGCTACATTTTTGTATTCCTGCGGGTCTCCAAATCGTTCCTTTTGAATTCTTGTCACATACAGAACATCAAGATTCATGTCTGCCGCGTCTTCAGGAGTATTTGTCGTACGGAAGGAAATTCCCTGTTCGGACAGGTCTGACAGGACAGTTGAAGGCATTTTAAGAGATGGAGGTGATATGAAGACCATTTCAGCATCGAACAGGGCCATGGCGTGGGTGAGTGAGTGGACAGTCCTCCCGTATTTGAGATCGCCCATTATGCCGATCTTGAGGTTTTCAAGACGACCGAATTCTTCGTAAATAGTAAACAGATCAAGGAACGTCTGGGTCGGGTGCTGGTTCGCTCCATCGCCTGCGTTGATCACAGGAACGGTGGCTACTTCGCTTGCCAGCCTCGCGGCACCTTCCACGGGATGACGGATAACCATTGCGTCACAGTATCCGGTAACTGTCCTTATCGAATCCGAGAAGGACTCCCCCTTTTTCTGAGAGGACGAACCGGGATCAGCGAACCCAAAAACGCTTCCTCCGCTTTTAACTACTGCTGACTCAAAGGAAAGTCTTGTCCTCGTGGAAGGCTCAAAGAAAAGAGATGCAACTGTTTTCTCTTTAAGGCAGCCAATGTGTTTGCCAGCTTTCACTTCTCCCGCTCTGAGTACAATTGTCCATAGATCATCAACGGTCATATCCCGCAGGGAGATTATGTCTCTGCCTTTAAACGAACTCACGATTCCTCCTGTTCAACTCTTTCCACCGGAACTGATTACATCCAGTTCACGACGATACACCATGTCGAGAGCTTCCTTGTGTGACACTGCACTGAGAATTCTTTCAATGAAATCATTACTTCTGAGCAATCTGTTTAATCTGGCAAGAATATGAACATGCCTGTGCGGATCGGGAAAGAGAAGGAGAAAAAACAGTGAGGTAAGTCTTCCACCCGGTCCCCCGAATGGAATTGGGTGAGGTAGAATGATCAGCAGAAGCAGTTCTCTTTCTACGTATAATTGTCTGATATCCAGGGGATGAACAAGTGCAGCGCCGCATTTCAGAGCAGTGGATATTACCATTTCTCTCTGCTCAAGCTGTTCCCGGAGTTCCGCAGTATCGTAAACAGCGCCTCGCTCTACAGCCTTGTTGGAGATAAATCTCAAAACACTTGATTTTGTTGATGCTTTGTCTGGAAAGCAGACTTCACTTTGAGAGAGGAGTTGAGTAATCCCGCAGGAAAAGGGGTCAAGGCCTGCGTTGTCTGCGGAAGAGTGGTCTGCGCGCATGAGTCTTTCTGATGTCAGTGAAGTGAAATTTTCTGCCAGCCAGTTCAGAACATCTTCTCTGGGATAAACCTTTTGCCCCTGCCGGTTGATACTTTTCAGCTTACTGGACTTCATTGCTTTTCTTGTATCCGGGAGACTCTGTCCCAGAAACCTGGCAATATCCGTTTCGGAGAGGAAAACACTCATATTGAAAAACTCCTGATGGTTGATCCTTCGTCAGCCAATTATACTATCTGAACAAAGTCTCTTGAAAGGAGTTTCAATGAATCCTGTAGCAGACAGATTTATCAGATATGCAGCTGTTTCAACTGCATCTGATCCAGACAGTTCGACAAGTCCAAGCAGCTCAAGGCAGTTTGATCTCCTGAGAATCCTGGAAACAGAGCTTGCGGAGCTTGGCATGGCGGATGTATTTCTATCCGGGCAGGGAGTTCTGTACGCCAGGGTTCCGGGTGGAAATTCAGGAGATGTTATTGGTCTTATTGCCCATGTGGATACTTCTCCTGAATCTCCCGGAGAGGGAGTGAAACCTCAACTGCACAGGAATTGGGATGGTTCTTCAATTCTTTTAAAAGACGGAGTGGAAATTGACTCAGCTGAATGCTCGGATATGCTCAGGTACAGGGGCGGTACCATTATTACCAGTGACGGTACCACACTTCTTGGAGCGGACGATAAGGCAGGCGTTGCAATTATCATGGAGACCTGCAGGTGGCTTATTGAAAACCCCGGTATTCGTCGTCCGGAAGTTGTGATTGCCTTCACCCCCGATGAAGAGGTGGGCCGCGGTGTAGACAACTTCGATGTGGACCGTTTTGGTGCGGATTTCGCTTACACAGTGGATGGCGGTGAAGTGACGGAGGTTTCATCAGAGACTTTCAATGCCTGGTCTGCGAACTGGAAAATTACAGGCAGAGAGGTTCATCCTGGAAGCGCGTCCGGAAGCATGATTAACGCAGTACGTATTGCAGGTGAGTTGATTGCTCTTATGCGTTCAGAAGAGATGCCGGAAAACAGTACCGGTCGGGAGGGTTACGACTATCCTCTATCTGTAAAGGGAACAACTGGTTCAGCAGAAGTAAAAGTTATTCTTAGAGACTTCACTGCGGAGGGAATGGCAGAAAGACGCAGAAGAATGGAAGCTATAAGAGACTGCCTTTCTTCACTGTTCCCCGGTTCACAAATTGAATTGACCATGAAAGAGCAGTACAACAATCCCGGTGAAATTCTGGAAAAGGACAGACGGCTTGTTGATTATGCTCTGGAGGGCTTGAGACGGTGCGGTATTGAAGTCAGAGAAGGTTCTATCAGAGGTGGTACAGATGGATCCCGGCTAAGTTTTATGGGGGTTCCGACAGCTAACCTTCCAACGGGTGGAGAACTGTTTCATTCAAGGCGCGAATGGATTGCTGAGGAAGGGCTGATGATTGCCCTTGAGGGCTTGAAGAATACCTTGATTATATGGGGAGAAGGGTTGTAACTATTCCCCCTTGTCTCAGCTCCATTCTCTGCCTATTATCTGTACAGGGGGATGCGTTAAGGAGAGGGGTAATATGGGTCGGTTGATTCTTGCGATGCTGGTGTTGGTGCCGGTAGGGTTGGCCTATGGTGATGATGCTGAATCTGACTCTCTGATTCGCTTAACCGTTAATGACTTCATGCTTGCGCTTCAGGCCGGAGATGGGCCTGTATCTTCCGAGATGTTTTCCAATCAGGCCATGGATCAGGTCGAAGTAATGCTGGTTTCCATCAAGCAGAGTCTTGACAGGGATCCGGAAGCAGTTTTGCGACGGCTGAACAGTGCAGGTTACTCCATTGAACTTGTAGTTGCAGAGGACTGGGAGACAAGAGAATACCTTTCCGCAACCCTTTCTCTTCCAATGATAGTAGCCAGATATGCGCTTTATGAACTGGAAATCGTCTCTGTTGCGGTGGATGGCAGAAATGCTGTGGTAGATATGATTTTCAGTACTGCGACAGGGGTGGAAATTCCTCAGCAGGCCGTAATGACATATGAGGATGGCAACTGGAAAGTTACCAATTTCATGGGGATTACAGCGTTTCCCTGATCACTGTTTTGCTTTAAGTACCTCTACGGTCCTTGAGGTTACTTCCGGGCATTGCAGGCAGTTGTCCGGTTTTGCAAAATGCCCGCTTCGCAACCTCAAATATTCGGCACCGTTCCAGACTTTCTCAAACCCTTCAAGAATGTTACCCACCGGATGTTCAGTATTCCAGTACGGGCATGGAAAGATTGAGCCGTCAGCATCAATAAACAAAGTATTCAGCAGGTAGGGACACGGGTGCGCTGATGCTCTGTCAGACATCTCGCTGGACAGATGGAACTCTATCTCCAGTTCGGATGCAGTTAATCGGGCTTTTAAGATTTCCTTTTCAGCTTCTCTGGAGCCGGTGTCAACAACACGGTCAAGAGTGTTCAACCCCTCATAGGGGACCAGAGGTACAACTCCTACGGAAACTGCTCCTGTTTTGCTGGCGAGGCGAACGATGTCAGTGATCTGGTGGAGATTATCCCGTTGCAGGGTTGTGCTGAAACCAATCATGGGGAAAATCCTTTTTCCTCTGCGGGCAACGAGTATTCCTGTCATAGCCAGAATTCTATCAAGATCTGCGCCATCTCTAATGGAGCCGTGGGTTTTACAGTCAGCCCCGTCAATGGAGATGAAGAGACTGGTAGGCGGATGTCGCAGTATCATCTGTATCAGTTCCGTGGTCAGAAGTGTTCCATTGGTTACCATCTGTCTGTAGGGAACACCGCTTTTGTAAAGAGTCTGGAGATGGTTGCCAAAGTCGGGGTTTGTGAGAGGTTCTGCTCCGCATGAGATCCCCACTGTTCTGGCGAGAGGGAATACATCAGTTCTGATCTTCTGAAACACATCGGCGCTCATGTGTTTCCATTGTCTGGAAGAATCATTGTCTGAGAGTCTCATAGGACACATGGAACACCTGAGATTGCAGTAGTTTGTAGTATCCATTCTTACCGTCAGTATCCGTCTGGGGTGCACAGGACGGACGAATGGGAATCTATTTCTTCTCGCGATCAACTTTTTCAAAATACTCTCCCCTCGAAGCGAAAATGATACTTCAACTGGTCCAAGGTTGCAAATGTCCGGACTGGGGAATTATTGTATTGTTCTGGGATGCCCTTTTCTGCTTTCAGTCACTACCAGAGAAAGAGTCTTATATAGCGATGAAGAAACCTGTTGCAGTTATTGATTATTCCGTAGACGGACTGTCCGGTGAGCTTATCCGCTCATGGCTAAAAATTCCCTCATATACAGTAAAAGTTGTTGAAGGGAGACCTTTTCCCTCAATCTCTCCTTATGAAATCGGTGCAGTGATACATTCAGGCTCTTCCCTTTCCATCCTTGCGGATACTTCCTTTATGGAAGATGCGATTGACTTTGTGCGACGAACCTCCGAAGTCGGAATTCCTCAAATGGGTATCTGCTACGGTCACCAGCTTCTCGCAAGAGCAGCAGTGGGGTTTGACGCAGTGGCAAAGTGCAGCTCTATTGAAATAGGATGGAACGATGTTGATTTTCTTCCTTCGTGGCCTGCAGATGGGCTTTCAGGAAGCAAAGCAGTGCTTCAGTCACATTACGACTGCGTGGTAAAGATCCCGAAAGGCTCTGTCGTTACAGCAACGAACAGACACACGGAGATACAGGCTTTTGTGAACAGAGATATGAAGCTGTTCGGCACTCAGTTCCATCCTGAATTTGACCGTGAAAATGGGAATGAATTTTTCAAGGAAAATGCTGACCTCCTCAGAAGGAACAACATTGACCTGAAAAAAGTTCTGGCTTCCGGTCCCGGTTTCAGAACAGGAGAAATAGTTTTTGATCATTTTTTAATGACTTTCAGACGGGAGTAATAATGTTTCCGGAAGAGCTGACCCAGAAGCCGGTTTGGAGATTCTTCAAAGAGCTTTGCTCCATTCCCCACACAAGTGGTGACGAAGCAAGGATATCGGAGTACTTGAAATCTTTTGCTGATGAGAGAGAGCTTCAGTATGACTGTGACATCCCCGGGAATGTGATAATCAGAAAGCCGGGTGCCGGTAACCCGGTTGTGCTTCAGGCTCATATGGATATGGTGGGTGAGAAGACAGCCGAAAGCAGTCATGATTTTCTTACCGATCCCATTAAGGTTATCCTGGAGGGCGATTTACTCTTTGCCAGAGAGACCACTCTGGGTGCGGATAACGGTATAGGTGTGGCATTGATGCTTGAACTCCTGGATGGAGACTACTCGGGGTTACCTCCTCTGGAGTGTCTCTTCACAGTTGATGAGGAACGGGGTCTTATTGGTGCTCTCCAGTTCCCGCCGGAGTGGATAACTGCCGGAAAACTGATTAATCTTGATTCGGAAGATATTGGAAATATCTGTATTGGTTGTGCCGGGGGAAGAGACATAAGGATTGCTCTTTCCGGGGAATCCAGAGACTATTCAGGATCTGCTGTCAAGATCACAGTGGAAGAGCTTAATGGAGGACACTCCGGCACAGAGATTCACTCCGGTAATGCAAATGCAATTCAGCTTGTGGCCAGGGTTTGCAGTCAGCTTGAGGAACTTCTTGGCGGAAGATTGATAAGCATTGAGGGTGGAACCAAACACAATGCCATTCCACGAAACGCAGAAGCGTTTATGGCAGTAGAGGATACTGCAAGAGCCCGAACTCTGTGTTCCATTATTACAGAAGACTTTTTGGAGGAGTACGCAGGGATTGAAGGAAACATCTGCATAAAATGCGAGGAAAAGAAAGTGAATCATTATCTGAGTGATAATTCATCAGCGAAGATGATTGACCTTCTTCTGGCCCTTCCTCATGGTGTCAGGAAGATGAGCGGAGTAGTTAACGGTCTTGTGGAAACCTCCTGCAATCTTGCGATAGCAGAGTGGAAAGAGAACGAGTTGTCCATACTTCTCAGCGTCAGGAGTGCAGTAGAGCCGGCAAAAGACGCGTTTTGTGAGGGGATTGCCGCTGTTGGCAGGCTGGCCGGCGCAAGGGTATCAATGGGAAACGGCTATCCCGGATGGGCTCCCGATCAATCATCTGAGCTTCTTAAAACCGCGCGGGCTTCCTTCATTGAATGCTTTGGGTCTGAGCCAGCAATTGAGGCGATTCATGCAGGACTTGAATGCGGAATTATCGGTGAGCGTGTGGGCAATCTGGATATGATAAGTCTGGGCCCTGATATCAATGATGTTCATATCCCGGGGGAATCTGTGTGTGTCTCTTCTGTGGCAAGCTTTCTTGACTACCTGATTGACCTTCTGAAAAGGCCTGCCCGGTGAAAGGCGGAACAGTTTTGATTGATCTCAACAGAGTTACAGAGCTTGCGGAGGAACTTGTTTACGATGAAACCGGTTTGAACTGGCAGAAGGGTACAGCGGTAACCGGCAATCAGATTGAAAAGCTCAAAACACAGGGATGCAGATCTGATAACTGGAGTCTGGTCATGTTTACTCCCGAGTCTGATCTCAGCCTTGTAGGGAATTGCTGTTTTCAAGGCGAAGTTCATATCCACCTTCCGAAGGGAGCCCTTTCAGACACTGCTTTTGAGAATTGTCGTATTGAAGGGCCATTAACTGTCAGGTTCAACCGGAAGATCACAGCCATGACTCTTTTTCCAGGATCGAAAGTTGAATACTGCGGCAGCATACATTGGGATTCAACGCCCGGAGCCATGGATGCATTTATGAACGCAGGTGTTGAAACCGGGGAAAGGCGGGTCCCTGTTGTTCCTCACTTCGACCACAATGATGTTGCTTTTCTGGGGTCTGAAGCCGGCAGAGAAACAGTGGAAGAGTGCATTCTCCTAAGAAATGATATCCGGGACAGATTGAAAGGCGTAATCGGCAGGGACACTGTAGTCTCTAATTGCTCTTGTATCCGGAACAGCGTAATTCTTGGAAAAGTTCAGATAAGCAACGCCGGCGCAATCAGGGGATCAATACTTATGGCTGGAGCTTCTGTCCGGGATGGAGCGCTTGTAAGGAACAGTGTAATTCAATGGAATGCCTCTGCTGATTCTTATGCAATTATAGAGAATTCGATTGTCGGTGAATGTGCAGTTGTGGAGAAGCACGGCAAGTTGACAGATTCTTTCCTGGGCGCTGACAGTGTTCTGGGGGAGGGGGAGGTAACAGCATGCGTGGTTGGACCTCTTACGGGAATACATCATCAGTCTCTGCTTATTGCTGCCATGTGGCCCGGTGGACGAGGTAACATAGGCTACGGCGCGAACATTGGCAGCAACCACACCTCAAGACTTCCCGATCAGGAGATTAAACCCGGTACCGGTCAGTTTTTCGGTCTGAGTACATCTGTTAAATTTCCTGCTGATTTCAGCCGGAGTCCTTTCACCATAATAGCAACCGGTCTTACAACTCTTCCTCAGCGTGTAGACTTTCCATTTTCACTCATCACGCTTCCGCATAAAAGGCCGCAGGATGTACCGGATGGATGGTGCAGACTTATTCCCGGCTGGATGCTTTACGAGAACCTGTATTCGGTTCTCAGGAATGCCTGGAAGTACAGAAACCGATTAAAGGCTGTTCACACCTCTGTTGATACTTCTGTGTTTTCTGAAGAGGTACTGGAACTGGTCGGGGATGCAAAAGAAAGACTGGAACAGCATTCATGTGATTCCATTCCCGGAACAGGGAAGAATTTCGTAACTGAAGAAGACAGGCTGGCGGGAATTGAAGCTTACAGGAAATGCCTGAGAAGCATGGGACTCTGGAATAAATACCTTACAGATTCCTTAAACTCAAGTGAAACCGGTGAGATGCTTGATTTGCTGCGATACGCGAAAAGCGCCACAATCTCTTCCCGGATGAAAGATTACAAAAGGGGAGAGAGAATAATAGATGACTATCTGGCAGTAAGAAAATCTCCAGAAGAAGATGAGTTTATTCAGATTCTTGAAGCATTCTACACAAAAACCAGAGAAGGGTTGAAATCAAAAGGCAGTTCAGGTGAAAGCGATAGATAACATCTATTTTGACTGAAGCGCAATAATACCCGACGGTACTTTGGCCCCTTTCCTGCCGCTTCAATCCAGTTTCTTCCCGGAAACTTTCAGCACTGGAATGACGATACGCAATTACAAGTGGAGTTTCTTCGTGAAAGCCGGGAGTCAGATGTTTAAAGAATTTCACATACCGGGTTTTTTTGTGGCCGTATACAAGCATTCGTGAAATGCCAATACTTGCGTTTCTGGTAGACGATCATTATAATGCAATCGCAAAATGGCATTACAAATTCCGAATTAAGGGGCAAAATGGAATTAGCACCTCGATTTCTCAAACATCCTCCTGATGAAAGCTTCTTTCTCTTTGGCCCACGGGGTACCGGAAAATCAACCTGGTGTCTTCGGGAATACAGTAATGCTGCAAGGCTTGATCTGCTCGCTCCAGATGTTCTGAGAGCTTATACAGCAAAGCCGGAAAGGCTCAAGGAATACACACTGGGTCAACCTGATGGAGCTACGATAATAATAGATGAGGTTCAAAAAGTACCTGAACTGCTATCGGTTGTTCATTCCATAATGGAGCTTAAACGCGGGTACAAATTCATACTCACCGGTTCCAGCTCGCGAAA
>JAIOSV010000096.1 GCA_021107435.1 Candidatus Sabulitectum sp. | reverse complement strand
GCTCTATCCCTTCTTTGAACTGCCTTCCTTCACCTGCGGGGAAAACAAGAGCCCGGGGTCTGGTGGAATCATCAAAGTTGTAGACATAACAGAGGTCTGTAAGCTTATCTGTAGTTGTATCAATCTGGTCAAGAATCCGCTTAACCGTGGTTTCCCTGCCGCTCCCGGAAACCCCTGTTACAAACATGTTGTAGCCACTGCTTGATATTTCAAGCCCAAGTTTTACCGCCCTGACAGCTCGGTCCTGACCCACTATGTCCTTAGAGGGAGTGATCTCACTGCTTTTGTCGAATTCAAAAATATCTGTGGGACATGTCCATCTGAGTTCAGAGGGTTTCAGAGACCTGACTTTCATTTTTTCGCCTTCCAGAGTGGTGTGACATCAGTCGGCATCGCGCTACATAAAATACCATAATCTGTGATTTTTTCAAGACTCTGCGGGAATCTCTCGAATTGTTATAATCCTGAAGAGATATCATTCATCAGAAGGAGGAACAAATGCAGGAATTTCTGGACTCACTGCCGAGTATGCTGTCAACTTACGGAATCAAAATTCTGACTGCTCTGGCAATAGTTATTGTGGGCCGGTGGATTGCCGCTAAATTTCGAAAGATTGTAAGAAAAGCTCTTCTCAAGAAGGCAATTGATGCTACCATCGTAAACTTCGCCTGTTCAATTGTTTATGTGTCTCTTATGGCATTCATTATCGTTGCTGCCCTGGGACAGCTCGGTGT
This sequence comes from Candidatus Sabulitectum sp., assembly GCA_021107435.1. Lineage (GTDB taxonomy): Bacteria > Fermentibacterota > Fermentibacteria > Fermentibacterales > JCC-6 > Sabulitectum. The sequence goes on along the minus strand of JAIOSV010000096.1, from coordinate 79,722 downwards.
TCAAACCTCATCAATAGTTGCCATACTGGGAGCATCTGCTCTTGCTATTGGCCTTGCTCTTCAGGGATCGCTTTCCAACCTCTCTGCCGGAGTAATACTCATGGTGACAAGACCATTCAAAATTGGCGATTACATTGAAGCCGGTGGCGACACCGGTGTTGTGGACCTGATCAGCCTTATGGCCACTACTCTGAAAACAGTTGACAACAAAAAAATCATAATCCCCAACTCAAAGCTCACAGGCAGTTCAATAGTTAACTACACAGCAGAAAAGGTGCGTAGAATAGACCTTACTGTGGGAGTTTCATACGACAGTGATCTGAGGAAAGTTCGGAATGTACTCATTGATGAAATAACGAAGGACCGGAGAGTGCTCAAAGATCCCGCTCCTTTTGTGGGGGTTGTTGAAATGGCCGACAGTTCTGTTAACCTCGTGGTTCGACCATGGGTGAATACAACCGATTACTGGGATGTTTTCTTCTCTCTTAATGAAAACCTGAAACTGCGGCTGGACGCGGAGGGAATACCAATTCCGTTCCCCCAGACAGACATCCATCTCTACAAACCGGCGCAGTAACTACTCCAGCACCTTATGCACAACTGTTCGCTCCGCTTTTTTTTCGCAGCGGAGCGTCAGAGTCGCTTCAGACTGCCTCAGAATAATCAAGGCCTTTCTGTACCATGGAGATGGCACAAACACATCCACAACACCTGTTTCATCTTCCAGCATGAAGAAACCCGCCTCGCCTTTCAGTGATCGACCGGTAAGAACTCTTCCCCAGATAAGAGAATCGCCTCTCCCCGGCATGTCAGCAATACAAATCGTTCCTGCAGGTCTGCTTTTAAATAAAAGAGGATGAGCCTCTATGGTTACTTCAAGAAGTTCCAGCTCCTTTGAAGCCCTGACAGAAGGGCAATAAGCAGGCAACGGAGGTGGGGGCATGCCAAGCTGGAACAGAGAACTTGCCCCTTCTTTGATACACCATGCTGCCTGCGGACGATTCATTCCCATGGAATCAAAACAACCGGCCATGGCCATATTCCGGGCAAGTTTCAACCTGATTCCGGTACTTCTGATCTGAACCGGATGCGAGTAGGGTCTTCCCTTTCTGATCTTTTCATACTCTGTTTCACCCATTCCAGCCAGAAAGCCCAAACCCATCATCAGGCTGTTATCATCAGGTGAAGTACAGAACCACTCACATCTGTTCACATCAGGCGGGAGAATTTTCAGTCCGAGTCGACGAGCCTCTTCAATGTACACAGAATGCCGGTAAAATCCTCCACCTGCTGCCAGAAAAGAGGCCATGGCTGCCGCCGGTCTTTCTGCCTTTATGGTGGCATAGGCTGAGGCTACCGCAGCATAAGTCATTGAGTGAGCCTTGCAGAACCCATATCCCGCGTAGCCGGAAAGCAGTTCCCAGCCACGCTCTGCCATATCCCGGGAAAACCCGTTCTGTATGCAGCGCGAGACTATTTCTTCTCTTTCCACGGTTCTGCGCTTCAGCCTTCGGCGCATGAAATCACCCTCCGCGGGAGAAAGCCCCAGCAATGCGCATGCGGCCTCAGTTACATTCTCCTGGTAGAGCATTACACCACGGTTTTCAATAAGGATGTTCCGCAGGGCAGCGGGGATATTTCTTTCTCCTCCTGCCATATACTTATCGCGACCTCCCCCGGATGCCGCTCCCGGCCTGACAAGTGCCAGAGCTCGTGCCACATCCTCTACAGAACGGATGTTCATTCTTTTCAGAAGCCCGCGCATGGCAGGACTTTCAATATGCGGGACGCCGATTGTACCGCCGGCATTTATCAGCTCAAGCGTTCTACTGTTCAAAAAACTGTTTTGATCCAGAAGTTTGACCGGATCGCTCTCTCCAACAGCAAGAGAAAGGGACGTAAGCCCTCTCTGCCCCAGAAGATCCATCTTGATAATACCTGCGTACTCAACTCCGTACATGTCCAGCTGAGTAACCGGTAACCCTCCGCTGCACATCTCCACCGGAACGGTTGATGCGATAAGTCCTTCGCCAACCACAACACCGCAGGGATGGGGCATCAGGTGTGAAGGAATACCTTTCAGCAGTTGCGCCTGCTCCATAACCTTAGCCGGTAGAGGCTGTTTCCATATCGGGTTCCAGGGATTCCGGGAAAGTTTTGCCAGTACGTCTGTCTCGTCCCGGGACACACCGCAGGCCGCGGCTGCCACCCGGACGGCGGATTTTGTTCTGTATGTAACCGTCGCGGAAACTGCCGCTGTTCTCTCGCCCCATTCATTCAAAAACCACTTGTATACCTTATCCCGTCTACTACCGTCTATATCGAGATCTATGTCCGGAGGATCATCACGAAGACGGTTGAAGAACCGCGAGAATGAGAGCCCGTATCTTATCGGACAGATTGCGGATAACCCCAATAGCCTTGAAACAAGACTTCCTGCGGCAGACCCCCTGGCTATCGCCAGTATTCCACTCTCTCTGCAATAAGTTACTATCCTGTGAAAGACCAGAAAATACCCGCACAGCCCGGCTCCAGTCAGTTCCCGGAGCTCATCATTCAGTCTTCTCTCTGCAGCCTCACTATTACCGTATGCTTCCCGGAGCCTTGGTAAAAGTATCTCTTTTAGCCTGGCGCTGTCATCATCGCTTATCACCGGCGGCCGGTAAGAACTCTGGACTGGAAGTGTACAGACAAACTCACTCAGTCTCAGATTGTTTTCCAGGGCAAAGGGAGCAGCTCTCCACAATTCTGAAGAATGAAGAGGAAGATGGTTTCTGCAGGAAAATAATGGTGACTTCTGTACATGCGGAGAGGGAAGCAGCTCATCAGCTTTGCGAAGTATCGAATGGATCAGTGGAGAGTTTCCACCGGTATACATGGATGGGAAGCAGGCAATGGGAAGAACCCCGTCAGGGCAATCCGGGTCTGGCTGACCGGGAAGCACCGGAGTGTAAACCAAACCTTTCCAGCCTTTGTCTATAGCTGAAGTACCCTGTACTCCATCCTTCACTATACAGAAAAGATGGCTGGAATCTGAAAAAGCTTTGAGGTGATCAATCCGCTCTTCCAGATGAACGGAAGTGATCAACCTGCACAACTGCCCCCATCCGGAAGACAAAGCGCCGGTCACAACAAGGCCTCCGGTTGTTTCGATCTCGACGCCGGCAATACCCTTGATACCGGCCTTAACCGCTGCTGCTGCAAAACGATGCTGGCCGTACACTCCTGCGGTGTCAGCCAGCATAACTCCACCGAACCCGCAGCGCTCAGCTTCCTCAACCAGAGACTCAGGTAAATCTGTTCCCCACGAGAAACTGTATGCACTTTTTACCCATAGAAGAAGTGTTTTTCTCATCTTACTATACTAAACAAATGTTTACTCTAAAGGAAGACATCAACAGGCGGGAAAGCATTGACAAATCTTCAGTCCTTTACCTTATATCAACAGGAGTTTCTTTTGTAGCATCAATGATACGAGATGGTTTTCTGAGGGGAAGCAATCCACCATCAAGAATAAGAAATGCTGATTCAAGTATTTCAGGATGAACAGCATTTATGCCGTGAGGAAAAGTCTCGCCCTTTCTGTTAGCACTGGTGGAGATAATATCCAGTCCGGTGTGTTTGAGAATTGCTGTGGACAACGGATCTCCCGGAATTCGAAGAGCAACTGTGCCCGAGTCACTCAGCAGCCATGGATGAACTGCGTCCGATGCCGGAAGAATCAGTGTTACCGGTCCCGGCCAGTGCTTTCTCATTATCTCTTCTGCCGATTTCTTTGATGTCAGTTCCAGCGCTCTTGTTACACTTCCCACAAGAACTATGAAAGGTCTGATTTTACTGTACCCCTTTACTGCTGCAACTGATTTTACTGTTTTCAGACAGGAAGCATCAGCCATAATGCCGTATACGGTATCCGAAGGATACACAACCGCTTCACCGGCTTGAAGAGCGGAGGAAACCATTTCGATGGTTTCCTCCGCCTGTGTGCTTATGTCTGTACTGAGAACTTTACCAGCCACGGGCCACCCTGAGAGCTGCCAGCACCTTCTCGTCAGAGAGGGCAATGATCTGCGCGGCAAGGTAAGCTGCGTTTCTCGCACCGTGACTGCCGATGGCAACTGTTGCCACAGGAATACCTTTGGGCATCATAACTGTGGAAAGAAGGGCATCAAATCCTCTGAGCGGTCCGCCCTCAATGGGAACACCAATCACCGGCAGAAGAGTGCTGGCGGCAATGGCACCCGCCAGATGAGCAGCAAGACCGGCACCGGCAATTATAACCTTGAGTCCTCTGCCTGCGGCTGCTTGTGTGTACTCCTTCACCTTTTCAGGATTTCTGTGAGCGCTCATGACATTAACCTCGTATGATATGTCAAGACTCTTCAGGATGTCCTCTGTCTTGTTCATTGTATCCCGGTCACTTTCACTGCCCATCAGGATTCCTACAAGTGGTTTCATACGGTCCTTCCTATATCTCTTCTCATGTGTTTGCCTTCAAACTCAATTCGGTCAGCGTCAATGTAGGCCTTTTCCAGGGCTTCATCCAGATCATCACCCAGCGCGGTTACTCCCATCACTCTTCCTCCCGCTGTGACCAGAGAATCGTTCTTTTCCGCAGTTCCAGCATGAAAGACGAGGGAGGCAGCGTTTTCAGCGCCTGTGATCTCAAAACCCTTTGAGTAGCTGCCGGGATATCCCCCGGAAGCCAGAATTATACATGCAGAGGCTCCGTCTCTGGCTTCAACCGGCGGCAGATCTTCTCCCCTTGCAGCCGCAAGAAACAGTTCCGCTAGATCACTTTTCACCATGGGTAAAACTGCCTGTGTCTCGGGATCACCAAATCTCACGTTAAACTCAAGAACAAAGTATCCAAATTCAGTAATCATCAGTCCGGCGTAAAGAACACCTCTGAATTCCATGCCCCTTTCCTTCATCACTTTTAAAACCGGCAAAATTACCTTTTCACGCACATCATCTCCGAAATCCCAGGGAACATCCGGTGGAGGACAAATTGCTCCCATCCCTCCGGTATTGGGACCCATGTCACCGTCGAGCGCACGCTTGTGATCTCTGCTGGGAGGAAAAACAACAGCATCAGTTCCGTTGCATACGGCAAGAACGCTGACCTCACGCCCCGAAAGTCTCTGCTCGATAACAACAGAGGCACCTGCTTCGCCCAGGCTTCCCTTAAAGAGCTCCTCTATTACGGTGTCAGATTCTCTTCGTGTATTCGGAAGATATACTCCTTTTCCCGCAGCAAGACCGTCTGCCTTGATTACAAATTTGTCCGGGTACTCGCCAATGTAATCAACTGCGGAAGCATGATTGGTAAACAATTTCCCGTTTGCAGTGGGAACACCGGCAGCTGCCATAATCTCTTTTGCGAACCATTTGCTGCCCTCAAGACGTGCACATTCAGCCGAGGGGCCGAAACATGGAATCCCCTTTTCAGCAAGCTGTCCGGCAATGCCGTTTACCAGAGGCACTTCAGGTCCCACAACCACAAGATCAACAGATTCATTTACAGCAATTTCTATCGGGTCTCCGCTGATGTTCTGTGCGAATTCTGCGGTTCCCGGATTTCCAGGGGTAACCAGCACGCTGTTTTCTCCACCATTGTACAGAGCCCATGCAAGGGCATGCTCACGGCCCCCGCTACCAATCACAAGGATTCTCACCGGTTTTTTCCCCTTCCCTTGAACACATTTTCTTCACCGGGGAAAGTTCCACCGGCAACATCGCTTACATAATTATTCAGTGCTGCTTTTATAATACCGTGAAGATCAGCGTATTTTTTCAGGAATTTCGGGTTGAAATCCCCGTTCATTCCCAGCATGTCATTTACCACCAGAATCTGACCGTGAGTGTATCTGCCGGCTCCTATGCCAATCGTGGGAATGCCTGAAGCCTGAGAGACTCTTTCTGCCACATCTTCCTCTATCATTTCAAGAACCGCCGAAAAGGCACCGGCATCCTTCAGGTCGCTTATCTGCTTTAAAAGCATCTTTTCATCGTCAGATCTGACAACGCGATAGCCCCCCTCACTCCTTATGGACTGAGGAAGAAGACCTATGTGTCCCATTACGGGAATTCCAGCGTCAACAATGGCCTTAACACGGCTGATTGCTGCTTCGTTGCCGCCTTCGAGCTTTACAGCATCTGCCCCTGCTTCTGAAATGAACCGCACTGCATTCACCACTGCGATCTCATCTGAAGGCTGATAACTTCCGAACGGCATGTCTCCCACAACCAGCGTATCGGGTGCCCCGTTCTTCACCGCCCGGCAGAGAGCGACAAGAACATTCATGCTGGCTCCCAGAGTAGTTTCCTCACCCAGGACTGCCATTTGAAACGAATCTCCCACAAGGATGATATGAACTCCGGCTATCTCCTCCATACGAGCGGTGTGATAGTCATAAGCAGTTAGAGCCACTATCTTCTCGCCGCGCTTCTTCATGGCGGCGATAGTCTTTACAGTTATTCTTTTACCTGCCATTTTTCACTCCGCCTTAATTTTGGTACTGCCGTAAGATAATTGAACCCGGGCAACGCTCAAAGACTCAGGATTTGCTTTGTCAGCGCAAACAGGTGAAAAAAATGTATTAAGGGTGTAGAGGGGACCAAACCCTGAAAAATGCTCTTACTACAGGGTTAAAGGACTTATAACAACCACCCGGGTCTGAGAGGCTTCCCCCTTGGAGAGGGCGCCTTCGAAGCAGGCAGGTGCTGCCTTCATGGGTATTTAACCACTCTCAGATCTCTGGTCCCCATCACTCATTATATTACCGCTTGCTGAGGCTCTCGTCAAACCCCCCCTTGAAGAAAGGGATTCAGTATTATTGTATTTATTTGATAATAAGCGAGATAATGAAAGGGAATTTATGGCTAAAAATATCACGAGTCCGGAAAAAGACTTCTCCAAATGGTATCTGGATGTCATTCGAGAAGCTGAGCTTTCCGATTCAGCTCCTGTCCGGGGCTGCATGGTCATACGCCCATACGGATACTCTATATGGGAACTGATGAAAAACGATCTTGATCGTCGCTTCAAAGACACCGGTCACAGCAACGCCTACTTCCCTCTTCTCATTCCCGAAAGCTTCATGAAAAAGGAAGCTGAGCATGTGGAAGGCTTCAGTCCTGAGCTGGCAATAGTAACGCATGCCGGTGGAAGGAATCTGGAAGAACCTCTGGTGATTCGTCCTACATCTGAAACCATTATCAATCACATGTTCAGCAAGTGGATAAACAGCTACAGAGATCTTCCCATGCTTCTTAACCAGTGGGCCAATGTGGTTCGATGGGAACTTCGCCCCAGACCCTTCCTCAGAACAACTGAATTCCTCTGGCAGGAGGGGCACACCGCTCACGCCACGGAAGAGGATGCCAGTGAAGAAACCATGCGAATGCTGAAAGTGTACACGGACTTCATGCACAACGTGGCCGCTATCCCGGTTGTTCCCGGTATAAAAACCGAGAAGGAAAAATTCGCCGGCTCTGTGAGTACCTACACCATCGAATCCATGATGAGTAACGGATGGGCTCTGCAGGGTGGCACCAGTCACTATCTGGGAACTAATTTTGCAAAGGCTTTTGATACACGATATCTGGACTCGAACAATCAAAGACAGTTCGTGCATCAGACAAGCTGGGGTGTAAGCACAAGGCTGGTGGGTGCTGTAATCATGGTTCATGGAGATGAACACGGGTTGAAACTTCCCCCCAGACTGGCACCGGTACAGACAGTTATTATTCCCATCGCTAAGAAAGACGATGAAAAAGCTGCTGTACTTGGAGCTGCTCAGAAAATTACCGGAGAAATGAAGAAACTGGGCATCAGAGTCAAGCTGGATAACAGAGACGGAATGAGCCCCGGATTCAAATTCAACTACTGGGAGGTTCGTGGAGTACCGCTTAGACTTGAGCTCGGGCCCAGGGATCTGGCTGAAGGTCATGTGATGGCCAGCCCAAGGAACAAACCTGGCCGTGAAGGCAAGTTCACCATCCCCATGGACGGCATTGCAGATGCTGTAAAAAATATCCTGGTGACCATACAGGATGAGATGCTGGCATCAGCAACAGAGTTCATGAACAAACGCACATACGACGTGGAAACCTACGACGAACTCAAGAAACTGCTTCCCGATCAAACGGGCTTCTACCGTGTCTGGTGGGATGGCAACAGCGAGGATGAGATCAAAATACAGGAAGAAACTAAAGCCACTGTAAGATGTATCCCTCTTGAGCAGCGTCCCGGAACTGGACCCTGTTTCCTTACCGGCAGAGAAACCTCCACTACCGCCATAATCGCACGGGCTTACTGATAGAATGAAAAAAGCGGGGAAGGGTAATTCCGGTATAAAGCCGATAATTGTCCTCCCCCTTTTTCTTCTTTTCGCCGTTATGGTAACGTGGCCCCTCGCAGTAACCCCTGAGCCCCACGACCATACAGATACACTATTTAACAGCTGGCTTATCGCATGGAACAATCACGCTGTTTCCTCCGGGCAGAACCCTCTGGATCTTCCCATCTTTGCAGGCTTTCCCGACGGGAACGGGCGAAACGACCTTCTTCTTACCCAGAGCATGCTTGCTCTGCCTATGCAGATTTGCGGTATGAACGCGGTTCGTATCCACAACATACTTCTTGTGCTGTTTCTGGCTTTCGCGGGATTAACCGCATCTCTTCTGGCCGCTGAAACCGGGGCAAAATTCTGTGGATCGGTGTTCACCGGCTGTATTGTGATTCTTCTCCCATATTTTCAGTCACACATCTGGCACCTTCAACTGTTCTCTGTGGGACTTTCCATTCTTGCGATTGTGTATGCGCTCAGGGTTCTTAAAGGCAAATGTACAGGCTGGCAAATGGCCGTACTTGTGCTTCTGCAATGCCTTGCATCTCTGTATCACTGGTACTTCCTGAACCTTGCTCTGCTGATTCTGGCAACCTGCACATTGTTTCTCCCTGAAAGGAAAAAACTGCTTCGTATGACAGGCTGGTGGTTTGCGGGTAATCTTGCCGCTCTGCCGTTTTTACTTCCGCTCTTTAAAAACGCGGAAGTCTGGTCTGTAGATTCTATTGCATCAACAGACATTGCCGCATTTCTGGCCCCCTGGGGTAACAGTACTCTTCTGGGATGGATGAGATTTTGCGGTGTTCACCCGGAAGCTGCCCTCTGGCCGGGGCTTGCTGTGCTGGCCGGAAGCATATGGTTCCTTTTTAAAGGTAAGAAAAACAAATGGGATGTATTCCTCCTGACATGCACATTATTCTTTGCGCTGTTCACCCTTGGCCCTGCACTGGTTGTATTCGGCAAAGCCCTGGCTCCCGCACCATTCAGATATTTCGCAATGCTGCCGGGCTGTTCTTCCATAAGACTTCCAGCAAGGGCAGGTATTTTCGCACTGGTTCCCCTTGCAATCTTCGCCGGGCGCAAACTGGGAGATAAACCCCTGCTGGCTATTACCGGGATTCTTCTTACCGCAGCAGCGGTGTGGCATCTGCCTCTGGAAACAATGCCCCTCGGACCGCAACCCTGGCATCAGTGGATTGCTGAAGGAAACTTCAGCCGAGTACTCTATCTTCCAATATCTTACAACATGGAAAGACCTGAAGTCGAAACTCAAAGGCTGATTGGCTCTGTTGTCCATTTCACTTCATCGGTTAACGGATACAGTACAACTCTCCCCGATAATCATGAAGAGTACGCCAGTATTCTCAACGGCTGGCCTTCAGACAGAGCGAAAAGCCTTCTTCGAGAACTTGAAGTGGACTGCATAATTTTAGAGGACTGTCAGACATACGAGGCTGATACTGTATTTTTCGATGGAAGAAGATCTGTTTCCGCAGTGATGATTAACTGCCTTTAGGCTGGTTTATTTGCTTAATCGTTTCGGCTCTGGTTCGGGAGAAATATTTTATAGTGTGCACTGTATAGGGAGTTTCTTATGAAGAATGTGTTGATACCCAGTCTTTCTCTTGCTCTTGTATTTCTAATCCAGAACCCTGTTCTTGCTGTAACCGACAGCGGTGCTGAGCATTCTCCGTACTATGGTAATTCGTTGGCTTTTAGCGAAGAGGTTGACGCAACGGGTGATGATCTGCTCACAACTATATTTTTCCAAAACAACAGCTTCGCAGGGAATTCTTTCGACATCACAGCGAGCACGGATCTCACTGTGGTCGGGTTTGAAGTCAATCTCGACCCGTTGCTTCCCTCCTGTACAGTGAATATCTGGACCCGTGAAGGCACAGCAAATGGCTTCGAGCAAATTGCAACCGGATGGACTCTTCTGGGTACCGATGTTGTTGTGCCTGTCGGGATTAACTACCCAACCCATGTTGATGTCGGTGGATTGGAGATAAGCAGCGGCGAGACAGTGGGCGTCATTATTACAGTGGAGGAAGCCGGAGGACCGGATGGTGGCCTCATGTACACCAACGGTGGCCCCAACACCTATTCCAACAGCGATATGAGCATCATTACCTACCGGGGGCTTTCCGGTGGCTTTCCTCCGACAAGTGTCTGGGAGTATCGCATCTGGAATGGCACAGTTCACTACAACTACGGAACACCCACCAGCCGTGAATCCTGGGGATGTATCAAGGTCGGGTTTTAGCGAACAGAACTTTGTGTACGCGAAAACCGCTGCGGTTTTCATATCTGACCCGACTGCATCATACTGGCTGAACGAAAGCAAAATTTCTATTATATTCTTTTAATCCCGCGCCCAATGATTCACGGAGGTTCTAATGTTCTTTTTGCTTGCAGCATTTACCATACTTGCTACTCCTGTTCCGACAGGTATAACCACATTACCATTAATCGATGTTGAAAAATCACCCCTGGAGGAACTACCCGCTTCATTTCAGAACATTTCAATACCCATCTACCAGCCCACTGACGGGAACACCGTTCTGGTGGTTGTGGCCGATTATGTTGCCACTCCTCTCACTGCTGAACTTTCTCAGTTTCAGACTGATCTTACCGCTGAAGGATGGAATGTAATTGTACAGAACATGTCTGGCGGAACAGCTGTCGATCTCAAGGGGCTTCTTCTGAGTACTCCTGATATTGATGGTGCCATTTTCATCGGTTTTCTGCCCTGTGCATGGTACGAAGAAGACTACTGGGCTCCGGAAGAATTCCCATGTGAGCTCTACTTCATGGATCTTGACGGTATATGGACAGATGCAGATTCAGACGGTCTTTTTGATTCACACACAGGAGATGTTGCTCCGGAAATCTGGCTTGGCAGAATTGATGCCCATGCAGCGGAATTCGGTTCCGAGACACAGATGCTCTCTCAGTATTTTCAGAAGAATCACCTGTACAGAACCGGCTCCCTCACCCCTCCCTCCCGCGCCCTTACATTCATAGATGATGACTGGAGCTATTACTCGGATTGCGGGCTGAACTCAATCTATGGTGCTTCAAATGTCACTGTGGTTAATTCAGAAACCCAGACAACAGCGGAAAACTACCTTTCCAGGCTGGCTGAGGGGTACGAGTTCATACATCTCATGGCTCACTCCTGCCCGTGGGGGCACACCTTCAAAGTACCAACAGGCATGGCCGGTACTGTAATGGCTCCTGAAATAGCACAGGTCAATCCGAACACCGCTTTTCTTCAGCTTTTCTCCTGCTCAAACGCCAGGTGGGTTGAAACCGGCTGCCTTGGTAACTGGTACCTTTTCGGTACAGATATGGGTCTGATGATTTCCGGAGCAGCAAAGACGGGATCAATGCTGGACTTTGAGTATTTCTATAATCCTGTAGGTACAGGCTCTACTTTTGGTGAAGCCTTCAGAAACTGGTGGGAATACGAGGCTCAGGGAGGGTTCTCTTCCTCCGAAAGGGCATGGTTCTATGGTAATGCCCTGCTGGGAGATCCCACTCTCAAGCCTGTAGGAGGCATACTGCTCAATTCCGGAGTTGACCATGGTTATGGCTTAACGGATGCTTTCGCTGTTTCAACAAGTTCGCACTCTGACTGCTTTCCGGCAGTAGACACATACGGCAGCATAACTGCAATTGCATGGCTCACCGGAGAAAACGGCAGGCTGGACGTGGCAGCCAGATTCTATGATGACTCTTCCGACAGCTGGAGCCAGGTATACACAGTGGACGCTGATGAATACTGGGATAACGCTGTATCAGTCTGCTTCGACGGTTCCGGAGTTCCATGGCTGGCCTGGAGCGATTTCGAACTGTCCACCTACTCATACAGAATAAAAGCTGCTCACGGCATTCCCTTTGAATCCGTTGAAACAGTTGCTCCGCAGGAAGGTTATCAGGTCTCTCCTGATCTGGCATACACAGACAGAATGTGGCTGATCTGGCAGGACTGGGAAGCAACTGGCGGCAGAATTATGCTGAAAGCCCTTGATGGTTCTGTACCCGCACAGCAGCTCAGCTCTACCGGTGAATGGGCTGTCTCTCCCGCAATATCAGAGGGGTCCGATGGCAAACTCCATGCTCTCTGGGTAAAACAGACTCCAGCAGGAAGCTCCATCATGTGGACCTTCGGTGATGAAACCGGTTTCAGCTCACCTGTAGAGATATCCTCAGGCAACTTCTGCCATTCACCACACACATCTTTCGTCAGCGGCATCCTTGCGGCTGCCTGGCAATCGGATGACCCGGTCTCTTCTATAACTGCGCGCATCTGGGATGGTACCGCCTGGAACCCGGCTGAAACAATCACATCAGGCGAGAACCACTTTATAAATCCCGTTGTGTGCGCGACTCCACTGGGAGAACTTTCTCTGTACTGGCAGGAGGGCAGATCCAATGCAGTGGCAATGGCCTCGGTTCATACAACCAGCGGCTGGTCGATACCCTTCCAGCCGGTTTCCCCCTCCGGGCCGGCATGGAGCCCTGTTGCCTCAGGAAACAATATTTACTGGGCAGGTACACAGGGAGGTGACTGGAACATCTACACCGAGGTATCTACAGGAATTGAGTATGGTGTCTCTCCAATCGGGTTTATGCCGTCTATTACCTCAAACCCGGTGAGATCAAATCTTGAGATCCGACTTCCTGAAGGCAGCCAGCACTTCTCCGGTTCAATAAGTATTTTTGATATCACCGGAAGAAAAGTTCTGGAATCAACAGCTGTAATTGAATCAGGGAGTACATTCATTATCAACTGCAGTAATCTGCCAAGCGGCATTTATTCGCTGGCCATCCAGAATGCTGATGCCCCCGTGCAATTCACACTGCTCCGCTAATCCCGGTTTTGCTATAATCGAGAAGAAGGAAGGTGTGAACTGATGAACTGGACACATTTCGGAGAAGCTGTTTTTCTTGGGCTTTCTGTCGGCCTTATGCTCTGGGTTCTTAAAAAGCATGATGGTCAGAACCGGTTGAAACTCTGGGTTATCGCCACCGGAATTTCCCTGGGCATCTACCTTGCCTTAAAAATGCTGGGGGTCTCCGCGGAAGGCATGGGAATAAGGGTTCTTTTTGCCTTCTCTATCATGATGGCGGCAAACACGGTTCTTCAGCTCATGACCCTTCTCCTGTGGGAACATCTTGCCAGAAAGCAAATGGAACTTCCAATCCCCAGGCTGGTCATTGATGTTCTTACCTTTATCATCATGGCCACCCTGGCTGTTGTGCTTTTAAACACACTGTTCAGCGTGAAGCTCACTGCTTTCCTTGTAACATCCACCGTTCTCTCCGCGGTAATAGGTCTCTCCCTTCAGGACATTCTGGGAAATGTTTTTGCCGGCCTCTCTCTTCAACTTGAACGCCCCTACGATATGGAAGACTGGGTAGAAGTTGACGGAATACAGGGCGCAATAGAGGAAATGAACTGGAGAGTGCTCACCATCAGAACCCGGGATAATGATCTGATAACAGTTCCCAACGCCACAGTATCTAAAACAGTTGTAACCAACTACAGCAAGCCAACAAAACTTCACATGACCCACATCACTGTCGGCGTCGGTTATGCCCACCCCCCCGAACGGGTGAAGAATGTGCTTCTGGCAGCAGTCTCAGACACCAACGGTATAAGTACAAAACCGTCACCTGCTATTTTTCTTACCGACTTCGGAAACAGTTCTATCCAGTATGATGTCCGTTTCTGGATCACTGATTTCTCAAGAAAACCTCACATTACCGATGCGGTCAGGTCAAGGATATGGTATTGCCTTAAGAGAGCCGGAATGAGTATTCCCTTCCCCATCCGCGATGTCTATCTCCATACAGTGGCGCCGGATCATGAAGACAGACTCAGAACTGAGCTGCACGAAGATATTATCTGCGAGTTGAAGAAGGTTGAACTCTTCCAGCCCCTGACTGATGAGGACATAACTACACTGGCAGACTATTCATCCATTCTCAGGTACACAAGGGGAGAGGCGATGGTGCGCCAGGACGACACCGGTGACAGCCTTTACATCATTCGCTCCGGTTCCGTGGAAATCACACTGAAAACAGGCAAAAGCGAACCGCTGGTTCTGGCCAGTCTTGGCCCGGGCAACTGCTTCGGCGAAATGAGTCTTCTAACCGGTGAACCCCGCTCGGCCACCGTAACCGCACTGGAGGAAACCCAGGTTGTAGTTGTAGGCAAAGATGGCCTTCAAACTCTTTTTGAGTCAAATCCTTCGTTAATAGAACCACTGAGCGCAATGATTGACAAGCGTCAGAGGGAACAGACAGAGTCAAAAACAAAAGCCTCGAAGCGCAGGAAAAAGGTTGAAAATAAATCCAGTGAGAGAAACAGAGAAGATATCCTGTCCAGAGTGAAAGCTTTCTTTAAACTGTAAACTTCTTCAACTTGACCATCCTTCCCGCCTTTTCTTGACTATGGAATGTTCTGTTGGTTATTTTTATATATTCAGGTGTACTGGTGTTCTATTTTTGTAACTCTATAAGAAAGGAAGTTTCCAAGTGAAGGTCTTTATTATTTTTCTTCTGGTGACGGGAATCCTTTTTGCCGAATCTGACTACGGATACATCTCCAGTGGCGGCACTTCCAGTCCGCCCCAACCCGCTGACGGCACACTGTACGAGCAGCCCTACGACTTCCCCAACCTTGCCAACGCTATCTATGTTCATGGTCCTTCGTACGGTGGTGCGGACAATTTCACATTTACCAGCGAAGCAACTGTTAAGAGTATTACTTTCTGGATGGTATTCTCAAGTAGCGCTCATCCTTTTGATATCGCTGTGGATATTTATGAGAACACTGGCGGAACCTTCGGATCTCATATCTGGGGCGAAACTGTTCCCGGTGCCTACCAGACAGAAACCCTTACCGGTGATCAGAGCTGGGGATTTGACCTCTACCAAAGCGACCTTCAACTTCAGGACTACCCTGCAATCCCTGCAGGCGATTACTGGCTCGCCATGTCTGTTCTTGGCTCCCCGGATAATGCCGGATGGCTCGTATGCGACCCCACCTATCCGCCTAATATGAAACAGTACAATGGTAGCTGGACTACTGTGAATTACGACGGCTGGTTCGGTCTTTACGACCATGACGTTGCTCTTTCCAGAACAACATGGGCCGACATCAAAACCACGTTCTAGCACCAGTTTCCGGCTTACAGAGGGAGGAGCTTCGGCTCCTCCCTTTTGCTTATGCTGATGAGAAGTCAGAAACAAGGCCGGGCATTACACCCGGCCTTCATGGTACAAACTTATCACAGGAACTACTCTATTCTAACGGTAGACCCTTCGATTGGTTCAAAGAGTTCGCATTCCACTCCGGGGACATTCAGGAAGAGGAATTCCTCTACTCTGCCCGCAAAATCAAGACTGTTCTCTTCGTGGGCAAAACCGTGCCCCTCATCGCCGTAAACCACATAGAGAACTTCGGTGCCTATGGCTCTAAGGGCTTCCACCATCTGATCACTTTCTTCTATGACAACCCTGGGGTCATTCTCGCCCTGCACGATAAACATGGGCATTGTGATATTCTCCGGGAAATTCACAGGAGAAACCTCTTCAAGCATTGCCCGGTCGGCTTCATCATCGGGATTCCCGACTCTTATGTCCATAAGAGCTTTCATTGGACGCCAGTATGGCGGTACACTCTCCATAAAGGTATTGAGATTTGAGGGACCGAAGAAGTCCACAGCGGCACAGTAAAGCTCCGGTGTGAAAGCAGCCCCGGCCAGGGTGGCATAACCGCCGTAGGATCCGCCGAGAATAACCACTCGCTCTGGGTCGGCGACACCATTCTCAATTGCCCAGTTCACTCCGTCAGAGAGGTCATCCTGCATGTCTCTTCCCCACTGCTGATTACCGGCATTGAGGAATTCCTTGCCGAACCCGGTGGAACCGCGGAAGTTAATCTGAAGAACCGCAAAGCCGCGATTGGCGAAAAGCTGGCAGAAGGGTTCGTAACCGTAGCGGTCACGATACCAGGGACCACCGTGTACATAAATGATGGTGGGATAAGGCCCCTCACCATAGAACTCAGGATCAGGTTTTGTAAAATAGCTGGGCAGGATAAATCCGTCTCTGGAAGTTATCTCAACCGGTTCAACCTGAGCCAGATCGTAATCCGCCAGGGCTGGAATTGCGGTGAATATCTCCATCATGGAGCCTTCTGTCCTGTCATACAGGAAATAGACCGCAGGATTATCCACTGTAAAGTAAACCACTATCCAGGTGCTGTCAGCATTGTCTCGCGAGGCTGTGCCGAAATCACCATGATGGAATTCTGTAAGGAAGTCAATGTCTGCAATGATAGACTCATCAAGTATCTCACGCCTGCGCCTGAGGTAATTGAAAGAGACAGATCTGGGCTCTCCGGTGTGAGGATCAAAGCCAACTCCGCCCACATCCGCCTGTGAGTCGGAGGTGATGTATGTCTGCTCACCGGTCTCCAGATCCATGTAGTAAAGAGCGGAAAGATTGGATTCCAGGTTGGAAACAAGGTAGATACCCCTGCCGTCATCGGTAAACCTTTTTGGACCCCACTCATCATCAGACGAAAAGCTCACCAGCTCTTCCCAGGAAGATTCATCGTCCCAGCGATGGTAAACAGTAATGTACCCGGTCTCCGGATTTATGGCATAATACATTCTTATGTTCATGTCTTCATCAGGCATGAAGCCAAGAACCATATCTCCATTCTCGTCAGTACCGGGGTTGTCTGCAATCATCTCAAGTTCGCCTGTCTCCAGGTTGCACCGGTACACATCGAAAAACATTGCATTCTCCTGATTGGTCTCAACAAGAACTGTATTAGGCTGATCCTCGTCAGTAGCACTCACATATGCCTTAACTCCCTCGAAAGGTGTAAGATCCGCAACATCACCTGTGGCCACATCAAGACGATACACATGAGTATCCTCTTCACCGGCCTCGTCCTGCATGTAGAGAATGTGAATACCGTTTTCCGCCCAGAAATAGTTTCTCACACCCCTGTTGGTGTCAAAGGTAAGCTGTCTGGGCTCGGAGAGGTCACGATTCATTACCCAGAGGTTAAGTACAGCGTCTGCCGGCGCGATGTAAGCTATCATGCTTCCGTCCGGAGAAAGCTGCGGACCTATTCTTTCAGGATTGCCGAACAGAACCGATCTGGGAATAAGTCTCTCAGCATTGTCGGAACTGAAATGCTCAGGCTCAACAAATGGTTCCTCAATCGCTTCAGCAACAACCGGAGCCTCTCCGTCGCCACACGCAAAAAGCATCAGTAGTGGAATAAGGAACAGAAGTTTTCTCATAGTCTCTCCCTGTTTGATTTAACGCACGGATGTTATCACTGCTGATTATAGCACGGGCTGCAAGACCTGCCAGTTTTCAGATATGAATCTCGAGAAGCGTATTAGTGTAACTGCTGAAATGACTGATTTTTAGCGTAAGTTTTCCAGATCGTTGAGATCTTTATGACGTCCACTTGCTTTTTTGTTTCTCTTGATGTCTTCGAATTCAACCCCGGATATTTTTGAAAGAATCTCCAGTCTTACAGGCGGAAAGCCTATACGCAGCATTTCATTTTCTCCTGAAAACAATGAAGTTGCTGTATCTTCAATGGCAAGCCCAAATTGTCGGAGAGTACAAATAAGCATTTTGATATTAGCTTCATCTTCTGCATCAACCCAGACATCTGTTTACTTCCAATGCTCGAAGGCGTTCTTCTGGAGTTTTAGTCTGCCAGTAGGCAATCTCATCATTCTCTTGCAAAGATGTTTTAACAATAGTGCTTTTATCCAATCGAATGATGTTACTTTTCATCTGAAAAATTTCCTTGGGTGAAACATGACATTTTGTAACTTTAAGTTACCTATCTGAAAACACGTGTTAAGCATCCTGAATCAGCAGCTTAAATATGGAGCGGGAATGATTCAAGGGAAGGCCGGGCTCATCGACCGGCCTTCCCTTGTCGTCTGAATATCTGATTACTCTATTCTGGCAGTAGAACCTTCAAGGGGCTCGAAAAGTTCACACTCCACACCGGGAACATTGAGGTAGAGGAATTCCTCAAGTCTGCCCGCGAAGTCTATAACGTTTTCTTCCTGCTCAAAGCCGTGACCTTCTTCATCGTAAACCACATAGAGTACTTCTGTACCAACACCTCTCAGGGCTTCCACCATCTGATCGCTCTCCGCCCTGGCAACTCTGGGGTCATTTTCTCCCTGCACGATAAGTATGGGCATTGTGATGTTCTCCGGGAAATTCACGGGAGAAACCTCTTCCAGCATAGCCCTGTCCGCTTCATCATCGGGGTTACCTACCCTGATATCCATCAAAGCCTTGAGTGGACGCCAGTAAGGCGGTATTGTCTCCATGAATGTATTGAGGTTTGAGGGTCCGAAAAAGTCCACTGCGGCGCAGTAGAGTCCGGGAGTAAAAGCAGCGCCGGCAAGAGCAGCATAACCACCATAGGATCCACCGAGAATAACCACACGCTCAGGGTCTGCGATACCGTTCTCAATTGCCCAGTTCACACCATCAGCAAGATCATTCTGCATGTTTCTTCCCCACTGCTGATTGCCGGCGTTGAGGAATTCCTTGCCGAACCCGGTGGAGCCCCTGAAGTTAATCTGAAGAACCGCGAAACCCCTGTTGGCATAGAGCTGGCAGAAACGCTGGTATCTGTAGCTATCACGGGACCACGGACCGCCATGTACTTTTATGATGGTGGGGTATGGCCCTTCACCGTAAAACTCGGAATCAGGTCTCGTAACATAGCAGGGAAGTATAAAACCATCCCTGGAGGTTATCTCGACCGGTTCAACTTCAGCCAGATTGTAATTCTCAAGGGCAGGAATCGCTGTAAATATCTCGCATATTGAACCGTCGGTTCTGTCGTAGAGGAAGTAAACAGCAGGATTGTGTACTGTGTAGTAAACCACAATCCAGGTGCTGTCAGCGTGATCTCTGGAGACCACTTCGAAATCACCCTCATGAAACTCCGCAAGGAAGTCCATATCGGAAACAATGGACTCATCAAGTATCTCGCACCTGCATCTGAGATAGTTGTAGGTAACAGACCTGGGCTCTCCGGTGTGTGGATTGAAGCTCAATTCACTCACATCAGCCAGAGAATCAGAGCTGATGCATATTTCCTCACCGGATTCGATATCCAGATAGTAAAGGCCTGTGAGATCGGACTCAAGATTGGATGTGATGTAGAGACCTCTTCCGTCATCACTGAATCTTCTGGGTCTCCATTCTTCGTTGGATGAGTAACTTATCAGTTCCTCCCATGGGGATTCTTCATCCCACCGGTGGTGCATTGTGATGAAGCCGTTCTCGGGACTTATGGCAAAATACATTCTTACATTCAAGTCCTCGTCAGGCATAAAGTCCACAACCATATCGCTGTTCTCATCCATACCGGGATTGTCGAAGATCATTGTAAGTTCCCCGGTCAGCAGATCGCATTTATAACCGTCAAAAAACATCGCGCTCTCCTGATTGGTCTGTACAAGAATGGTATTGGGTTGATCTTTGTCAGATGCGGTTAGAAAAGCTGTCACACCTTCAAAAGGCGTCAGATCTGTCACTTCACCTGTGACAACATCGAGCCGGTACACATGAGTGTTCTCTTCTCCGGCTTCATCCTGCATGTAGAGAAGGTGAACATCGTTCTCTGCCCAGAAGTAGTCTGTTACGCCTCTGCCGGTATCAAAGGTAAGCTGTCGGGGCTCGGAGAGATCACGGTTCATCACCCAGAGGTTCAGCACAGTACCTGCCGGAGCGATGTAGGCTATCATTGTTCCGTCCGGAGACAGTTGCGGATCAGTTCTTTCCGGATTTCCAAACAGAACCGATCTGGGAATAAGTCTTTCAGCATTATCGGAGCAGACATGTTCAGGCTCCACAAAGGGCTCCTGTACAATTTCCTCCGCCGGGGTCTCCCCGTTGCAGCTTGCGAGAAGTAACAGCAGTGGAACAAGTATCGTACACTTTTCCATAATAGCTCCGTCTCTGATTGTGTATTCGTTTTATGTAATGATGTTGCAGATTGTTACAGCATATAGCGTAACACTCTCTGTTTTTCCGGCAGAAATGTAAAGATTGCCCCGCTCAGTCCCAGAATGACTGCCAGACCGGATATCAGCCCCCCGAATGTCATTCCGGAGAAGAGTCCTGTCAGTCTTTCCAGGGAAAACAGTGAGATGTAGTCGATGTTTTCCAGGTTCTGACCACCCAGCCACTGAGCCATGAAAAAGCCAAGCACTGCGGCTCCCGCAAGTACATAGACAAGAGAAAGCCACGGAAACATGGGACGACGAGGCATAAATCTTACACTGAATCCTGCCGGCTCGGATCCGCGGCTGACGCTGGAAGTCAGCATCTCATCGATCTTCTCTTCCAGTCTGTCGTTACGCCAGGAGTTCATTTTCTCTCTCCTTCAATGTTTCTTTCAGTTTCGCTCTCGCCCTCAGAAGATACACTCTTACCGTTCCCGGAGGTATCTCCATCACCTCTGCTACTTCAGCGGATGAAAGCTCCTGAAAATAGCAGAGTGTTATTAGCTGCCTGTCCCGGAGGGAAAGCTGTGATACAGCTTCTTCAAGTATCACTCTTGCGGGATCGTAGCAGGCTGGCAGAGTCGGATTCAGATTAACGAGCACAGCCTCCTCCTCTCCAACTTCCATTTTTCTGCTCCTCTTTTCAACTGCGTTCAGGCAGGTTCTTCTGGCAATGGTGGCAATCCAGCCGGAAAACGCCGCCGGTTCCTGCAGTTTCTTCAGCTTCAGCCAGCCCTTTAAAAAAGTGTCCTGGCAGAGGTCTTCAGCCATGTGATGATCACCTGTCATACGGAGAGCCATTGTGTACACGAAACCGGTGTAGTTCTTTACCAGAATGCCATAGGAATCCCTGTTGCCTTTCATGGCGGCCTGCACCAGTCTCGATGTTGTTTCGCTCACAACTGCTCTGGATCCTTCTTGATTATGAAAAAGGCAATGACAAACTTGGCAAGGGCAATCATGGAAAGTATCATTCCTGCAGCCAGCATTCCCGCAACATCAGTGCCGCCAATGATGAAACGAAGAGCAAAAAGACTGATGCCAAGGGCCAGCAGAACAGTGCCGTGGATAAGGTTCCTCTGCTTTGGTGGAGTTCTCTTCTTTGTGTCCTCTTCACTTATAGAAGCCACAAGTTGTTCAATAACTTCCGGCGAAGCGTTGCTTTGTATCGCTCGTTCGATCACATTGTACCTGGCGATTTTCCTTCTGTGCGATACAATCACAGCGACGATGATTACAACGGCGGGAATACCGATGGAAGAAGTAATGGCCACGATGGGAATAAATGCACCCATTTTTCTATCCTTTCTGTTTAGAGGTTTCTGACAGCAGGACAGGCGGAGAGCAGATACTGTTACATTTTCTTCTCAAAATCAGTTCGTACATAAAACCATATGAGGATTATAAGCGGATTGCCTGCAATTGACGGGGTTTGTTCCGGAGTTGGTACAAACACTTCCTTTTGTCTTTACCTCAAACAGGCAAGAAGCATCCGGGAAAGCCTTTTGTGATCAGTTCCCGATGACATCCTTGATGGCCATGGAAAGAACCGAGATGGTTACAGGTTTCTGAAGGACTCTGATGATTCCCAGGTTGATCATTTCGTTTGAAGTGCTTTCCGCGCTGTGCCCCGAAAGTATGATCACCTTTACATCCGGAGATATCTCCCGCATTTCAGTGAAAGCATCAACACCATTCTTGCGTGGCATGGTCATATCCATGAGAACGAGTTTTATATTATCCGCGTTCTTCCTGTAGATATCAACCGCTTCCACTCCATCCGAAGCGGTAATCACAGTAAAGCCCAGAGATTCAACCAGTGTTTTCAAGACAGTTCTGACAATTTTCTCATCATCCACCAGAAGAATAGTTCCCGTCATGGTTGTAGAAGAAAAATCCTTATGACTTTCACTGTCGGATACATTCATTTCTGCAATCGGCAGTGTAACAATAACTCTGGTTCCCTTTCCAGGTTCAGATTCCATAGTGATTGCTCCGTGATGCGCAGTTACTGTTCCATACACCGCAGGCAGCCCCATCCCGGTACCGTCTCCCAGAGGTTTTGTTGTGAAAAAGGGTTCGAAAACCCTCTGCATTACTTCCCCGGTCATCCCCTTGCCTGTGTCTGAGATAACAAGTTCAATCTTCTCGGGTGCCGGGTTCACCGTGCTGAAAGTGAGAATTCCAGCGCCGTCGATAGCATCTCTGGCATTTATCGCCAGATTCAGAAGAGCGTTGTTCATCTCTGAGACATCTCCAACAATTATAGTGTTCTCTGCGCGAAGAGCGCTTCGGATCTCTATACGCCTGTCTATGCTTCTTTGCAGCAGAGAAATGACATCGTCTATCAAATGATGAAGATCGAATGGCGCAATATGCGAAAGACCCTTTCGGCTAAAGGCAAGTAGTTGCCTCACAAGAGCTCCTGCTCTTTCCGCTGAACTCAAAATGCCCTTTATATACTCAAGCTGCTCTGTGTTGCACGACAGGCCGCGAAGACACTCCGCGAATCCCACAATACCCATAAGCTGATTATTGAAGTCATGGGCGATACCCCCGGCAAGCTCACCCACCGACCGGAGTTTATCTGAGTGCTTGAGCTCATTCTCCAGCTGATGACGACGGGTAATATCCATTATCACAACGGTGGTAAAGCAGCTGCCGTCCTCTCTGATCTCGGGTCTTGCTATCATCTGGAGATAGACATTCTCGCCGGCACCGTTCTTCGCTGGAACATCCATCGTAACTGTTTCACGCTTTCGCGCCGCAGACCCCAGATTACTCAAAACTTTATTGGCCAGCTCCTCTTCCAGGCATCCTGTAAAGAAAGCGCTTCCCTCTGTTTCAGGCAGCTTGAGAACCTGCAGAGCGGAATCAGCAAGTCTCTCCTGCTGCACGGTGTAATGATGGTTCCAATCAATTTCTATGAGACCGATCAGAGCAATTCTCTGTGTTTCAGCCAGCTTGTCATGAGCTTTCTTCAGTATTCTTTCGTTCATAACCTCTGAGGTAACATCAAGTGCATATCCGTATACACTGGTTCCGTCTCTGTCCTTCTCCGAGTAGCTGCTGATTCTGAAATACTTAGGTTCCATACCGGAGATTTCACTCGTTGTGACCATATCAGAGTATGCCCTGCCTGAAGACAAAGCATCCTTTGCGGCAAGAAGAAAATTGTCGAAGTTTTCAATAAGGTTTCGGAAAACACTAACGGGAACCGGTAATTCCGAACTGAGGTCAAACAGTTCCGCCGCTTCCGGGGAAAGGGTAACGACTTTCTGCTCCAGATTGTATTCCCAGATTCCCATACCGGCAAGCAGTTGAGAATCTTTCAGCCTTTTCTGCAGTATTTCCTTCTCATAGCTGGCCCTGCTCTCTCTGGTAATATCCCTAAGTGTAACACACAGGGTTTCAGCATAATCAGCAGGTCTGAATACCTCACATTGAAGAATACTCCGGTTGTGTGTAAACTGAAAAGCCGGTTCTTCTTCAAGTATCCCCTGTATGAATCTCTCATTCGAAATGATATCGCTGTGTTCCCCCTGAAGCAGTTCAAATTCGGGATTTCTGTCGAGAACAGAAAATTCGTCACTCTCCGCAGAATGAAAAACCAGAATAGCTCCCATTGGGAAACCATTGAACAGCCCTCTGAATTTCCTCTCACTTCTTGCCAGTGATATCTCTCCCTCCCGCAGGAGAGAAACATCTACAAAAGTAATTACAGTGCCCCGACTTGAACTCTTTGCAGCTCTATAGGGTGAAACCTTCGCAAGCCAGTATCCGGGAAGATCAGCCTCCAGCGATATCTCCGCCACAATTCCGGAATCAGCTACCTGCCCCGCAGTCTTAACCAGTAAATCCATAGAGGATCTTACAAGTGTGGTTGTGAAATCGGTAATTGCACGACCGAAATCACTTTCGGTTATCTTGAAAAAACGGCAGGCCTTTGGGTTAAATCGCCTGATATTCAATTTGCTGTCCAGAAAAAGAGAGCCGACATCCATGCTTTCCAGAAGATTCATCATATCATCTGAAAGGATGGAAAGCCGCCTGTTTACTCTCTGCAATTCCTCGTTGGAGGCAATGAGTTCCTCATTTGCCGCAATGAGTTCCTCATTGGCGCTTCTGATCTCTTCATTGGTGGATTGCAGCTCTTCATTTGAAGCCTGAAGCTCACCGGTACGGTTTCTTAGTTCCCGTCTGGTAGCGGCAAGCTCACTCTCAAGGAAAGCTATCTGCTCTTCAAAAATTGATACACCCGATCTGGAACATTCTATGGCATCGACGGAGCTAAGATTCTCCGGGTCCTCCCTGATGAATTCCACAAGGAAAACGGCCTTCATTCCCAAAGGAGAAATACAGCTCGCGCAAACAGAAACACCTTCTCCTGTCTCGCATCGGATTCTCTTAAACCCTCCGGCAGCCCGTCGCACCCCGGCGCGAACTGCGGCTTTAAGTCTGGATGAAAGCATGGACAGAAGGCTTCCACCCGGTAATCCGGATGGTATGGACAGATACGAATTCATATCACCGTTAATAAACAGGATGTTGTAATCTTCATCTATGAAAACACAGTCGGGGAAAAATCTTTCCTCAAGGCAGGAAGTGAATGATCGGCTTCTTCCGTGAGCCTCATCATCTTTCTGAATTGAAAAACTCCTGTTCTGGAGAGTAACACTGTATTGGGTGTGATGCTTCTCAAAGGGAAGCATGTCCACAGAGAAAACAGTATCCCCCGTCTTTTTGAACAGACGCCATCTTGAGTTAAGGGTTTCCAGATTACCCTGTATCTTACCGGGAGCTTCTCCGCTTCCCAGAAACAGATAGCCACCTTTCGAAAGACTGTAGTTCAGTCGGTTCAGAACTGCGTTCTGCGCCTTTGCCTTAAGATAAATCAACATGTTCCTGCAACTTACAAGATCCATATGAGCGAATGGAGGATCAGAGAGGATATCATGATAGCTGAAAACCATGTGAGATCTGATTTCTCTGTGGATTTTCCAGCCCTTGCCTACTTCTCTGAAATACCTCCTGTATTCTTCAGGAACGGTTAAGAACTGCTTTTCCGAGTAGATGCCCTTTGATGCCTTCGCAAGAGATGATCTGCTGATATCAGTAGCAAAAACAGTGAAGTTCCTGCCGTTTTTCCCTGCTGCGCTGTCCATAAGCATGGCAATGCTGTAGGCTTCCATACCAAGAGAACATCCGGTTACCCATACACGAACGGGTTCTTTGTCTTTTTCCGCGAGCAGCGGTTTGATTACAGATTTGCGCAAAGCACGAAAAGCAGCTGCATCCCTGAAGAATGAGGTAACACCAACCAGCAGATCCGACGCCAGCAGATCAAGAAGCTCTGTGCTGTCTTCCAGCATCTTTACAAAGTCTCTGATATCATGTGCGTCAACAAGACTCATACGCTTCATGTAGCGCCTTCTGAAGGTAGCAAGACGATACATACTGAAATCCACTCCACTGTGATCACTTACCATCTGAAGAAGGATGTACTCCCAGTCTTCAGGGGCAAATTTACCGTCGGGGATAGCTTCTGTTTCTCGATTCATTTGCGCAAGATACTCGCTGGCGAAGCGATTGAAAAGGGGCCATCAACCCGGTAGTTACCGAAGAAAATCGTCAATTCACCACAGCAACAGGAGCGTCGTGAGCTAAAGAGTAATGGCCGCTGGTAATAACAGCCTCTCCATCGATAATGCCATCTTCTATTGCTACAATACCTCTTCCTGAGGATCCAAGTCTCACATATCTCCAGTCCGCGTGACCATCCACTACGGCAAACACCATGGGTCTGTCATCACGGATGAGAACTGCCTGCTCCGGGATGACAAGGGATCCTTCGTGCTCTGCAACAACTATCTCCACTCTTGCAGTGGCGCCCGGGCGAAGATCGGGCACATGAGGAACATCAACCACAACAGTTCCTGATCTGAATCCAGGATCAATAACCGGTGAAACAGATCTTACCTCGCCGACAAGAACTGTGTCGTTCAGGGATGGAATTATCACAAAGGCTTTCAAACCGGAGGCGCACCGGGCAAGCTGTCTTTCGTCCAGATCCACCTCCACCTGAAGACACCAGGGATCCACAAGGGTCCCCAGAGGTGATCCCGGATAAACGGTCATACCATCCTGAGCAGTCACATCAGAGATTACTCCATTGAATCCCGCGGAAACAGCTGAATTGCCATACTGAGTTCGGGCACTTGAAAGACTCGCGGATGCCGATTCAAGACCGGTGGTCTGACGGAGCATACTTCTTACACCGTCTGTTATTTCTCCCCTGTAATTATCGATCTCGAATTGATACAATGCCTGGGCATTTCTGTATTCGCTGTTGGCGGCTGACAGATTTGACGCGTGCTGTCCACTTGCAACTCTGAAGATCACAGCTCCCTCTGAGAATTCCTCTCCGGCATATTCGGGAGCCTGAACCACCTGCCCCTGTATCTGAGCAGTAAGATTCTGGGTTCTTCTGCTGGAAACTCTTCCGGTGGAGCTTATCACCTCAAAAAGGACATCTATACGGGCGACAGAGGCAGTAACAGGAAGAGGTGAAGGTTCGAGAGTTTCTCTCTCCAGTTCTTCCTCCTCTCCGCATCCGAAAAAAAGAATGAAACTTACGGCAAACAGCAAAAGACTAATTCTCCGGAACATGTTTTTTCCTCCTCCGGGAAGTGATCTGAATAAGGGCCGGCAGTGTGATGAGCACAAGGGGTGTTGAGATTACCATACCGCACACAACTGTGAACGCCAGAGTTCCCCAGAGATCCTGGCTTGAAATAGGCCAGAGAACAAGCGGGAGAAGCCCCAGTACTGTGGTGGCAGTTGTCTGGAGAACAGGCCTGAGCCTCTCTCCCACAACCTCATCAACCGATTTGCGCAGATCCATACCCGCCCTTTTCTTCTTTTCGAAACTGTCTATTAAAAGAATTGAGTTGTTCACCGCTATCCCAACAAGAAACACACTTCCCACATAGGCTTCAGGGCTGAAGATCCGATCAAATACCCAGAAGCCCGCCGCGACCCCCACAAGAGCCATGGGAATAACCGCAAGCACATAAAGAGGTGCCGTAAAGCTTTCGAAGACTATGGCAGTAACCGCGAATACCGCGAGAATGGCGAGAGCCACAAGAAGATTCATGTCTGCGCCTTCTTCTTCTGCAAGCCAGTCGGGAAGGAATGTCGTGTCTTCGTAAACTCTGTAACCTGATGGAAGCTCAAGGCTTGTAAGCAGAGAGTTGCGGAAACGGGCAGCCATCCTTTCCGCTCCCATGAACGAGTAGGCTACTGTGCGGACATACTCACCGTCTTCCCTGATAACTGATCCCTGAACCCCGATGGTGTCAATACCTATGATGTCACCCATGCACATGGAACCGTCTCTGGTGACTATTCTGCTGTCAAGTATTTCGCTTAGCTCAGGATCCTTCTGCCCTTCAAGGCGGAAGGTAAGATCGGTGGTCTCGTCAGCGATTCTAACCTGAGCGCCGTAACCGCCGGACATGTTGTACCTGAGAGCCATAACAAGCTGGTACGGATTGATTCCCAGATCGGCAAGTTCAATCCTGTCAAATACTATGGCAAGCTGCTCTCTGTTCACCGTTCTGGCATTCCAGTTGATATCCACCTCTTCGACTCTGGGATGCCGTTCAAGAAGGGATTGAAGATTCACGGCTATGCCTTTCAGGCCTTCGTAGTCAAATCCGCGCAACTCCACTGTCTGCATCATTCCAGCGCTGGCAGTACTGCGCCAGTATCCCTCCGGACTGACTCCTCCCACGTAAATCCTTCTTATACCACCGATGGTTGTAGCAAGAGCTATAGCTTCGGACTCACACTGCAGAGCAGTACCATCCCATAAAGCCTCCTGCTCAAACTGGCAGAAAATCACACCGCTCTCACCGTATACGGTGGTTCTTGTAGAAAGAATACCGTCGCGCCCGGCAACTATTTCTTCAAAGCGTGCAGCCACTTCATCGGAAATATCCTGCGGTGTTCCCGGAGGAAACGCATAGGAGATGTACAGGTAATCCCTGTCATATCCGAAATTCCATGTCTTCCCGTGCTCGACCTTTGCGAGCAGTACATAAACCGCACCGGCGATAAGCAGAATGGTAACGATTACCGGGATCCAGGGTTTGTGGTGAAGAATGGCCACTCCCTTTGCGAGAACCCTGTCCCACTTCCTCTGCCTGTACCAGTTGCCCTTCTTCCAGTGCCCGGCAATGGAGGGCACAAATGTAAGGCAGACCGCGTAAGATGCCAGGAGCGTGGCAGCAACAGTAAACGCGAATGGTCTGTAGTAAATACGCAGAACACCCTCACTGGCAAGGAGAGGCACCAGCGCAACAAGAGTTGTGAGTATGCCGCCGAGAACAGGCATTGCAACTTCCCTGGCACCTACCGCTGCGGCTTTAAGGGCAGGTATTCCCTGTCTGCGTCTGTAGGCAATGGCCTCCATAACCACAACAGCACCGTCAACCAGCAGCCCGAACGCAATGGCAAGAGCGCTGAGGGTAAGTACATTGATGCTGTAACCTGCCAGAAATACCGCAGTTACCGCGAGGGCACTGCTGAAAAGTATCGAGCTGAGAATAAGGGGGGTTGTCAAAGGGCTGGGGTTCAGCAGAAGAAGAACAAGCATAATCAGCCCAAGAGAAACCAGAGCACGCCACGACAGAGCGTTGAGGTCATCTGTAATGGTTTCAGTGCCATCCTCTATAAGATCCAGATATATACCCTCAGGAAGATTGCTCTGTATTTTTTCAATCTCGTCTTTCACCACAGAGGCCACTCTGACAGCATTGCTGCCTGCAGCACGGTCCAGTTCCATGGTAATCTGATCAAGACCGTTGTATCTGAAAATTACTCCTGTGTTTTCCGAATAGCTCTGGTAGATGCCGTGGGAGATATCGTCCAGTGTGACAAAGTCTGTGCCGGTCCGATTGACAACAAGCTGTTCCATCTCCCAGAGGGACATGGGAACACTGGATACGCGAAGAACAGCCTCCAGAGCGGTAATATCAGTAACTACTCCCACATTTCTGTCAACAATCCCGTTCTGAATAGAGCGTACCACCTGAGCCAGAGTCAGATCAAGAGACTTGAGAGCCTCCATGTCGATATCAATAAGAATCTCCTCGGAACCGAGACCCTCAACTATTACCGAGCTGATTCCATCAATCCGTTCCAGACAGGGAACCACTACATCCTCTGCCAGGTTTTTCAGGATGGATTTCTCCGCACCGGTAATGGCGTAAATAAGAAAGCCTTCACTTTCCATTTCCCTGGGTATTGCCTGTGTGATTGTGCTGGCGGAAACATTGCCGGGCATTTCATCCCGAATCATTGAAATCCGCTCGGTAAGCTCCATGGACGCCACGTCCATGTCGG
Organism: Candidatus Sabulitectum sp.; assembly: GCA_021107435.1. Taxonomy (GTDB): domain Bacteria; phylum Fermentibacterota; class Fermentibacteria; order Fermentibacterales; family JCC-6; genus Sabulitectum. The sequence goes on along the minus strand of JAIOSV010000096.1, from coordinate 49,865 downwards.
TGCCCTGAGCGAATGAAACTGTGACAAGACTGCGACCCGCGCCTGAAGATGAGGATACATCCTTGACCCCTCGAATCTGCCGGGACACTTCTTCTATGGGTCTTGTAACCTGTTCGCACACTGCTTCAGGGTCTGCACCGTACCAGCCGGTGACTACATTCAGCTCCGGCAGGGTTGTGCTGGGAGAACCCTCAATGGGGATTCTGTTAAAACTGACCACAGCCAGCCCGAGAAGGGCCAGATAGATAATTGCAGTTCCCCGGGGCCGCTTGAGAACACCTGCTATCATGAAGCACTCTTCTCTCTTACAAGTACGCTGTAGAGAACAGGAACAATCACAAGAGTAAGCACTGTGGCAACGGAAATACCACTGATCACAGCTATAGCCAGAGGCTGCCTCAGCTCAGCTCCCTCTCCCAGGCCGACAGCCATGGGAAGAAGACCCAGCACTGTTGTCACAGTGGTCATAAGAACAGGACGGAATCTGTCTCTGCCCGCGTCTATCACGGCCTGTCTTACCCGCAATCCGGCTTTTCGCAACTGTGTGATTCTCTCCACAAGCAGAATACCGTCATTCACAACAATACCCGATAGTATCACGAGACCAATGCCGGACAAGGCGTTCCAGCTCTGTCCAAAAACGGCGAGACCGGCAACAACGCCAATCACGCCGAGAGGTACTGTTATCATGATAATAAGCGGTTCAATAAATGATTCAAACTGAACAGCAAGAAGCACATAAACCAGTGCAACGGCCAGCAGAGCCGCAAGAATAAGGCTTGACGCGGTTCTGTCCATTTCCTCAATCTCAGCACCTGTTCTAAGCTTGATCGGTTCACTGCGAAGGACTGAATCGGACAGATCAGTAATCATCCGTGCAGTTCCGGCCATGTTTGTTCCACTGCCCTGAATGGAAATACCCACTGCGCGGTTACCCTGATAGTGCTCGATAAAGCCTGGGGTCTGCCTCACATAAGTGTCAACTAATCTGTCCACCTGAAGCAGAGTTCCATTCACCCCCACTGAACGTTGAAAGATGGAATCTATGGGTATGCCTTCGCCGCTGCCCGCAAGCAGCATTACATCAATCTTTTCATCCTGCCTGTAGTAGGTTGTGGCAACAATACCCCTGGAAAGGCTTTCAAGGTAATCAGCTACATCATCGGCGGTAATACCCAGAAGTTCAAGAAGTTCCCTGTCCGGCCGCACAACGATCTCAGGTTTTCCAGGCAGATAGTTCACATCGGCGCTTATCACACTTTCAATACCACCTTGAGAAGCTTCCGCGAGAATTACAGCAGCCTGAAGATCATTATCAATGCTCTCACCTTCGACGTAGATGGTAAAGCCGCTTCCACCGCCCAGAATTTCTCCCATCAGTGTACCTCTGGGACCAACCTGCAGGGGGAAGCTGAAAGCGTCATCCCAGGTATCACGAATTGGAAGAATGGCTCTGTTTGCGGCACGAGCATTCTCAAATGCGCTCACTGAAAGAGCATCCACGCCCTCGTCAGCCCGAACACCTATACGACCGCTTGTCCACTGTGCTCCAGCGAGAGCGGCCAGCTCATTCACGGTAGCGGAAAGGTCCACAAGCAGATCCATTGATGTACCCTCAGGGGCACTGAAAGTCATTTCAAGCTGATCCGCCGGAGTATCGGGAAGAAGCTGCATAGGCAATTTTGAAGCACCAGAAAAGGCAGCCGCTGTGATAAGCAAAGTAACAAACAAAACTCTTTTTCGTCTATTCAGAAGCCTTTCCATGGATCCGGCGTACTTCTCTTTCATGCCGCCTGTGACATCTTCGGCTTCTTTTGTTTTCCTGATTCTGGCAGCCAGCGCAGGAATTACAGTTACCGCGACAAGCAGACTTGCCAGAAGCGCAGAACCGACAGCCAGAGCCTGATCGCGAAAGAGCTGACTTGTTATTCCCTCCATGTACACAACAGGAAAGAAAACAATGATGGTAGTAAGTGTGCTGGCAACAATGGCCGGCCCGACTTCAGCGGTTCCCGAAGTGGCGGCGCTTACCCTGCCCTCACCCTTCTCGCGTCTTCTGGATATGGCCTCAAGTACCACCACAGCATTATCCACCAGAAGCCCTGTTCCCAGAGCCAGACCTCCCAGAGACATGATGTTAACGGTTACTCCGGCAAGGTAAAGGAAGAACAGCGCCAGTGCTATACTCAGAGGGAGAGAAAGTCCCAGGATCAGCGGACTCTTCCAGTCTCTGAGAAAAAAGAAAAGAACTCCAAAGGCAAGGATTCCACCAAGTATCAGGGCTTCCACAACCCCTCCGATGGATTCCTCAATGAATTCGGCATCATTCTGTATTACCTGCAGTTGAACATCATCGTGGGCAAGATTGAGTTCGTTAAGGATTTCCCGAACATCTCCGGCTACTTCCACTGTGTTGGCTTCGGCCATTTTTCTTACACGAAGAATGATTGCTCTCTCGCCGTTGTAGCTGGCCCATTCAGTAGGCGGCTTCTCTGCAATGTAAATATCTGCAATGTTTCCAAGCAGCAGCGGAGTATTGCCAAGGCTGCCCACCACTGTGTTTCCAATATCTTCAAGTGATTCAAATTCACCCTGCAGTGAGAGGAAGAATTCCTTATCTCCGTCCCGGACCTGCCCGCCGGATGAGACCGCGTTGGCCCCCCTGATCGCAGCGGCAATAAAGGCAGGGGCTATTTCGAGTTCCTCCACTACACCATCACGAAGTCTGACATAAACAGCAGGTGCAGCTTCTCCATCAACTTCGCAGGCAGCGACACCATCCGCCTGTTCTATTCTTGTGGTTATTACCCTTCTTGAAAAATCGGTAATATCTGTCCATCCGCCATCCATGGTTAAAAGAATTTCCATGAACGGTCTGCTGGATGGATCGTAATCAACGATAGTGGGTCTTTCCGCGGCATCAGGCAGAGACCAGCTGGCTACATCCAGTTTCTCCCTTACCTCAAGCCGGGTATAATCCATGTTGGCGCCCCAGTCGAATTCCAGCGTAATTCGACTCATATCACCGTAAGATCTGGAGGAATAAGAACGAAGCCCCCTGACCCCTGCAAGAGCATCTTCAAGGGGATCGGTAATAAGACGCTCCACTTCATACGGACTTGAAGAGGGATATCTGGTCTCAATGGTAATTCGGGGATACTCGACCGATGGAAGAAGATCTACAGGCATCTGAAGAACAGCGATGGTTCCCAGCACAGCGACAACGATAGAAATAACGGTAACAGCAACAGGCCTGGATACGGCGATAATGGACAGCTTCAAGCTAATCCCCCTCTCACAAGGGTAGTCGATTATTGATTCTGATACTGGAAGTTAATGAAATGACACCCGAATTGGCAAATTTTGTTGTATTCCGTTAATTTCTCAGCAATGCAATTTCCATATCTTCACCGGCAGAAAGAAAGAAAACCATTTCATGCTGCCCTTTTACACTGTGTATAGAAGGAATACTCCAGGTATCAAGAATAACCCAGACATCGTCATGTCCTCCCCTGGTAAGAAGGCTGTCCAGTAGAAACTCATGATCAACATTCTTCCTTATCATTTCGCCATTCGCGTCCAGCCTGTCCCCGGCAAAAGGATCATTGCCTCCTGGAGTTAAACGCTCCAGATCTGAATCCGAGTAGAATTCCCAGGCAAAAGCTGTTGATTTACCGCCGATAATTACAACAATATCCTCAGGTTGAGCGTTGGATTCCACTGTTTCCACCGCAGTTCGCCAGTTACTGCGATGATAGGGAAACACTTCCATCCTGTAGTATGGAATCAAGGCAAACAGAAAGAGAAGTGAAACAGTAATTCCAGACCAGCGGTATCTACTAAAGACAGCAGCAGATGCAATGGAAAATGGAATCCAGAGAACAGAAAGTTGTCGAATAGACGGTTCATCAGTGAGATAAAGACCAAATGGTATGAGCAGGCAAAGCCAGAGATATCTGCGCTCGCCCGGTTTCAGCATCCGTGTGAAATAGGGCCAGACAGCCAGAGAGAGGACGATTATTGCATTCAGGGTGTATGCGGTGAGCATCCTGGGACGATCAAGAAGATTCATGGATATCTCCGGCAGCATACCACCGGCAAGAATTCTGAAGAACTGAGAAAGCGATTGTGTACTGAATAGTCTGTCGAAACCCATTTCCACCCCGGCAGCTGCCATTCTGGCGTTTCTCTCCATGAACTGGGTTGAAAAGTAAAGGAATACAGGAGTGTACAACAAAGTAAGTACTCCGGGAATTGCAATAAACCTCTTCAACGAAATTCTCTCAGTGGAATCAATTGTAAAGTAAAGAACGCTGCCAGCAGCAATGCTGAGAACAAAAATGTGCTGTGTTAATATCCCCGCAACCCCTAGAAGAAGGCTACCGATAAGCCCCTTCTTTAATCCACGCCAGGCCATATCCGCAAAATCCACAAACCACAGAGATACAGCAATGTTTATACCATATACCCAGGCTTCCTGACCAAGAGAGACCGCAAATGGAGAGACTGCCCAGATCATTCCGGCCCAGAATCCGCCTCTGACTGTAGTTCTTCTGGAGGCAAGCCTGAAAATGGGGATAACAGCGGAAGCCGTTGCGACGGCAATGAGCAGCCTGAGGCCAAACTCACCATCCCCCCCCAGCAGAGAAGACATCTTCATAACAGCAAAAGCAAGTGGTGGGTGAGGCGTCCCGGAAGCCACCGATTGAGTCATGTCGAGCCAGTTTAAGCGAGTCGCGCCCCAGGCAAGACACTCATCTATCCAGAAGCTTTTTCTGCCCAGGAACAGCAGTCTCGCGAGTAATGATATCCCGCTGAGAAGTAAAATCAGAAACCGGGGCTTTCTTCCATCAATAAACTGCATTTCAGTCCTTCAGATAAGTGGCTTTTTCCTGTCCTGCTTCTTTTCAGAGAGCTGCTTCTTCGCTCCCAGCCGTCTTTCTCTGGAAGCGCGGGTGGGTCTGGTGGGTTTTCTCTTTTTCGGTTCTATAAGAGCCTGTGCAATCAGGTCGTTCAACTTTCGAAGAGCTGAATTGGCATTCATTAATCGACTGCGGTGTTCCCGTGACTCAATGATTATATCGCCTGAATCAGTGAGTCTCTTTCCGGCAAGCTTCTTCAGCCTGGAGACAGTGTCTTCGGGAAGATCCCCCAGAGAGATATTGTAGCGGAGTTGTACAGCAGACTCGGTTTTGTTCTGATGCTGCCCCCCCGGACCACCTGCCCGGAGGTAAGTCCATGAGAGGGCAGCTTCAGGTATATCAGGCATCAGTTCCTGCTGCCCAGGCCCTTCTTGAGGCTGTACGCCAGCATAAGCGCCACAAGAATGAACATGGCGATTTTCGCGCCGGCAGGTCCATTCGCGCCGAATCCGACAACTCCGGCAATAATCGCTGGAATTCCAAGAACTGTATCGAAGATGGTTATTTTTGCTTTCTTACCAACAGGGTACTCTGCACTGAGTACTTCCTTTTTAGCTCCGTCCACAAGAGCGCTGTACTCTTTTCCGTCCATGGAATACTTCATTTCCCACATGGGCACATAAACAAGATCGACCTTGTTTACATTCACAGTGGTATCCACATCCGAAAGCACATCAGCTTTTGATTCAGCTTTTTTAGCCTGATGCTCTTTGATATTTCCTCTGGCATTAGCCTCAGCACGCTCCTGGGTTATCTGTCCGTTCACCAGATCGTCAGCCATACCGGCGCTCTTCACCGCTTCAATATCAAATGGTATCTGCCCATCCAGCATGTTCCTGTTGGAACTCTGTTTACTTCCACCGAACTTGAGCCAGAATTTGCCCCAGTCGGGGAATACGGATTTCTTTCCCGGTTGAATATTCCCGATACCCCAGAACTCCTCCGGATTCTCTCTGGCATATTCCGGCCATGTGAAATCCTCACTGAAGCGACCGCTTACCGGCTCCCACCAGGTCTGGGTTCTCTTTTTGTCTCCGGTTCCGGTAGTTTTAGTCCTCTTCTTCTTCCCGTGCCAGGAAGTGGACGCGCTGCTCTTCACTATCCAGTAGGGAAGCATAAGCCCCTTTACAGATGCAACTTTTGCAGTACTCACATAGCTCTTCGACCGGAAAAAACCCTTTGAAAGCCATGTAATCAGTGTACTGATGGCATCATTCTCATTCACATGCATAGGCAGCATGGAATGACCGTCGATTTTAACGATGTTGTCATAACCAGCGAGCATGGTGGTTGTTCCGCAGTAGGGGCAGGTAATTACATTCTCCCCCTCCATGTACGAAAGCGGAGCCCCGCAGTTCTGACAGGAGAGTTCCCTGTCATGAGCCGGAGCAGTGGATTCTTCCTGCTCTTCCGACTGTGCTTCAGATGTTTCCGGCACTTCCGGCACCCCTGGAATCTCCGGAACTCCCGGTTCCTGAGTAACGTTCTCTTCCTGCATATCATTCCCTCCTTTTTTGTGAAATTACTCCACTCATATACAGGCGCATTATACACAAAAGCAGAACCCAAAGAAACAGGAATAATAAAAAACCGGCCCCCCGAAAGGAGCCGGCCTTTTTTATTTAAAAAACTTCTTAGAAGTTCATTCTCCAATTGGCATAGATGTCAGTATAGCCATCAATATCACTGTTCTCGAAGCCATAGTTGCGGGCACCTATCTGAAGTGTATTCAGGTTGCTGAACAGATCGATTCCAACGCAGAAGTCGATGGCTGAGAGGTTGTCCTCGGGTTCTTCGCCACCCTCCTCTTCCCATCCGGTGATAGGATCAACACTGTCGTAACGAACTGCAGGCTGAATGGCCATGATAACATCACCGTCGAGCTGCATGTCGTAACCGGCCATAACACTCATGCGTGCGCCGTTGTGCAGTTCAACACCTTCTATATCGTTTACAGGAACGTCAAGCATCATATACTCGCCAACGAAGTTGAGTGTACCTGTGGGGGTAACGGGATAATTGGCAACTGCGAAGAAGTCCATACCATTGCTGCTCACGCTCTCATCATCACCCATTTCAGGCTGACCGATCATAGCCATGGAACCGCCTATTGTAAGCCACTCTGTGGGTTCAACGGCAAGTCTGGCTGTGAACTGCTTGTTTATTGATGTGTCAGCAGCAGCATTGTTACCGGTTCCGTTGGAAAGCATAAGATCAACTGTCACAGGAGCAAACTCGACTGTCAGCATAGCACCAATGTCTCTGCCGCCGTATGTGAAGAAATCATTGATCATTGTACCTGGAGGAGAATCAGGATCGGGATCCTCCGTTGAGACAAGCATGAATGATCTGTCAGCGAAAAGCATGGATCCACCGCTGCGGGTGTAGGCATAGCCGAAGGGAACCTTGAACTGACCGCCGCGAAGGCTGAGGCAGTCGGTGACCTTCATGTTAAGATACATCTGATCAAAATCGATATTGATGTCGGATGATGTTGTGGTGTGTGCTGCACTGAAGCAGAAATCCACAGAGTCATTGATCTTGGGAAGCCAGGCCATCCAGATGAAATCGGAGAACTGGTTCTCAGGGTTGGCTCCCTCAATACCGTAACTGGTCCAGCGGAAAGTACCGTATCCTGTAAACTTTGTAAGGTCTGATCCACCGCTGATCATGTCGCCGGCTGAGGCAACAAGAGCGATAACTGCAAGAACTATAAGAGCTCTTTTCATTAAATACACCCCTTTTGTTTTCAAGGTTGTTGACCGAAAAAACCATATCTTCCGGTCAGTGTCAGGTGGAATTATACTTCTCCGGTAAGGATTTGTGCAAGCCTCTTTTCAGGAAAGGTTTTCTATCATCAGTATTGACAGCATCTTCACTGTATTCGCAGGTCTATTCGGACTATGCATCGGCAGCTTTCTTAACGTGGTTATCTGGCGGGTTCCTCTTGGAAAATCCATTGTTTCCCCACCAAGCGCCTGTCCGGGGTGCGGGAAGGAAATAGAACCGATTGACAACATTCCCGTACTGAGCTACCTGCTTCTTCGGGGGAAATGCAGAAACTGCTCCATGACTATTTCAGTCAGATACCCCGTTACCGAGCTGATAACGGGAATTCTCTTTACACTGGCAGCTCTGCAGACCGGTTACTCTCTTTCCTTTGTCAGTTTTGCTGTACTGATTTCCCTGATGGTGGTGGTTGTAAGAACCGATCTTGAGCAGTTCATAATTCTTGATGAGGTAAGTATAGGCGGAACTGTCGCTGGAATACTGCTTGCCCTGCTGCCCGGAAGTCCGGGGATACTCACTTCCCTTATCACTGCTGCAGCTGGCGCGGTATTCTTTCTTCTTATCAGAACCGGAGCATCAATGTATCTGAAGAAAAGAAACATCCGAACAGAAGCACCTGAAGGTTTTGAGGATGAAGAGGATGAATTTCAGGGTGGGATGGGCTGGGGCGACATCAAGCTCGCGGCCTGCATTGGAGCATTTCTGGGCCCGGCTTCAACTGTTATCGCTTTTTTCGCGGCTTTTATTCTGGGAGCAGTTTCAGGCGGAGCAATGATGGCATTCGGCGGTAAAAAGCGGAATACACCCATTCCCTTCGGCCCGTTCATGGCAGCCGGAGCAGTGCTGGCTCTTTTCTTCGGAAAACCCCTCTGGAATGCCTACATGAACCTTCTGGGCTAAGCCGGCTTACCGTTCCAGAACAAAAAGATCTGAAGTACAGAGCAGAGCTCTGGTGGTCTGGTTGTTTATTGCCATGTCCACCGGATCTCCATAACTGCTTATCACAGCTTCAACAGTGTTGTCCACTGTGTTCACTACTGCGAATCCATGGCCCGGAACTGTGGCGTAGAAGTACTTGCCGCTGCTTGTAACAGCAAGAGCGGTTGCCGGGTAGGGAACACTGAAGGTTCTTGAATGCTGACCGGTTCCGCAGTCAATGGCCCAGACCTCGCTTTTCCCCTCAGGAGAAACAAATACCTCACCCAGCACTGTTGAGCACATTCCGTTCACTCCACCGTCTACAGTTGTTTCCGCCACTGTAGAAAAATCACTGGTGGATATCTTGTACACCTTGCCATCACTGTCGGCTATAAAGATATAGTCTCCACTGGTTCCAAGAGCAGCAGCCACCGGATCGGTTGCGTTTGTAGGGCCTGACTTGGTGATGGTCCAGCCAACAGTCTCCACCTTGATCAGAGTGCCGTCGGCGCACAGCACAAAGATCACTGTGGAAGAAGGACGGGGAATTATGAAACTGCCCACCTCGGAGAGAAGAACCTGCTGGTGAACGGTGTAGATATCGTTGGAAATCACATAAAGAACATTACCGCCAAGAGCCAGACCGTAACCGCCCTCGGGAGAACTGCCCACATCGGTAACCGGTACGCCAAGCGCCACCTCAGCCTTTACGTAACCGGCATCCCTGTCTATAAAATACAGGTAGGTTCCGGCGGCGGCCAGACCGTCTCCGCTTCCTCCAAGGAAATCACATGCTGTGGGGGGACCACCGGTATTCACGCACTGAAGCATGAATGCTGGAAATTCGCTGTTGATGGATGGTCCTGTGGAATCACAGGCGGAAATGAGGAGAGCAAGAATTGCAAATACAACTATTTTTTTCATAGATCAGCCTCCGGTACTCCCGGCAAGGAGTTTTTCCATGTCCCTGGCATTAAGAGCCGCTTTTCCCATGTGACAATTGTTGAAGAAAACATAGCACCTCTTCACATCCTTTGACAGGCTTCTGAGCTTGTCAGCCCATGTTGCCATTTCCCTGACTGAATAAAGATAGTCATATCTCTCCTGCATGTTCCCCCACCACTTGCCGGAGTTTCTTCCGTGGAGCCTCAGGTAAACAGCATTATCACCGGCAAGCAGGCCTGTCTCCGGCAGCCCCTGCAGACCGGGCAGATCAACTGACACCGGAATGAAATCCATTTCACGCACCCGTTTCAGAGGCTCCGGGGTGTACCATTTGTCATGCCTGAATTCAACGACTGTCTTTCTGCCCTTGAGATTTTCACGGAGGATGGCAAGATAGTTGAATGATGCCTCTTCAAGCGGAAATGACCACGGGAACTGAGCAAGAATCATTCCCATTTTGCCTGACAGGATGAAAGGTGAAAGCATCCGGTGGAAAGCGATCCAGTCATCTTTATTCGCATCCATGGAGTGGGTCATGGAGGAGTGAAGCTTTACAGAAAAGGAAAAACCGCCGGGAACGGAATCCGTCATTTTTCCGGTGGAACTGTCGGAGAGTATTCTGTAGTAGGTGGAATTGATCTCAACCGAGTTGAACTTAAGAGCATAATACCCGAGCCAGTCTTTCTTTGCAATGCGTGACGGATAGAATACATTCAGCCAGTCAGGGAAGCTGTAGCCCGATGTTCCCAGAAACAGTCCGGCTTCCCCTGGTAACTTCTTTTCTTCCGCATTTGTTTCAAACAGATCCATGATTACCGTTTCCCCTGAACGTACTCCAGCGACCGGGCACTGACTATGGCCCTGTCTCCATAGCGATTCCTTACCTTGTCGGCAGCCTTGTTCAGTTCCACTGTCTTTTCCGGGAAAAAGGAAAGCTGAGCAGTTTCCGATAGGACAAAGTGACTGACGGACACGCCGATAAGGCGTATTGGCTCATCTATGTGCTGTTCGGCCATTCCTTCCGCGGCAGCCAGTATGGTCTGATCCTGATCTGTAGGAGATGAAAGTATTCTGCGCCGGGTTACCCTTTTCATGTTCCGGAGGCGATACTTCAACATCACCACGCTTCCAAGCCATCCCCCTTCCCGAAGACGGCATCCGGTTTTCTGACACACCATGGCAAGGGCGGGCATGTACTCTTCCGGAGCAGATACATCACTGCTGAATGTGTGCTCGTGCCCCATGGACTTTGGAGCAGTTTTGTGTCCGAAATACCTCACGGGTTGGTCATCTATACCACGGGCATACCTGTATATCTCTTCTCCACTGCAGCCGAGAATAGACTTCAGGGTTCCCCGGGTAAGATCGCGAAGTTTCCCGATGGTATCAATGCCGAACATTCCAAGTTTATCGGCAGTACCGGAGCCAATTCCCCAGATAGCACCTGCCGGAAGATCAACAATATCATCGGGCATAAGCAGTCCTGTTCCTCTGGGTTTGTACAGGTTTGATGCCATCTTTGCCAGAAGCCTGTTGGGGCCGCAGCCCACAGTACACCACAGAGAAGTAGCATCATAGACCGCTTCCTGTACCTCCCGGGCCCGGTCAACGATCCCGCCGGAGGTGCCGGTGATATCCATGAAAGCCTCGTCTATACTGGTAGCCTGTACCCTGGGAGTAAACGAAAGAAGCACCTCAATAATACGATTGCTGTATGTTTTGTAACGTGCAAAGCTGCCTGAGAGGATAACCGCATGGGGAACCAGATTCAGAGCCCGTGTCATAGACATTCCGGCGTGTACTCCGTACTTCCGGGCCTCGTATGTGCAGGAGGTTACCACCGAGCGGAAGCCGGGATCGCCACCTACTATCACAGGTCTGCCAAGAAGTTCTTCCCGCCCCAGCAACTCAACTGAAGCAAAGTAGGCATCCATGTCCATGTGAAGTATTCTGCGGTCAGGCCCCATGGGAATACTCACAGTCTATAATCCAGCCCATGGTCTCGGTATTGAGATGAATCTCATACACATCGTCATCGGATGTGCGAACCACATAGTGATAAAACTTCACAGTACCTCTGCGACTCTCCCATGAGGAGGAAACCCGTACCACATGATAAATACTATTCTGCCAGCGGAACCTGCAGGGAGTCACACTGCCGCCTGCGAAGTGGCAAATCATCTCTATCCGCTCGCCCAGTTCCTGCAAAATTTACCTCCGGCATCTTTCTCCAAAGGTAAAATAGTATACATTTGTTTACATGTCAAAAGCATCAAGCGGCAACCTGATCTTACCGGACAACCGTTCAATCAAGACAGAAACAGTCAAGAATTACCTGCGGGTATTTCATTATATTGCAGCGTCAGGTATCATCGGGTAAAATGTGTCGGTGTCTTTTCACCCAGGGGTTAAATCAGATACTACATGCTTAGTGGGGGAATTCTCTTATGACTGCTGATCACGGAACTGCAGCACCTACAATTTCCGCAGTTGTTCCAGTTTACAACGAAGAAAACAATGTGGAAAATGCCGTTACAACACTAATGAGAGTGCTTGCAAACGGTTTCGACGATTACGAAATACTTATTATTGAAAGTGGAAGCACTGATCTCACTGCGGATATTGCTGATAAACTGGCTGCATCCGACTCCCACATCCGTATTATTCATCAGATAAACAGGGAAGGGCTGGGAAGTGCTATCAGGCTGGGATTTGCCAATTCAACCATGGACTATATTCTCTACATTGATGGTGATGAGCCTTTTGATGTGGGAGAAATCGGAAAAATCATTCCTCTTCTGGGCTCCCACGATGTTGTGATCGGCTACCGCATTGGTGAACGGGAGAGTTTCAAGAGAAAATTATTCAGTTCGGTCTATAACGGCATAATACAGTTTTTTTTCAGACTCAATGTCAAAGATGTAAATTTTTCAATGAAAGTCGTCTCACGGCATCTCCTGAAAAAGCTAAAACTGCGGGCGGACGGCTGCTTTTACGATGCCGAACTGGTGGCAGAAATCCGCCGCACAGAGACTGAGATTTACGAACTCGGATTTGTCTACACTCCTAGAACACACGGAGAGTCATCGCTTGACAAGCCTTCAGTTATTATAAACATCCTTATTGAAATGTTCCAGTATCTACTTAGAAGAAAAATATTTCGTCGCTAGCCTGTAAAGGGGTACCATGTATGACAGAAAGACGTGTTGCCGTGATTCTTGCGGGAGGCAAAGGCACAAGACTTGCACCATACACCGCAATATTCCCGAAACCTCTGGTCCCTCTGGGACAACATCCTGTTGTGGAAATTCTGGCACAACAACTGGTAGCGCACGGTTTCAATGAACTGATCTTCTTAACCGGTTACCTTAGTGAACTGCTCAGAGCTTACTTTCATGACCATCCGCTGAAAAAGAGAGGCATCACCTTCACCTGGATCAAAGAATCTTCTCCACTTGGAACCGCAGCCCCCCTTAGACTGATTGACAACCTTCCCGAACACTTTCTGGTACTGAATGGAGACCTGTTCACCACTCTCAACTTCAGTAGATTGTACGATAATCATGTCAGTTCCGGAGCAACTCTGACCATTGCCATGCACTGCAAAAAAATAAAGCTTCAACTGGGTGTGGTAAAACATGACGGCCGGAAAGTTACCGGATACATGGAAAAACCATCTTATGACTACGATGTAAGCATGGGAATCTACGCCTATTCAAAAAAAGCTCTTGGATTCATCCCAAAAGGTGAGAAAATGGATTTCCCCGACCTTGTACAAATCCTTGGCAATGCCGGAGAACTTGTTGAATGCGAGTTCAGCGAAGCTCACTGGCTTGATATTGGGAATCCTGAGGATTACGCTGTTGCACAGGAAGAATTCACCGCAGATCCATCTGTGTATCTTCGGGAAATTGAATGAAAATTCTTGTGACCGGAGCTGCTGGCTTTCTGGGAAGAAGAATTGCCAGCATCGCCTCTGCAATGGGAAACGAAGTTCTTGGCCTTGATCTGGTCGGGGATCACTGTATTTTAAAATGCGACCTTTCAAAGGAAAACGAAGTTTCTGAAGTACTCAGTGGCATACACTTTGATGCTGTCATACATCTTGCCGGTATCAGGGGAAATTACCGGGACATGACCCGCGTTAATGTTCGGGGTACTACCAACCTGCTTAATGCCCTTCAGGGAAATTCTGAATGTGTTGTTCTGGCCAGTTCCTGTGCTGTTTATGGAATTCCCCGGGATCCTGATGGCTGTATACATGACGATGACCCTGCTGTTCCGATTACAGATTACGGAAAAACCATGCTGAAAAAAGAAAAAATCGCAGAAGAAATATGCTCTCTTCGTGATATTCCCCTTGCTTCCGCCAGAATTTTCAACCTTTTCGGAGCGGAACAATCCCCCGGTATGATGACCTCTGCCGTGGCACAAAAACTGGTTGGAATCTCTCGGGGAAAGATACGCCCTCCACTGCAAACCGGTCCGCTACACACTCTGAGAGATCTGATCGATGTGAATGATGTGGCAGAAGCTATGGTCCAGATGGCAGCTCAGAGAATTTCAGGAAAATTCAACCTGGGAACGGGTATCCCCAGGTCAGGAACGGAAGTGGTAGATACTTTTCAGGATATATTGGAGATGCAGGTACCTGTAGAGGTAAATTCTGAACACAACCCAATGGTGGAATGCATATACGCTGATATCTCCAGGGTTCAATCTGCGCTGGGATGGGAACCATTGATACCATTCCGTTCAACCCTTGTTTCCATAGTGAATTACTGGCTGAAGCAGGATTGACCTGGGAGCGTGTCTGAGCCGGAATATCAGCAGCTTTTGCAGTGCAGTAAACTTCTTTTTCATAACCGATACACTGGAAAGTATGATGCTTTATAATTGCTGCAATGGTTTTGAAACTGAGCATGCTTTTACCCGTTTCTCCAGGGAGATTCAATGAGTATGATGTTTGATTCAGATACGGTTCCGAAGACTGTGGTTGTCCAGGGTCTTGGCTTCGTAGGAGCGGCAATGGCCGTTGCCGTGGCCAGTGCGGCTGATACAAACAGCGCTCCCTGCTTCGATGTTATTGGTATTGATCTGGACAACCCGGCAGGCAACAAAAGAGTCAACAGCATCAATTCAGGGATATTTCCCTTTGAAACTGTTGACCAATCCATGATCAAAGGAACAGAAAACTGTGTAAAGCGTGGAAATCTCAGGGCAACAACAGATCACAGTGTGATTGGAAAAGCCGATGTTGTCGTGATCAGTGTGAATCTGGATATCTCCTCAATTGATGGTACGACTCCAAATGTTAATTTTGCACCATTCAAGAAAGCCATTCACACTCTTGGCAAAGGTGTCAGGAAGGGCACACTGATAATTGTTGAAACAACTGTTCCACCTGGAACATGTGTCAGCATTATCAGACCTTTACTGGATGAGCACCTGGCTAAACGTGGTATAGACCCGGGCTCTGTGCTTGTGGCCCACTCTTATGAACGGGTAATGCCCGGGGCAGAATACCTCGACTCAATTGTCAACTTCTGGAGAGTTTACTCCGGTATATCAGTTCAAGCAGCTAATCAGTGTGAAGCTTTTCTCTCAAAAATAATCAACGTGAAAGAGTATCCGCTGACCAGATTGCAAACAACATTTGCATCGGAAACAGCAAAGGTTCTGGAAAACAGCTACAGAGCCGTGAATATTGCCTTCATGGAGGAATGGGGCAGATTCGCGGAAGAAGTTGGCTTCGATCTTTTTGAGGTTATTGATGCAATCAGAATGAGACCAACCCATTCAAATATGCGTCAACCTGGTTTTGGTGTAGGTGGGTACTGCTTAACCAAAGATCCACTTTTTGCAAAGCTTGCCGCAAAAGAACTGTTCCACCTGGACGGTCATGAATTTCCTTTTTCTTCACAGGCAATAAAAATAAACGGTGAGATGCCACTGGTTACGCTTGGTAAACTCAGAAAACACTTCGGTGGTTCCATCAGCGGAAAAAAAATACTTTTAATGGGCATCAGTTACAGACAGGATGTAGGTGATACAAGATATTCACCTTCTGAAAAATTCACCGCTCAAGCCCTCAGAGAAGGCGCTTTTGTCTCTCCATGTGATCCGTTTGTCAAATACTGGAATGAAATGCAGATGCCGGTTTCCGCAGATCTGCCGGAGCCTGAGACTTTTGATGCAATCGTTTTTGCAGTACCGCACAATGATTATCGAAGGATTGATTTCAACCTCTGGCTGCGTACCCGTGGCAACTACATACTGTTCGATGCCAACAATGTACTAACAAACAATCAGCGTTCCATTCTCAAAGACATGGGTAACACTCTGTTGTCTATCGGAAGAGGTTGATGTGAAAAAGGTATTGATAACCGGCGGCGCAGGCTTCATCGGTTACCACCTGGCCTGTAATCTTGCACAAAAAGGCTACCTTGTGGATATCGCAGACAATTTTGCACGAGGGGTCAAAGACAGTTTCCTGATAGAATTATCAAATCACGATAATGTGAATCTCCTTGATCTTGATCTGCTCAGTAAAACATCACTTGAAACGCTTGATACAGATTACGTTTTTATCTACCATCTGGCAGCCGTCATAGGTGTACAGTTTGTTCTTAAAGCACCCTACGAGGTTCTTACTAAAAACATGGAATTACTCAGTAATGTCATAGAGTTCGGCAGAACGCAAATGCATCTCAAAAAACTTGTATTCACATCAACCAGTGAAATTTACGCAGGAACCCTGAGATACTTCAACCTGCCTGTTCCCACGCCGGAATCAACCCCTCTTGCTGTAACTGATTTATCTGAAAACAGAACATCATATATGCTGTCAAAAATTTATGGTGAAGCCATGTGTCTTCACTCCGGACTGCCTGTTACCATTATAAGACCGCATAATTTTTACGGCCCCAGAATGGGTTTATCTCATGTCGTACCGGAGTTATTCAAAAAAGCCTTCTTCGGCAAAGAAAACAAACTCACAGTATTCTCCCCTGACCATCGTAGAACTTTCTGCTACATAGATGATGCGGTTGAGATTATGAGAATTCTGGCAGAATCTGAGACATCCACTGGAGAGGCCTATAATGCAGGAAATGATTCACCTGAAATCACCATAATTTCTTTAGCAGAAAATATTCTGGAAATAGCCGGGGCAGATCTTGTTGTGAAAGCAGGTTCGGTAACTGAAGGTTCTCCCAGACGGCGCTGCCCGGATATGAGCAAGACGATAAAGGCAACAGGATACACTCCTGCTGTATCTCTTGACGAAGGATTGCGTCGCACTTTCAACTGGTACAAAACCAATGTATTCCTGAACCCCGGGAAAAGTGCCATATAAACCGCATGGACAGCCATTCCGACTACCCTGTTTTAAGTCCGCAAGACTGTACTGCAAGTTGAAATTTCAGAACCGGTAGTACATCAATACCGATGCTGAAAGAAACCTGTAATAGAGTCAATCAATGCCATTTAGCTCAACTCTGGTATCCGTTGTGAATTACTGGTGAACCGGGAATCTATCTGATTGCAATTCCCGCCTGAATCTGTCTTCCGCTTTTGCCGGGGATTGTAATACTTCCTGCAAACAACACGGTGTAAGCCGCAGCAGCATAAGCTTCATTCTCTCAGACAATGCTATCTCCATCCATTTCAGGTTTTTCAGAAGTATCTTTTGTTTTTCGGAAGGAAATTCTGGCCACCACAAGACTTATCTCAAAAAGAATATACAGAGGAAGCGCGAGCATAACCTGTGTAAGCGGGTCAGGGGGGGTCAGAATGGCTGCCATTACAAGAAGACCAACAACTGCGTGTCTGCGATACTTCCCCAGAGTATTGGGCTCGATGATTCCGGTTTTAGTCAGGAACAATACGGCAAGGGGAAGTTGAAATGCCGCGCCGAAGATCAGCAGGAATGAACCAATGAACCCGATGTATGCAGAAACACTCCATGCACCGTGGATGTTCCCGGTTTCAAAACTCTGAAAGAGAAGCAGGGCAGGTCTGCGCATGACAAACCAGGCGAATGCGGCACCGCCAAGAAAGAGGAACGTTCCGGCAGCAGTTACAGAGATCACGCCTTTTCGCTCTGTTTCGTAAAGACCCGGTGCGATAAACCGCCACATTTGAAAGAGAAGAACTGGCGAAGCCAGCAGGATACCGGCAGTCACCGACAATCTCAGGTGCGCGGAAATCGCCTCCGAGGGAGCCAGAGCCACCAGTTCGCATGGCGAAGTGGCTGTTATAAAGTTTGTTATGTGTCTGCTGAAAAAAAATGCGATTGCTGCAAGAACGCCAACTGTGGTTATCATTATGAATATTCTTTTTCTGAACTCCTCAAGATGATCCCAGAAGGAACCTTCCTCCGCCGATTTCAGTGCCATGCTTTTTCCAGCAATTCCCTCTCAGCGGTTTGATCCAGCAGAACCTGCTCACAATCTTCCCAGCCACGGGGTATTATCCAGATTCTACCTGCAGCTGTGGTCTTCTTATCACTTTCAAGGTGTTTAAGTATTCTTTGATATGTGATAGTGGAAGGAATTACTGTTTCAATACCAAGTTTACGGGCAATTTCCCTGAATTCCATTGCAAAATCATCGTTCCCGCCCATTTCTGCCGCCACTGGAATACCCATAGCAACGGCTGCCCCGTGACTGATTGTGAAACCGCTTATTGCCTCAATACAATGACCGATTGTGTGACCCAGATTGAGCAATCTTCTCTCACCGGTCTCCTCAAGATCTGCCGCGACAATTCTGCCTTTAACTGCAAGACATGCGGTCACCGCCTGCAAGTAATCTTTTTGCAGCAGGTATTCCACAATTTGTCTGTCACCTGTTACAGCGGTTTTCAGAGCCTCAGCCAGACCGTTAACCATTTCCTCTGAGGGAAGGGTTTGCAGAAATTCGGGACAGATGATTATTTCGGAGGCTGGATATACCGTTCCGGCCTGGTTTTTCTCTCCAGCGATGTTCACTGCCGTTTTCCCGCCAAGTGAAGCATCCACCATGCATAAAAGAGTCGTTGGTACAAGGGTCAGGCTTACGCCGCGTTTCCATGTGGAAGCAGCAAATGCACCGGCATCACAGACAGCTCCGCCGCCTATAACAACTACTCTGGAATCTCTTCTTAGTTTTGCCTGGCCCATCTCCAGCCATAGTCTCTTAAGAATATCCGGGGTTTTACTTGCCTCGCCGCCCGGGAGTTCTATTACATTATCACATGAGAACAGGCTGTCTTCATAAATGTTCTTTACCCCTGAATCCAGAATAAGAAAATCAGAAGGCGCATCAATGTCTGTGATCCTGCTCACCAGATGAACAGCAGTTGAAACATCAGGTCTGGAAAAAGTAAATTCAATCTGCTTCAAAATGGACTTTACTCCTCGCCGCCGGTGAATGAGGAAAGGGTTATAAGGCTGTCAGCAGACTGCATTATAACCATACCCACATCAGGGGCAAGCCAGATGTTACGTGCACAGAGAGTGGTCTCCGGAGTAAAACCTGCTGTCTGAATCCAGTTGATAACCATTTCCTCCTGATGAATTCTGTAGCAATCGCTCCAGACACCATTCGGAGAGACCTCCGGGCCGGTAACAGTCTGGTTCCGTATCCAGGTATGGCTCAGGGTAACACCCTGACTCACAGCCTGAGCACTTACCGAGTCTCTGAGTGTCATTCCATCGGCAAGGGGCCACTGAAACATGGTGATCCATGCCTGATAAATAGGCACCTCAAATCCGTTGAACAGTACGGTGTGATTCTCGTACTTCTCAAGTCTTCCATCCTCGTTTATCCAGTAGGCATAGTCCGCACCGGACTGCAGCCGCCAGCAGGGCCGTTCCCCAATAACGGATTGATCCACAACTGTGACGATTTTGCTTCCTCCACCGTCAATGGAGTATTCCCATGTAGCTCCCGCCGGTGATACCGGAAAGTAGTTGGATGAAAGTCTGAAATAGAGAGGATTGCTCTCACACCCCGGTAACATGATTAGAAGTATTGCGGTAAATATTGCAGCAGTCTTCTTCACAGTTGCACCTCCCTGGAAACACCAAAGGTTAACCTGAATGCGTCTCCTGCTTTTTCCGGAGCCATTACGCTTTCCAGATCAAGTCCAAGCCCTGCCCTCCAGGGAGAGCCCAGGCTGAAATTCCACCTTATCCCGGCCCGCCAGAAGAGATCCCAACTGGCCGGGTCAATACCGCCACCGGAGAAAAGCTGGCTTCTGCAGTATCCAAAACCGACTACAACACCCGGATTGAAAACCGTGCCATAAGGACGCAGATAAAGTGAAGCAGTTCCCATTGGCTTTAACTGAGTAAAAGAAGCACTGCCCTGGTTGGCATCTCCAAAAACAGCACCTTCAATTCCCAGCCCTGCTCTGAATTTCTGTGAAAACAGCCAGTCGCCGTACAAACCACCGGCAAGTCCGCTACTCAAGTTCTCTCCCCATCCACCAATAGGTGTTATACCCACTCCCTCAAAAACAAAGTTCACTGTTCCCGCCGTGAGAGTGGCGACTACTGTGAAAATCAAAATCGTGGCCTTGTACAAAATGCCTCCTATACTTCAAAGAAGGGCAGAGCCTCGTAAGGCTTTCCCGCTAGAACTCTAAATTTTCCTTCAGCAACCTGTTCAGCTGTTCTCAATGCAAGGTCAGCAGTGTTGTTTTCCTCGCTGAGATGCGCTACTACGCAGAATGCAAGTTCCGGATGCGCTATCATCGCAAGGGCTTCTGCTGCGTCATCATTAGAGAGATGACCCTCCCCCGACGCTATTCTCTGTTTCAACGGCCATGGGTATGAACCATTCCAGAGCATATCAGTATCATGATTAAATTCAAAGACCAGCCCGTGACACCCTTCAAGCATAGTCTGCATAAGTGGGCTGAAAACACCCATATCTGTGGCAATGCCCAGTTTGCGACCTCCTGCTGTTACGGTAAAACCGCTGGGATCTCTGGCATCATGCGATATGCTCCATGGTTGAACTGTAAAATGTCCTGCCTGAACTGTATCTCCATTGGAAAATACCTCAAGGCCGTGAAGCCTCTGCCCCGCAAGTTTGGAGCCGTGTATGGTTCCCTGAGTACCGAAAACCGGTATCTGCCATTTTCTGGCCAGAATTCCTGCGGCTTTTGAATGATCGCTGTGCTCATGGCTGAGAAAAAGCCCCACCGGATCTGCTTTGGGTAGCCTGGAACTTTCAAGGCGAAGAAGATGCTGTTTCCCGCTGAGACCGGCATCAAAAAAGAGCATCTGCCCACGATATTCAATCGCCAGGGCATTGCCTGATGATCCACTGGCCAGTACTGCCAGGTTCACGGTACCCGCACTCTGTTAAAGTACGCTGGCGATACCCCATGCTCCGGAGATAAACCTGTTCCCCAGCTCCGTCTCAGGGTTTGCTCGCCTCCGTCAGGTAATGAATTTAAACTGAATACGCATATACCCCCTGCGCCAAATGACAAAGCTTTTTGAGCTCCCGCCAGGGCATTGCTTACTGTCTGATTCCAGACACCTATTCCATACACAACCTTCTCTGGATACACCGAGGTAGTTACTGCCGCAAGTTCAAAAGCCCGTTCCGGATCAGATGTGTATGCCATGGGGCAGACAAAATCAACCAGACCCAGATTTAGCCAGTTCTGCCAGTCGCAGGAAAACTCCGAGGCAGCTGAATAAGGGTTAGCCATCACGGCACACGAAAGAAGCACTCCGGGATCAGCCGACCTGAGAGAAGCTCGAACGGCGGCAACTGTTTCAGTAACCTGCTGCTGTCTCCAGATGCCCCACTGCTCCGGGTCTTCTTCGGGGGAAGAACCGGTAGCAAGTTGAAATAACTCCAGTTCTCCCTGCGAATAACCGAAAGAGGAGTTGGGATATCTTATGTAATCAAGGTGAATTCCCTTGATGTTGTAGTTTTCTGCCAGCTCAACGGCAATATCGGTGATGTATCCTCTGACTCCATGAAAAGCCGGTGAGAGGGTTGCCCCCACAAGACCGACAGATTCAGCCTGATCCTGTGTGTAAGATGTCGAACTCCGTCCATTGCTGTGAGCGGTAAACCACTCTGGATGGGTGTGATAAATATGATCCCGCGATTCCGGCTCCCACGGCGCGGACCACACCAGGTATGCATTCACCCAGGCATGAACCTCCATGCCCATGGGGCCGGCTTTCTGAATTACATACTTGAGAGGATCTTCAAAACCGGAAAAATCAGCGGGCGGAAGAAGATCTGAAATGTAATAAGCCTCTCCCCTGCCCACTACCTGAACCATGATTCCGTTAGCGCCGGCGGCCTGAGCTCTTGAAAGCAACTCATCAACCTGCTCCGGGCTGGAAAGACCGTCCCTTACCACCCAGAAATACCTGCAATTCGCCTCGCCGGAAGCCATCCCCGCAGCAAAGAGCATTACACCTATATATAGAAGCATGAACTTATTTAAGTGAAGCACTGAATTCTTCCTTCTGGGGTCGGAGGAAAAGCTGTCCAATTGCGGTCTTCAAATCTGTTTCTTCGTCAATAATACTTCGTACCATTGATGTTATAGGAAGTTCCACGGAAAGCTTTTCCGCAAGAGAAAGCATAGCATGTGAAGTGGGTACTCCCTCAGCCAGTCCACTCATTTCTTCTTCCCTGACCAGAGATTCTCCGAAATTCCTGTTCCGGCTGAACTTTGAAAACAGTGTAGCTTCGTAATCTCCCAGGTGCGAAAGACCGTAAACACTTCTCCAGTCACCGCCGGATGCCTGCACAAGCCTGGCAACCTCCTGGGGAGCACGAGCCATAAGAGCACCTTTGAGGCCACTCATCTTCATACCGTCCAGCATGCCGGCGGCAATTCCAACAACATTCTTCGCGGCAGCCCCTATCTCACAACCGATAAGATCGGTGGAACGGTACATTCTCACAAGTGGAGAACCCATTCGCTCGGTAATCCTTATGGATGCTTCCTCGTCCAGCGAGCTTACAAGCATACAACCGGGAACACCTGCCACAAAATCCTGCGGATGCCCCGGGCCGACCCAGATACTTACAGAACGGCAATGCAGCCCCTCTTCTTCAGCAACTACCGAGAGACGTTTGCCTGTAGACAACTCAAGCCCCTTCATGCACAGCACAATATCAGTACCAGAAAGGTCGTATTCTGCAAGCTGTGATGCAAGTCCGCGAAAAAGCTGAGCGGGTACAGAAATAATTATCTGATCTGCTTCCAGAGCTTGCTCAATACTCGTTGTTAATTTTACTGAATCAGGCAGGGTCAGATAGGGATTCGATCTGTTCTTCACAAGAAGAGCAAAGTTCTCGCTGTCGGCTGGTTCCCACCCTGTTACCTGATACCCTTGCTTCGCCGCATACCAGAGATGAAAGCTACCCCATCTTCCGCAACCCAGTACTGTAATTTTCATGCAGAAGGCTCCTTCCCCCGTTCTGTGCAATATAGTATTTCCGGTGATTTTTTGACATTCCGCAGTTTTGGCAGTAACTTACAGAAGCAACCCCATTTGAACGGAGATAATAATGAAGCTGATTATACCTGCAATTTTCGCACTTCTTTTTCTATCCTCCTGTGGCGGTGGAGAAAATATTTCAGTCGAGGAGGCAAATGCCTCCTCTCTTCCGGCGGATACCCTTGAGATTACAGGATACATTGGAGAAGAACTTGGTGATTCCACCAGCACTTTCGGCATTCTTGCAGACGCTGAGTACCACCTGGGTACAGGCAACATCCTGATTCTTGACAACCAGGCAGCCTGTTTCAAGGAATACACTCCCTCCGGCGAGTACATCAGGCAAATTTCCCGCAACGGCAGCGGTCCCGGAGAACTCTCTTTTGCTACTTTTGAGTTCTTTCAGATGGGTGGAAATGTCCTTGCTCTCAACATGATGAAACAGGGCTTTGTAGTGTTTGATGATTCTCTTGAATACCTGGAGGAGGTCTCTCTCTGGACACAGAATCCTCCAATGCAGAATGTGGCTGTGTCCGACAGCATTTTTGCTTCCTATAAACCGGACTTTGAAGAAGCCGGCGAAGGCAGTTTTGTTATGTACAGGCGCATAGTTCTTTTTCCATACGCGACTGAAGAATACGACCTGACCCTGTGGGAAGACTCAACGGAGTTAACAATCAGTGACCTGATCTCCAACAGTTCCACTCTTATTAACGATTTCTTTCTGGGTACAACCCTGGGCGGAAACAGTGACTTAATCCTTTTCTCCCTTAAAGAATCAGACAATTACACAGTTCACGCCTGGTATCCCGACGGGACCGATGCTTTCACCATCACTCTACCTCTTGAGCCTGTGGCTAAAACACCTGAGGAAATAGCAGACGAAAAAGCCTACATGGAAGCCTTCTTCAATCAGATGGGCGCTCAGGGCATGGGTGAGTTTGTGCCTGAGCCCAATCGTGATATGGTTATCTGTGTAGACATTGGACCGGACGGAAACATCTGGGTACAGCGCGGAACCATGGAACAGCCCTTCTTCGACATCTTCGACATGGAAGGAACCCTTATTGGCCACAAAGTTTTTCCGAAAACCGGTTGGACCTGGCGGTTCTCTCTAAGCTCCATGGGCATTCTGGCATGGGAGGATGACCCGGAACTGGGCTATCAGCAGCTTTTCGTAGTACAGTAAATTCTTTCTCGGGGCCGGGCATCTGTCCGGCTCCACTCCATGTCCGCCACCAATGAACATTGCATTTGCTTTCGAAGCAGTATCCCGTTTGACTTTCCCACGCTCTCGCTGTATAGTGTAAGTGTTGCACATACACTAATAACATAGAGAGAGGAAACAGCAGCCAGCTGACATTCCAGAAGCAGATCATCTCAATAAAGAATGGAGTATTTCAGCTATGAGATCTTTTACAGTTTTTGTTGTATTTGTGATTTTGTTCTGTGCTGAGGGCTTACATGCTCAAGCCCCCGATGTCTCATGGACGAGGGTAATCGGAGATACTAAAGCCGATGAGGGTTATTCTGTCCGGCAGACAACCGATGGAGGCTACATTGTCGCGGGAGTAACTCTATCCTGGGGTGCGGGCAGCGCAGACGTTTATCTGATAAAAACCGACGCCAGTGGAGACACCCTGTGGACAAAAACCTTCGGGGGTGTTACTCTTGACTGGGCCGAGTCGGTTCATCAAACCACTGACGGGGGCTTTATCGTCACAGGAGTTACTGACTCTTACGGCGCAGGAAACCGGGATGTCTATCTGATAAGAACGGATGCCGGCGGAAACGCTCTGTGGACGAAAACTATAGGAGGCACTTCCGACGACGAAGGCTACTCTGTTCAGCAAACCGCTGACGGGGGATACATTGTTGTCGGAAGCACAGATTCCTACGGCGCAGGAGACAGCGATGTCTACCTGATAAAGACAAACTCCAGCGGAGATACTCTGTGGACAAAAACTATCGGAGGTGTTAATACCGAGGCCGGCAGCTTTGTCCAGCAGACAACCGACGGGGGCTACATACTCACAGGATCAACCCGATCCTGCGGCGCGGGTAACGACGATGTGTATCTTATTAAGACAAACTCCAGTGGAGATACCCAGTGGACGAAAACTATCGGAGGTGCTGATTCCGACCATGGCTACTACGTCCAGCAGACAACCGATGGCGGATACATTATCGCAGGATACACTGAGTCCTGCGGCGCGGGTAACTCTGACGTCTATCTGATAAAGACAGACTCCAGTGGAAACACCCTGTGGACGAAAACCTTCGGGGGCAGCGGTAATGACGTGGGTGAGTCTGTCCAGCAGACAATCGATGGCGGCTACATTCTTACTGGATTTACGAATTCCAGCGGCGCGGGCAGTTACGATGTCTATATCATAAAAACGGACTCCAGCGGAGATACTCTCTGGACAAAGGTTATCGGAGGTGCCGGTTATGACCGCTGCAATTCTATCCGGCAAACAACTGACGGCGGTTACATTGCAGCAGGATTAACTGTATCCTACGGTGCAGGCAGCTCTGATGTCTATCTTATCAAGCTGGAACCTGAAACTGGAATTGAAGAGGAAACCGGCGCAAATCCTCTAACCATTCTGGAAACAATTGGGCCGAATCCATTTTCATCCGATTTAACCATCACATACAGCATACCGGAACAGAGCAGGGTTGAGCTGGCGATTTTTGACCTCTCGGGAAGGCTGGTTGAAGAACTCATTAGTGACTTGCTCCCCGCAGGATCCCACACTGTATTGTGGACTCCATCAGAGGAAGTACCGAGTGGCTGCTATCTGATCGAACTCAGCGCCTGCGGACATCATGAAGCTGGAAGGTGCCTTAAGCTGAACTGACCTGCAATCCGGGTTATTTGAGCAGAATTGTTACACAGACGAATCAAAACATCAGGGAACTCCCGGAAAATGGCATAGTTACTTGACAATAGTCTACGAGGATTGTTTCTCAGGGGTGTTTCTGTATATGTTCAGGAAGCGGATTCTTTTCTTCATCTTCAGCGGCAATAGCGGATTACTGTTTTCCTCCTGAAATCAACTTGGCAAAGAATGGAGTGTCCTGATATGAAACTTTTTGCGATTTTTACTGTATTCGTGATTTTGTTCTGTACTCAAAATTTACATGCTCAGGTTCCCGATGTTGCATGGACTAAAACCTTCGGGGGCACTGGCTATGATCTCGGTTACTCTGTAGTGCAGACAACCGACGGGGGCTACATTGTCGCCGGATATACTGAATCCTACGGCGCGGGCGACTATGATGTCTACCTGGTGAAGACAGACTCCAGCGGAGACACGCTGTGGACAAAAACCTTCGGTGGTACTGAATATGATCCTGGCTTCTCTGTCCAGCAGACAACCGATGAAGGCTATATTGTCGCGGGATCCACTCGTTCCTACGGCGCAGGCGGTGCTGATGTCTACATCATAAAGACTAACTCCGACGGAGATACACTATGGACAAATACATACGGTGGATCCGGTTATGATGCCGGCTACTTCGTTCAGCAGACAACCGACGGGGGCTATGTTGCCACGGGATATACTTACTCCTACGGCGCGGGTGGCGCTGATGTCTATCTCATAAAGACTGACTCCATCGGAGATACACTCTGGACAAAAACCTTTGGAGGGTATGAATGGGAATACGGGTTCTCTGTCCGGCAGACAACCGACGGCGGCTACATTGTTGCGGGATTTACCGATTCCTACGGTGCCGGTCTTGATGATGTCTATCTGATAAAGACGGACTCCAGTGGAGATACACTCTGGACGAAAACTTACGGGGGTACTAATTTCGATGTAGGCTATTATGCTCATCAGACAATCGACGGGGGTTACATAGTCGCGGGATCAACCGAATCCTACGGTGCGGGCGGCGAAGATGTCTATCTTATTAAAACGGACTCCGGCGGAAATGTGCTGTGGACAAAAACATTCGGAGGTTCTGATTACGATGCCGGCTACTCTGTTCAGCAGACAGCCGACGGAGGATACATCATTGCGGGATCAGTCAAATCTTTCGGTGCGGGCGGTTCGGATGTCTATATCATAAAAACAGACTCCAGCGGGGATTCACTGTGGACAAAGACCATCGGGGGTCCTCAAAACGATCCCGGTGAATCCATTCAGCAGACTACGGATGGTGGATACATTGTTGCGGGATGTACTGTTTCCTACGGTGCAGGCCACTCTGATTTCTACCTTATCAAGCTGGAACCTGAAACTGGAATTGAAGAGGAAACCGGCGAAAGTCCTCTAACCACTCTGGAAACGATAGGACCAAATCCATTCTCATCCGATTTAACCATCACGTACAGCGTACCGGAACAGACCAGGGTTGAACTGGCTGTCTTTGATCTCTCAGGAAGACTGCTTGAGGAACTGGTGAATGACCGGATCCCCGCGGGATCCCATACTGTATTGTGGACTCCATCAGAGGAAGTACCGAGCGGCTGCTATCTGATCAAACTCAATGCCTGCGGACATCATGAAGTCGGAAGATGCCTTAAGCTGAACTGACTTCCAATCTGATACCGCTCCGTTTCTTTGAACCCGTAAGGGGGCAACCCGATCGGTTGCCCCCTGACTATTTCTGAATACTGCGGAATCAGTCTGTAAGAACCATCCTGCAGGTGGAAATTTCAGAACCAACTGCGGCAACAACAGTGTAAACGCCTGCGGCCATTGACCCGGCATCTATTGTGACAAGATTCGCTCCATCGGACAGACCTGTTGCTCCCTTTGCGGCAACAAGTCTTCCTGCGGAATCGTAAACCCTGAGCTCAGCGTTTCCACCCCGTGGTGCCTGAAGATTAATGTTGAAGCATCCCTGTGCCGGATTCATCACCGGTGTCACAGAAAAGCAGGTCTGAACCTGTGCGGTGGTTTCTTCAGCTGCACCTGTCAGGTCAACCATGTAGACATAAACTTCGCCGTTGTAGTCGCTTACAATAAGGTCGGGGAACCCGTTCTCATTCCAGTCGTTAACCCAGAGCCTTGAGCCATAGTACAGCTCAATAGGACTTCCGGCACTTTTAATGTCCTCATACCCGCTGAAGACAGGAGCTGCATCAGTGCCGGTGTTTTCATAGTAGTAGACATGAGCATAGTTCTCACCCATTATGAGATCTTTCCTGCCGTCACCATTCATGTCATAAACTTGAGGGCAGCAGCGGCTCCTGTTGATATTTGATGCGTTGCTCTGAATGTATACCCAGGTGGTCAGAACAGGATTAGTGGCAGTTCCCGAGTTGAGGTAAAGCCTGATACCCTGTGAGCTGGCGTCGTTGCCTATCAGAAGATCAAGGAGGCCGTCGTTGTTCCAGTCAACTACTACCGGTGCGGAGCTGTAGCCAACATCAATCACACCGCTTCCGTCCGATAGATGTCCTTCGGAGGCAAGATCGTTAACTCCCGGACCGGTTCTTCTGAAATAAGTCACATAGCCGTTTCTGTCTCCGACAATGATATCAAGAAGGCCATCACCGTTCCAATCCACAACCTGTGGATTTGTCGCACCGGTGCATCAACCGTAGGGAAGGGTGATGGTGATACCATCAGCCTTCATGGTGGTGTAGCTGTTAAATACAGGAGAATCGTTTGTGTTCACATTTCCGTAGAAACGAATGTTTCCATTGGAGAAAATACCAAGAATCATGTCTTTTTCGCCGTCGCCGTTCCAGTCGGCAATACATGGAGCTCCGTAGTTACCCACATCAATAGGGTTCCCGGCACACTCCATGTACAAAAATGATTGGTAGGCAGGTGCCTGTGCCATGCACAGCCCAGCTGCAAGTACCAAAAGAATCGGTATGATTTTCAACTCTGCCCCCTTTGATAAAAGCATTCACCGTTTTCATGAAACCATTGCGGGAAGAATAATAGCTGTCATTTCCGGCGTCAATACCGGTGAGTAAAAAGCGGATTGCGGGATAGCAACGAACATAATTACGTTTTACGCTATAAACTCAAGTTATCGGGCGGGCAGAGGTTCGCGACGTCAGGTTTACAATTCAGTTCTATCTCCATCCTTTTCGCGGTCAGAAGCCATACCCGACTCCCAGCTGCAGAAATGGAAACGTAAAAGACTTGTCATCGCCAATGAAGTATCCTGCTCCGCCGGCAAGCCTGAAGATAAATCCACCGTCAGCTGAGTACCTGTAACCTGCAGTTGCAGAGATAAAGGTTGTCCCTTCTGCGCCACAGGATAGCAGTTCATCAAAAATGTCGGCAAGACCATCATCATCGTTATCAAAAGAAGGAACATAACCGACGCTTCCCGCAAGTTCAAAGCAGCTCATCATTCTGATATAACTCAACCGGAATTCGGGCACTATATAAAAAGTACCGACTGAAGCTCCCATCTTGTTGCTTTTGTCAAACGCGTATTCATAGGCAAGTTCCGGCAGGATTAAGCCAGGCATTCCCGTTGAGAGTGTAAACGCATGTCTTTTGAAACCCTCCGCTGCGGCCATTAAAGTGAGAATAAGCAGTACTGCTGTTGCTTTTTTCATTCAGCTATCCTTTCAGTGAACAAATCCGTGAATAACCCCATGGCACTTTGAAGCCGTACCAATGAGAAATCTCCCCTTCTCTCTCCTGACCTCAGTCAACAAGGCTGACAGTTGTCCCGCTGTCAAAGCTCCAACCCCGGGTAAAAGCTGACCTGAGCGAACAATAATGGTTCTGTATGAATTCAAATTGATTTTCTCCATAGTTTCAAAAAGAGGCTCATTCCTTTTCATTTTCGTTACCGGGCAATAACCCTCGGGCTCGGGACAGGAGTCAGGGCAGACAAAATCGCTCCGGGAGCAGTAGATGCATCCGTCATTACCCGCAACCGACCCGGGAAGAAATTCCATGAGGCAGACAGGTACAGGAATACAAAAACCAAAATGACTGAGAACCCAGTTAAAAGCGACATGCACAGGCACACAGGGAATCACCAGATCATCCGGTCTCTCTTTGACAAAATTGTCCTGAAGGAATTGAATAGCATCGGTACCGGAGTGATGTTCTCCCGGGATTTCAGAAGATACTTCAGGAATCCTGTCGACAAGATGAACTTCGCAGTCTGGCCATTGAGAGCTTATTTTGAGTGCAGCAGAACTGCCGAACCTTCCAGCACCCAGAATGTACACTCTATCTGGATTCGCAGGCAATGAACTGGCAATAATCATCTGTAGCAACTACCCCCAATACTGCATATTGCACAAGTATAAAATATACAATCAAGGCATGACCCGGTAAACAGCCGAAAGAATCTGTTCAGCATGCTTTCTTTTCCTGTACAGGATTAGTAAAGATCAGTTGTCTTCTTCCATCTGCGATGGGACCACCAGTAGAGTTCGGGGTATTCCTTTATCATTCCCTCAAGTACCTTTGTGTACCGTTGTGTAAGCTCGACTTCAGCCTCGTGTTTCGGAAGATTCCTGTCCGGCATCAGAAATTCTTTTACCACGAATCTCTGGTAAGGTCCTTTTTCTCTGATCATAAAACCGCAGGTTATTGGCATATTCAGCTTCACACTGAAGGCTGCGGCACCTCTGGGAGTGGAAGCAGGCTTACCGAAAAAGTCGACAACAAGACCATTCCTGCCCGCGCTCTGATCGCTGAGCCAGCAGACAATTCCCCCCTGCCTGGCAATTCTGATGATGCCCCTCATGGAAACATCTCTTGTGAGCAGCCTGGGGCCCTGTGAAGATCGAAGTCTGTTTATGTAGCCGTCCACAAGACTGTTGCGCTGTCTGCCTACCAAAAAACTGATATCCTTGCCCAGGAACACATTGGAAGCTCCGTAGTATTCCCAGTTTCCAAAGTGGAAAGTCAGTCCAATAATTCCAGTTGTGTGCTTAAGTGTTTTTTCAAGGGCATCTGTTTTTTCAACTGTTATGTATTTCTCAAAGTACTTCCGCCCCATACGGCCCTGGCGGATAAATTCCACCATGAATCTTCCGCTGTTGGCGTAGGAAGAACTTCCAATCCTGTCAACTTCCCTGGATGTTTTCTCAGGAAATGCCGTGGAAATATTGATTCTGGATACTTTTCCTCTTACCCCCAGAGACCATGCGATCCTGCCAAGCAGGGCTCCACACGCGAGTGCGCATCTCAGGGGAAGAACGGAAAGAAAAAAGCCTGTGAGCCTTGTCAAGACATACTCAATTTTATGGGAGAGGGTAACTTTACCTGCCATTGTCAGCTCCTTCCAAAAGGAAGTTTCAACTCAACAGCGTTTTCAGGGCAGAGTTCATGACAGCATAGACACATAATACAGGTTCCCTTTTTCATCTTTGCTCTTCCACTCCTGATCTCAATGGCATCCACAGGGCAAGCCCTTTTGCAGACTCCGCAGCCTGTACACGAGTCGTTTGAAACCGGAGCGGTGCGCATCAGCAATCTAGCGACAGAGCCCAGCCATCGGGGTATATAATTCAGGTAAGATCTGTCAGGAATGTCAAAGTCAACAAACTCGTGACTGCCCTGTACAGTTATCTCAGAGAAGGGTTTAGCGAGCCCCCTTGAGAAAGCTTCAACATTGGAATCCAGCTGATCCCAGGGGAGACCGGCCATTTGAGACAGCACCATGTCAAGGCAAACACCATTGCGGGAAAGAGCAAGAAATCCTTCGTGTCTTCTTCTGCCGTCAGTACTTGGACCTCTGCCGTCCATGCACAGAATTCCGTCACTGATGTGAAGGCTGAAATCCGCTATCTCATAAAGATCAACAATATTGACAGCAAGATCCCGGGGACGGGGGCTGCGCATATGGAGCATGGCCTTACCCAGGCCGGGAACAATACCGAAGGAATTCTTTACAGCATTGGTCATCCGTGTGTACATGTGTGTTTTGAACTTGCACATGTTTATTTTGCAATCATACCCCTCAAGAATCGGAAGAGCAATATCATATTCACGATCATGAACAGTAATTCTTCTGGAGCCGGATCCCTCAAAACTTACCAGCCGGGCACCTGTAATCTCTGCCGCTGTGTTAAAGCCGCAGTTTCTCCAGTACCGCTCCACGCCTTTTACTGCTCCTCCCGGGCTGTCACCGATGAAAACTTCGCAGCCCCTGTCCCTGAGCAGAGATGAAACCGCAGCAACAACTGCCGGATGAGTTGTAATTCCTCTGGCAGGATGCTTTGCGGCAAGCATATTCACCTTGAGAAGCACCCTGTTCCCTGTAGATGTACCCCGGGGCCAGCCTCCTGTGTCTTCCACCATGGAAGCAATGGATTCTTTCAGTTTTTCTGTGCAGTAAAAACCAAAACCGTCCTGTATGACAACATCGTAATTCATTCTTGACCTCAGTTGCAGCAGACCCTGTTTTTTCCGGCTCTCTTTGCCCTGTACATCCTTTGATCGGCAATTTCCAGCAACTCATCCTTCTCCCGTGAGTCCACAGGGAAAGTTGCTACTCCCAGACTGAGGCTGACAAACCCTCTGGGTTGCTCAGTTGCATTGGGAATATCCTTACTGGCTTCAACCACCTTTACCCGGATTCTCTCAGCAATATCTCCGGCAACCTGCTGATCTGTCAGAGGAAGGATGCAGACAAATTCTTCTCCACCGTATCGCACAAGAATGTCCACATCTCTGAGAGCATCAGTCATGGCTCTAGTGAGTTTCTGAAGAAGAACATTGCCCATTGGATGTCCGAAAGAATCGTTGTAGTGCTTAAAATCATCAATATCCATCATTATCAGCGAGAAGGAGTACTCATACCGCTCAGCCCGTTCAAATTCCTCAGGATATCTTTCCTCAAAAAAGGTCATGTTGTGCAAACCTGTTAGTCTGTCACGACGAGCCAGTTTAATAAGCTCCGTCTGTTGAAGAGCCGTTTCAAGCACGCCGGCGGCAAATCCCACCACGTTGTTCAGCCTTCTGATATCATTCCTCTGGAACCTGTTCACCTGAGTACTTTCGAGATTTATAACACCCACAACTCTTCCCCTGCTCAGCATCGGAATAGCCAGTTCGCTTCTGATATCCGACAAAACAGGCATGAAGATATCGGCCTGAAGCACATCAGGAATGTTGATTGTTTTACCTGTCCTCACCGCTTCAATAATTATTCCCGATCCGGATGAATCTTCATCTACCCGAATTGTTGCTCCTGCGAGTACTGCTTTGTCTTTGTACAACCCTGATACAGCGTGAACAACAAGTTTCTCCGGTGTTATGGAAGAAGGTGATTCTCCAGCGGCAAGAACTGCAATGGCGTCTTCCGGGTAGAACGTTTCCAGTGTTCTGAGAAGTGTCCGGCATATCTCACCCACATCCTCCTGGGAAGTTAAATCCGCAGCCAGCGAGGCAATGACGTCTGTCTCAAATTCAAGGAGCTTAATACTTCTTCCCAGATTACCAACAAGTGTGTTATCTGTTACCGCCAGAATCATTCCGCCCGAGTCACTTTGCTGAAGAGAAAAACCGAGGTAGCTTTTGCTGTCATCCAGGGGAACTGTGTTCAGGTCCACCTCGTTCTTCTCTGATACGGCACTCAAAATAATCTCCCGGCTTAAATCAGGAATTGGCTCCAGTATTTTGCTTAAAGGCATTCCGTAAACGATGTTCTCCATAGCTGGAATCGTCTCGACATCTCCATAAACTGCCTCCACCTTTGCTGCTTCAGACAGAACAATTGATATGGAAGACAACCTGTTAAGCATCTGTTCAAATGAACTTCTAAACGCGTCAAGCCTGTTTTGCGTATCAAGATACCGGATATATGATGATAATTCGTCTGCCAGCATCTTCAACACCCGGAGACTGCTTTCCGATGGACGCTTTTTTGAAATACCGTTGTCGCACCTGATAATTCCATAAACCTTACTGCCTACTTTAATGGGTGTATCAACATATGTGCCACTCCCGACCCAGGTTTCTCTGTTCTCTCGGAAGTCAAGCTCCCATGACGCAGCTTGAATACCCGCGGAAACCGCCCTGTCAACAGGTAAATGACCAACAGAACCCGAGAGATGAATCGGTTCGCCTGTTATCCCTCTTCCTCTGAATGCAACTGCTTCAACAGCGGAGCCTGTGGTATTCAGAAGACCTATCCAGGCTCTCTGAAAACCCAGTCCGGAAAGAACAGAAATTACTATTTTTCGGCATGCTTCAGAAACTGATGTGACACCGCTGAGATCCGAGACCAGACTAACTACAGTCTCAATGGACTCCAGAGAGTCTTCAAGACAATCCGCCGCCATAAGCATGATTCTATCTCGGGATGCGGGAAGCACGGCTTTAATGCTGGATGCCCTCTCTGAGCTCAGATGAAGCCTGACAAGTTCAATTATGTCGTTTAAGGGCGTGGAATAGTCGATCACCGCCACTGCGGAAGCGCTCAAAGCCTTTCTTCGTATTCTCGGATTGATATCCGGAACACTGATAATGACAGGCATTTCCTCTCTGGAATACACTGAATTCAGAAACCGGCATACTTTAATCCCGTCCATTCCAGCCAGTATCTGCCCGCAGAGAACACATCTGGGTTTCATTGAGAACGCTGTTACTACAGTATCTATACCACTTACAACCGATTTTACAGAGAGACCCTCCTGAAGAAGGGCCTTCTCAGTAGTTGCCAGAAGAGCAGGGCTTCCCATGGCAAGGAGTATGTCTATCCTTTTCACAGGTACCATCTTCAGCAGAATCTGCTACTCGGCTTCCAGAACAGCCTGAGCGGCGGCAAGTCTGGCAACCGGGATTCTGTAAGGTGAGCATGACACATAGTTCAGCCCCGCATTATAAAAGAATTTAATTGATGCAGGATCGCCTCCGTGTTCGCCGCAAACGCCAATCTTCAGCGCCGGCTTTGTCTTCCGACCAAGTTTAACAGCAATCTCAACTAGTCGCCCCACGCCGGGAATATCAAGAGACGCAAAAGGATCTTTCTCGTAGATACCCATCTTTACATACTCGCCCAGGAATTTACCGGAATCATCTCGTGAAAATCCGCAGCACATCTGAGTTAGATCGTTAGTACCAAAGCTGAAAAAGTCCGCTTTTTCCGCTACCTGATCCGCAGTAATTGCAGCTCTTGGTATCTCAATCATGGTACCGATACGGTACTTTATGTAATCATCAGTTTTACCGTGCTCAGCCAGCACAGTGTCAATAACCTTCTGTGCCATTGCTCTGGCAATGGTAAGTTCTTTCACATTACCGACAAGGGGAATCATAATCTCCGGAAGAACTGCTATGCCCTCTTCCGTTACCTTAATCGCCGCTTCCATAATTGCTCTGACCTGCATGTCTGCTACCTCGGGATAGATAAGACCAAGTCTGCAACCGCGGTGACCCATCATGGGGTTAAACTCGTGGAGAGATTCAACCTTAAGAGCAACGGTTTCAGCAGTAACACCCATGACTTCCGCCATCTCTTTCTGACCTTCATCATCCTGGGGAAGGAATTCGTGCAGAGGAGGATCCAGAAGCCGAATGTTGCAGGGACGACCTTCAAGAGCGCGGAAGATGCCCTCGAAATCGCTTCTCTGGAGGGGGAGAAGTTCTCCTATAGCTTCATTATAACTGGCAAGCGGCACCTCAAGCTCTGTCTTTAAAGCCTCTGTATCACCCGCGCCGGAATTAATCTTTTCCTCTAATCTCTTCACATCGTCGGCCACAAGAATCATCTTCCGGAAGGGAATGATTCTGTCTCCCTCAAAGAACATGTGCTCTGTACGGCAGAGGCCAATACCCTGAGCGCCGAATAGAACAGCCATTTCTGTATCCCTTGGTGTGTCAGCATTTGTGCGAACATCCATGCTGCGAATTTCGTCAGCCCATCCTACAAGCTTCTCGTAGTTTCTGAACAGTAAGCTATCCTCCGGTTTCAAGTTGCCGTGAAGTACCTGAGCTATCTCTGAAGGGCGAACCTGGACTTCACCTGAGAACACTTCGCCCGTGAAACCGTCAATGGCAATGATATCACCCTCTTTAACTGTAAATCCGTCACAGACCATGATTGCTGCTGTGCTGTCAATGTGAAGCTCATCCGCTCCTGAAACACAGGGAACACCCATTCCGCGAGCAACAACTGCGGCGTGGCTGGTCATGCCGCCTCTGGCGGTAAGAATACCTTTTGCGGCAACCATACCACCAATATCTTCAGGGCTTGTTTCAAGGCGACAGAGGATTACGTCTTCACCTCTTGCATTCCATTCTTCAGCAGTCTCAGCGGTAAATACAGCTTTTCCGCAGGCGCCACCGGGAGATGCGTTAAGACCCTTTGTAAGAAGATTTGCCGATGCCTTACTGTCTATCCCCAGAATCGGAGCAAAAAGCTGATTGAAGCTCTGGGCCGGAACCCTCATAATTGCTTCTTTTTTGTCAATCAGGCCCTCTTCAGCCATATCAACTGCCATGTTCAGAGCGGCGAAAACAGTTCGTTTCCCTGTACGGGTCTGAAGAATGTAGAGTCTGCCATCCTCAATTGTAAACTCAATGTCCTGCATATCAAGGTAGTGTTCCTCGAGTTTTACTCTAAGGTCAAGAAGTCCTTTGTATGATTTTTTATCTTTTTCACAGAGAGTCGCGATAGGCAGAGGTGTGCGGATACCTGCCACAACATCCTCGCCCTGAGCATCCATAAGGTACTCTCCATAGAATACATTCTCTCCGTTCGCGGGATCCCGGGTGAAACAGACTCCGGTACCGGATTCCTCTCCCATATTACCGAACACCATAGCCTGAACATTTACCGCAGTTCCGATAAGACCCTTGATCTCATTGATCTCGCGGTAACGAATTGCTCTTGAGTTGTTCCAGCTGCTGAACACTGCATTGATGGAAAGCTTGAGTTGCTCCCATGGATCTGTGGGAAAATCAGTGCCAACAGCTTTGCGGTAAATATCCCTGTAAAGTGCAACAACTTTTTGCAGATCCTCAAGATCAAGTTCTGTATCAAGCTTGACACCCTTCTCATCCTTAACAACCTTAAGCGCATGCTCGAAATCGTGATGAGGCACGTTCATAACCACATCGCCGAACATCTGCATAAACCTTCTGTATGAATCCCAGGCAAATCTGGCATTGCCGCTGCGCCTGGTTATCGCCTCAAGAGTTTCCTCGTTAAGACCAAGATTAAGGACTGTGTCCATCATTCCCGGCATGGATACCGCAGCGCCACTTCGCACTGAAACCAGCAGAGGATTCTTCGTATCACCGAACTTCTTCCCAAGTTCAGCTTCGAGAATACTGATGCCCTCACGAACCTGCTCATCAAGCCCCTGAGGCCAGGCTGATCCAGCCTTGTTGAAAGCATCACAGGTCTCTGTGGTAATTGTGAATCCGGGAGGAACAGGCATTCTAATCTTTGTCATTTCCGCAAGATTAGCACCCTTTCCTCCGAGGAGTTCCTTCATTGATCTGTTACCATCGGTTTTTGTAGAGCCAAAATAATAGACATATTTCTTGTTCATTCTTTACTCGTTTCTTCTTGTTTAAATACTATACCAGATAATGTAAATTCCAAAATATTGCGATTTTATAGACAAGCAAAAACAGTCTGAGAACATATCAGGGCTAATATAACAGGCAGAAACTTTATTGTGACTATTCCCGGTAACCCTTTTTGCGCCAGATGTATGCAACAAATTCCTCTATCTCACGCCGCTGAACCTCATCAACCGGAGTAACCCTTTCAAAAACCCAGGCGGCAGCATCGGATGCATTCTGAAATTCGCCACTGTGCGAACTAAGATCAGCAAGAATCGAGGCAATCTCTTCCATGCGAGTATCCCGCAGCCCAATCGTTCAAGAAGATTGGTCTGTGTGAATTTCACAGATTCTCTGAGAATCTGATAATGACCGCGAAGCTGCGATACAGACACACCGTACTCCCCTGCCAGCTGCTCCTGAGTAAAGTGGGGACCTCCCCGGGTAACTGCATACTCCAGGGCTGCAGCCCAGGTCTCGGGTTTCCGTCCCGATGGTATATTCACCGCGCAGAAACGGCTCCATGCATCTGCGGCAATTCTTGCAACCTCCGGTGAATAGCCGTGAAGGCCAAGCATGCCTGCGGTCATTCCAGGTACAACATCCGCAAGGGGAAGATCGGTTTTCTCAATAGCGCTTCGCCTCATCTGAACTCTGAGTGCTTCAATTCTGAGAAGGCTGTGCTCTATTTTTTCGTCATAGGGGGCCAGTTCCTTTGCCTGCAGAAGCAGGTGAAGACTTTCCTCCAGTCTGTCCCTCTTGGCCTCCAGCAAAGCCAGATAGGTAAGCGTTGAAGCAACTCTGTACCGTTCTCTTCTGGCAACAGACAGCAGAATCCTCTCAGAGTCATCATCCCGGTGAAGCATTAAGAGAACAAGCCCCTTTTTCCTGCTGGCATCAACATCCTTGGGATAGATTTTCAAATAGGATTCAAGGGACTCCAGGGATGTCTCAAAAAGATCCAGTTGCAAAAACACATCTGCTGCCAGTAGTAAAGCTGCCGCTCCGGGAACACCGTGCCACTTGAAGCTGGAAAGTCTTCCGGCGGCAGAACCAACCTCTCCACAGTCCAAATCAAGACGACACATTTCAAGAACGGCAAGATTTTCGTCAGGGGTGTTCCTTACAGAAGCATCTTCCAGAAGTCTTTCAAGACTCTCTCTGGCTTTATCAGCGTCCCCGGTGGCACTGGCCTCTTCCACCTGCCGCCATAACCAGCTGATCTTGTCGCTTTCCATGAATTCCCCCGACTTCTGTCAGTTAACTGTGGCAAGTACCCCGGTGACGGAAGAGGACTGTTTGAACAACCCGCCCTCTGTTTCCGCCTCAATAACATAAATGTAAGCTCCGGAAGCGGGAATGTCACCATCTGCGTCAAGCCCGTTCCACAGGACCTGATTGTATCCCTGAGAACACTGTTTCGAAAATCTGGCAATAGTTCTGCCAGCGGTTGTAAATACAGAAACGGTAACGAAGGCGTTTGAGGAAACGGAGAAACTGAAACACCTCTGGCCGGTACCGGGATTCGGATAGACCAGATGCTGATCAATAGCCACTTCGCCCTGATCGGTGGAGTTAACGTAGAGAGTGTCAGTGGATATGTTGCCCACGCCATCCATGGCTCTTAAAATGAACTGATGCCTTCCAGAGGCAAGCCCGGAAACCGTGTACTGAAGCTGACCGGTTACAGTGGAACCTGTGTTGTATGCAAATGATTCACTCACATCGAATTCCTCATTGTCTACAAAAAGCTGGATACTTTTACCCGTACTGCCCAGGAAGGTTATTCCACTGGGATCTGAAAGTTCAGCCTCCAGCATCCCTTCTCCTGTAATGGTTGGTTCTTCAATTCCGCTCTGCCCACGAATCCACATGGAGATCTCAGGACCTTCAAAGTCTGAAGGAGCATCTCCCTCAACAAGGATCATGGGAGCGTCAGCACCCAGTTCTATCCCCCCGGGCACAATTGCTGCGGCGTCAACTCTGGCAAGGTGACCGGTGTTGCACGCGGCAGGGAGAATACATTCAGCGGAAAACTCTCCACCGGAAATAGATGCTCTTCCCCTCCAGGCGGTACCGCCCTGATGGAAGTAGTCGATGACCCCGCCTGACAGCATTGTGTAACTGGCCGGTATATCCGATTCGGATATCTCAATCAGAGCCAGTCCTTCGGAGGAAACTCCGTTCCCGGTCACAGAATTAACTTCAGCGGTTCTCAGAGTATCTCCGGAAACTGTCACTTCAAGATCATTCCTGGACATAGACAAAATAAGGTCAGGAAAGCCCATAAGCACATAGTATTTTGAAGTTCCGGCTTTATGGGCAACCAGTTTCCCTGCCCAAAAGGTATAGCCGATTGAGTATCCGCTCTCTGCAAAAA
This sequence comes from Candidatus Sabulitectum sp., assembly GCA_021107435.1. GTDB lineage: Bacteria > Fermentibacterota > Fermentibacteria > Fermentibacterales > JCC-6 > Sabulitectum. The sequence goes on along the minus strand of JAIOSV010000096.1, from coordinate 9,968 downwards.
GAGGAATCATTGCTTTACCGTAACTGAAATTAGGTGAAGATGTGGTTCCAGCGGTGGCTCCTATGGTTGCGATGGCACCTCCGGCCGGGTGGTAAACAAGCTTTTCGCTGATACAGTCAACACCGGGAACAAAAAAGCGTGAAACATCGCAGGAGAGAAACATTGCCAGAGGCAGCCTCGAACCGTTTGTGAGAGAGGCGGGTCCGTCCCCGAGCATTACCTTCTCATGCGTAATCTGATTTGCGGAACCATGCCCGAAAAAAAGAAAAGCTCCCATGCCTTCGTTCCAGAGCTCTCTGAAAGCCACTCGGGCATCCGGCTTCTCCGGATGTACACCATCGGGAACTGTGCCCGGAGGCCATGGATACTCAATCAGATAGAACTTTTCGGGATTTACGTAGTAAGGAAGGTATTCGTAGCAGATCTCTTCCATATCATTTGTATGAACATGTTCATTGCATGAGTGGTCAGACCACTCATCATCTGCAAAAAGAACAAAGCGGTTACTCCAGCTTCCATTTCCCTGCCCGGAATGGTACAATACACTCTTGGCACTGACAGCCCCAAAGCTGGAAGCATCACCGGCTGGAATTCTGGCAATGGGAATCTCAGGGTAGGTCGCACCTGCATGTACTTGAACAAACCAGTCGCTCTCAGCCCAGGATGGATAATCACCTGAGTTAGTAAGGAAAATCATGGCGGGAACCAGATCAGGAAGTGTGGTAGAATAACCCAGTGGATCGTAGTGCGCGTCCCCGCAGAGTATCACAGTACTCAATGGAGTTGACCATGAATCCATTCCCCACCGTACAGCGGATCGGATTGCCCCGGGGTCTTTCACTCCCTGTCCAAACTCATCGTAGATCTCTCCGGTTGTGGCAATAACAACCTCATAGCCCATGCTTTCCAGAAGAGATTTCAGAGAAAGAGCGTCATCAGAGAAAATCTCTGGAACCACCAGCAGCCTGTCTCCTGATGAAATGGTTCCCACAAGCCTGCCCGGTGAAGCTGGAGATATTGAGTCGGGAGAAAGCCAGTCATTCTCCGCCAGAACCATAAGAGATGTTGAATCCTGAAGATTAAGCGAAAAATTCAGCGAACCACCGGCTTGTTCTGTACCGGAAATGATTCTTGGATTCATGAGATTAAACACATCAAAGACATAGCTGCCGTCGGAAAATGAGAAGTTGTACCTGCCCACCTCATCGGAGAAGAAAAGTCGCTTGTCAGAGGCTGCAGTATATACATCACAGGTCAGCTCCACATAGTCCAGATAGAAATCCGCTGAAGGGTCTGTGGAAGAAAAACTGATCTGAAGCTGGTTCAGCTCTGAAATGTCCACATCCTCAAAAACAGTCTGTTTGGCTCCTGAACCGCTGAGCTCAACGGTACCGCCACCCTGGAGGGTTACCGTAAACGCTGATGGCTCAGATACGGCAAATGCCAGAATCACATCAGCACTGCCTGCCACATCACTGAGGTTTAAGGGCACAGATGTCTGCTCGCCTGAGTTGATCTTCTTCCAGAACCACCCTGTTCTGAGTTCATACCGGGGCATCCAGTACCCGCCGTCCTCAAGATGCACAGTGTGTTCTATGGTATTGCCCCACTGCGGAGATCCGTCAGGGGCACCGGGTTCACTCTGCATCCTTGCTCCCGATTCTCCACCCCAGGTAAGCCAGTAAATTCGGTGAGTCGCATATCTGTGGTAGAACCACTCAAGAGATCTCTGCGTATACTCAAATCTGTTGAGTCCGCCCGCGAGAAATCTTATGGTATCATCATCGTTGAAAATGCCGTCTCCGTTTTTGTCATCAACAATGACTGATACCGGCTGAAGGGAATGCTCTGTTTCCTGAACCTGGGCAAAATGGATGCCGGGACCGGAGAAAAGGGCTACACTCTCCACAGGAGATCCGCTTGCGTCGCAACCTGCCGCTTCAAGCTCTGAACATGTAACTTCATAGCTGCCGGTTTCCTCAATGGCGATCCTTGCCCAGGGCTTTCCCCAGAAAGAGCTTGAAGCTCTCTGATAAGCAGCAGGCCAGTACACATCTCCCTCCGCAACCCCGCTGAGAAGATGGTTTTCCGGGATTCTCTGTCCTGCAGTCGACTCATTCCAGTCAAGTGAAACAGTTACCGAAGAGAGGAAACCGCTTTCTGTGAGGGGATAGATGTTAACCACTGCCACCTGAGTTCCGGCCAGAGGGAAAACCCCTTCCAGCTCTGCGGTTTGAATCGAACGGTCAACGGGTGCGACTGGAATCGTATGGGCATCCAGACCGGATCCGACCAGTATTCCAGCTCTGGGAATTTCAGCAGTGTGAATCGAAGTCGCCGATGTGGCTGCTGAATAATTCAATACAGGCTCAACTCCGGGTGGAACAGGGATGAAAACAGTCTTTACAGGATACATTGGAGCGCCGGGTTCATGAAGATTCACTGTACCTTCAATGGAAGGAATGCCACCTGCGTCAATCCGCGGAGAATCAAAGTGGAATGTACCGCTCCACGAAACGGCAAGAACAGCAATTAGTGGAAATACGGTCATATCTTCTCCCCTGTACCGAAGAGCAAAGGTAGAATTTCCCCTGCTTTTCTTCTTATACTGATAACATTCTCATTGTGCGGCAGTTCCGTCTGAACCGGATTTATCTCAATTATCACCGCTCCTTTATCAAGGGCGGTGAAAGGTATTCCCGCAGCAGGCCAGACCTGTACCGAGGTTCCAATCACAAACATCAGGTCACACTTCTCAGCCAGCCTGTATGACCTTAAAATTACTTCCTGCGGCAGTGGTTCTCCAAAAAGAACTATATCCGGCCTTAGAATCGCTCCGCAATCAGGACAGAAGGGCGGAATATTCTTAAGTACTTCAGAGGTAAGTTCTGTAGAAAACCCGCACCCGTCAAGACAGGAAGCAGTTCTCATGGAACCGTGGATTTCCAGCACATCAGTCTGTCCTGCAAGTCTGTGCAGTCCATCCACATTTTGAGTAATTACAGGAAGATTCCCCTTCTCCTTCTGTAAATATGTAAGAGCTTCGTAGCCTGCATGGGGCACAACACCTTCACTGGCCATCAGCCGCATCCTGTACCAGTCCCACACAACCTCCGGGTTGGATCTGAGCCCCGAAATGGAAGAAAGCTGCTCCGGACTGTATTCATTCCAGAGACCATCCTCCCCGCGAAATGTTCTCATTCCGCTCTCCCGTGACATTCCTGCTCCGGTGAATACAAGAGGTTCAATGCTTTTCCTGACAAGTTCAATTGCTCTGTTAATCAAGGACTCACCACCAGGATATTGTTAACAGAAGCACTGCCCGAGCTGCTTGAAAAGTGAAGTATGTAGATGTATGCCCCGGCGGCAACAGCATCTCCGTCTGAATCCATTCCGTTCCATACAAGCTGTCCCGCTCCGTTCTGCACAATGGTTTCACCATTCCATACGGGCCGGCCTGCTATTGTATAGACAGTAACACTGACGGTTCCGGAAGATGATGTGGTGAAAAAGAACGCCCGCTGACCCCTGACGGGGTTGGGGTAAACCCCTGTTTTTTCAAGCAGTGGCGCTTCCCCTTGCAGAACACTGAAGCTGAGAATGGACTCACCGGTATTCTTCATGCCGTCCCGGGCTACAATTCTAATCTCATGAGTACCGGGCAGCAGATCCGGAATGGTGTAATCAAGGGAACCTGTAGTGTAACTGCCCTGATGGTAGGCAAACAAATCGGTAAGATCTTCGTACCCGCCGTCTACGGAACCGATTATGGTGGATCCGGCGTCATTACCAAGAACACAGATGCCGGAAGAATCAGAAAGTACCGCGTGCATAACAGCATTCTGGTAAACGGAGGGTATTTCTCCACCCCTGGAATCCGGGAAGCTGAGTTCGATATCAGGACCCCGAGAATCTTCACTGTAGTTGCCTGTATCTCTCAGAGGAATCGGCCATGAATAGCCGGTACCCAGTTCATCTTCTATTCGTCCCGTTGCGTCAGTTCGAGCAAGAGAGCCTGTGTCAGCCTGAAGGGGAACAAAGAAGTTTACCGAAGCGTCTCCCTGCTCATCTGTTGAAATAATTCCACTGTACAGTTCCGAGCCGTAACGCAGATACTCAATGGTAAAATCAGATGAAAGAGGACTTACGTACAATATCGTATCAGCACTCTCCATGCAGCGAAACAGGAAAGAAGACTCTTCGGGGAAAGACACATTTACGGTGTTTACCAACCCTCTGCTCAATGTATCTTCAGGCTCAGCGGAGTAACCGGCCGTTTCTGTCCATGGAAGTGTTATCCCACCGTCTCCAAGAACCGGGAATAAAAAATCGTTGGGATTCTCTGTGGTGAGCTGCGAAAGCCATAGAGCCTCGGCAATGGTGAAATCACCTTCATGCAATCTGCTCATAAGCTCAGTGGATAAAGTCTTATTCTGTCCGCCGTAGCTGTCTCTTGAGCACGCAATCGTCGCGGCAGCTCCACCACCGTGGTGGAAAAGAAGAATCTCAGCAAGGCAATCTCCTGCGGAAAGATCAAAAAAACCGGTAGCACATGAAAATGAGTTGTAGAGAAAGTAGCGGGGAGCGTTATTGAGCTGGCTGACCATAGCAGAGGAAAAAAGCTTTTCGTGTGTCATCTGATCATAAGAACCGTGACCAAAGAACGAAGTATATATCACCCCTTTGTTTAGTTGTTCTATGAAATCAGCAGAGGCCTCAGGTTTTGTGGGATGAGCGCCCTCCACGGTTGTTCCCGGTGGCCACGGATACGCTATTTCATAGAGTTTAACGACATTCGTTGATGTGGGGATTACGCTGTCAGCCAGAAATTCGCAGGTTACTGTGGGTCGATTCTCTTTATGGCTTTTATCTCCCCACTCATCATCAGCAACCAGCAGAACTGTGTTGCTCCAGGGGCCAAGAATGTATCCATTCTCAAGCACAGCTGCCTTTTCTGAAGCAATCAGAAGTTCATTTACTGTTGAAGCAGGGATTCTGGACACAGGGATCTCAGGGATCTCACTGCCGGTGTGAACTGTTGTGAAATATGAGTCTTTGCAGTGGTCTAACCGCACAGTGGAATTCACCGGTGCCACTGTTTGATATCCTGTGGTGTATCCAAGGGGATCGTTGGATCCGTCGCCAATGAGAAGAAGTGCCTGCGGAGGGTCGGGCCAGGTATCCAGTGCCCATCTTACAAGGGATCTTACAGTGCCCGGATCGGATATTCCCTGGCCGAACTCATCGTACACCTCTCTGTAGGTCACAACAAGCAGTGAAAGGCCTCGGGCTGCATAGACGGATTCCAGTACAGAAAGTCCGTCTGCCATGGTCTCGGGAACAGTAATGATTACATCCGCAGGCGCAGAAACTCCAAGTATCATTCCGGGCTGGGCCGGCTCAATAGACTCAGTTGAAAGGAAGTGATGAGGACTCACTGCCATAAGTGTTGTGATCTCTCCCTGCATGGCAAGAGACAGCAGAGCCTCGGATCCATCCAGGGTCCACTCTGTAAGTTCAAGGGGATGGAATGGATCGCTGATGTCAAAAATGTGTGACTCTGAAGAAACAGAACCGAACCTCAGTGAATGAAGACCGGATGCGTAACCGGACAACGCAATCTGGTAGCCGGCGGAAACTGACAGATCTACGGGAAGCAGGATCTCTGCATAGTTAAAATCAGCGCCATTGGGATGATCATTCCAAACTTTGAGTATGTTGCCCCCCTGGCAAACAGGAACATCGCTGATAGTGAAATACTCTATTCGACGATTGCCAACAGTGTCGATGGTTAAAGTATCCAGAATAAGTACGTCTTCCAGCTCAGCTTTTACTGAATGAAGGCTAATGCTACCATGAACCATGGAAAGCCTTACTGTGGCAAGATCAGAAGAAAATGGCGCGCTGAGATAAAAATAGCAGGGGTATTCACCTTTAAGAAATCCCCACACCCATCCAGTCCTGTCTTCAGTGTACTCCCAGAACACCTCCTGCTCAAATCCGAATGGAATTATACCTTCTTCTATTTCAGGCCCGCCGGATGGAGTCGCAGTAACCTGATCAATCCTGGCGCCATTCTCGCCACCCCATGTGAGCCAGTAAGTATTTGTTTCATCATACCGGTGAAAAGATCTGTAAATCGAATCCGCAGTGAAATTCCAGTGCCACAGTTCCCGTCCGAAGAAGATCAGAGAATCAGAAAGATTAAATATGCCGTCGCCTCCGTCGAAAACAGTAATTGACACGGAACTCAGCTGGTGTTCTTCCCCCGGATCATCTGGGTTGAACATCTCGCCTGGACCGGAAAACAAGGCCAGCGAAGCAGAGGGAACACCTGCGACCAGACAACCTGAAGCATTCAGCTCCTCGCCTGTAACGCTGTAAAAACCTGTGTTATTTACCTTTATCCTCGCCCAGGGTTTCCCCCAGAAGGGGCTCTCGGGCGATCTCTCCCTGTAAGGCCACCACACTTCTGATTCGGGGCAGAGACTCTGCAGAAGAGATCCTTCTATTGACCTGCTTCCCGAAACCTCCCGTATGGAAAGATTGTAAGTTATTTCCCTGGCATATCTCGCTGGTGTTCCGTAGCAGAATGGTGAAACAGATATTCTGGCTACTGTAGTTCCCAGCAGGTGAATGATTTCCATCGTTACCGGCGGGTGTTCAGGGGGAAATTCAATCGGCAGACAGGTCACCTCCGCTTCCAGCCCGCTGCCCGTAAATATCGGAGCCGAGGCCAGCAGCAGAGAACGATTCCAGCCGGTATTGCCAACTGCGCTGACAGCCCACTCAAGACGGGGTTCTGGGCCCGGAGGTACCGGAACGTACCTGATGGAAGTTGGAATCATGCCTCCATTATCCGTTTCTGTCGAATACATCCCGGAGATGGAAATAGTACTAAGGCCATTCTCGTCAAACAGATATGGATCACTAACTTCAACTGTGACAACTTGTTCCAGCGCAACAACAGCAATAGCCAGCAGTATTCCAGACAGAATAATCCCCCTTTAATCAGTGATGCTTCAGTTTTGATATATAATCAATACCGGAAAGATGAATGGAGGTTCCACTGGCAACTCTATCGTGGAAACTGGCATGGCGCTATTTAAGACGCCACCCGCAGAGAAAAAGACTGGCCTTTGCCTCAGTGGTAAGCACTGCCGGGGTTACTCTTGGCGTGGCGGCTCTGGTGGTTGTGATGAGCATTCTTGCGGGGCTTGCAGAATTCATCAGCAAAAGCGTTAAGGCAGTTGATGCGCCCATTGCAATTCTTTCGGCAAACTCGTCCCCCCTGCCGGATGATTCATCATTTATTTCCAGCCTGCGGTCACTTCCTCAGGTACGGTCAGTTTCTCCGTACATAGAAGGTGAGGCTGTTGCCAGAATGCCGTCCCGGAATATTGAAGCAGGCTGTCTGGTACGGGGAGTGACTGAGAATAACTTTCTGACAGCCGGTCTGGACACAATGCTTATATGGGGATCTCCCCCCTCTATCCGGGAAAATAATCTTCCGGGAGCAGTACTGGGCGTATACCTTTCTGAAGACTTCATGCACAGCGTGGGCGACACTATCCTTTTCTTTCCCCCATCAGCCTTCTTCTCCAGCGGAAGAACAGGCGTGGGAAGAGCAGTACTCACAGGCTCAATTGAGACCGGACTTCCGGTAAATGACAGAAAAATAGTTTACCTGCCCCTGGAAACCGCTTCAAGAATGTTCCTTCCCGGGGGAGGATACACAGGTCTGTTCATAGAGCTGGATAAAGATTTTACCCTGGATCAGGCTGTTGGTGCGTTAGAAGAAATTGTCCCGGATTCCATGAATGTTCTCACATGGCAGCAGAGAAATCCCGCTCTTTATGCCAGCCTTAAGCTTGAAAGACTGGGCGCCTTTGCAGCCATTCTGCTTATAACACTGGTGGCGTCATTCAACATCACCGGAACTATCGCAAGAAGCGTTGTTGAAAGAAGACGCGACATCGCAGTTCTTAAAGCTATGGGAGCAAGCCGCCAGCTTATCCTGCGGGTATTCCTGTGGGAGGGATTGCTGGTAGGATTTACCGGTGCCATATCCGGAATTCTTCTGGGGCTGGCAGGTTGCTGGCTTATTGAATCCACCAGCATCATTCAGTTACCTGATGTTTACTCTTTCCACGACACCTTCCCAATGAAGATTTCCTTTCAGGCGGTCTTCACTGCCGGAGGCGCTGCGGTACTCATCAGTCTTCTTGCAGCACTTGTGCCCGCAGCCCGCGCTTCCAGCCTTGAACCCACAAAAGGACTCAGACAGTGAATCTTCTTCTCGTTCTTCTGGGTTTCTCTATATCTCCCGCGGATTCAGCAAGGGCATTGATCTCCATCCGTCACATTCCTGAAGCAGCAGTTTACTACTCGCAGATGGCAGCTGCCGAGGACGGAGCCTGGATGCTTGAATTCGGCAGAATCCTGGAAGCCAGCGGCAGATTTGCCGATGCTTATCGAGTGTACGGAATAGCTCTGGGGAACAGCACTTCCCGGGAAACCTCAGACTGGCTTATCAACAGGAGGCAGGGAGTCTCCCCTGTTGACACAACAGTAGTGATTACCGCATCTGTTACGAATACAGGTGACATCACAGCCTGGGGTATTCAGGTGATAATCCCCATGCCCGTTTCCCACCCTCCCTTCCAGAGTCTCACTATTCTCGAAAACGACTTTGTTCCTTCAGGAGGCCTCCTCACGGCAGATATTCCCTTTATCACGCCGGGACAAACCGTTGATTTCTCTATAACAATCAATATCTTTCAACAACCCGGCTCATCCAGACCCATCTCAGAATCGATAAGTGATGAAACCCTGACCTGGATAACAGAAACAATTAGATCAATGCCCATCCCTGAAGCTCTACCGGGTCCATGTTTTCCCATGAGTAAAGAAATGGCAAGACTCGCGGAAGAACAAGGGTTAACAATGAAAGTTGAAGGCGGGCTGATACTGGACAGAACAGGTTGCATTTTTCACGCCTGGAATGTGCTTGCGGAACACGGGCTAAGGATTGATCCACTGCTCTTTAAGGAGGATTCTCTGCTGGCGATTGCACATAATCCAGCGGATGTTATCCCCCTGTGGAACCTTGGACTAACCGATGGCTACGAGCTGAATGTTCTATACAAAAACCCCCACTGGCAACTCCAGGGCTCTATGCATGCAGAAGCCAGATAACAGGCCGGAAAGAAAAGAATGAAAACATATCTCGAATGCTATCCCTGTTTCCTTAAACAGGCTCTCAGCGCTGCCCGGAGAGCAGGGGGAACAGAAGAACAACAGCTTTCCGTTATCAGAAAGACCATGGAAATCCTCAAGAAACTGGATGCCGGAACGATACCGCCGGAAATCGCCAGACTTGTACACAGCACGGTCCGGAAAGAAATATTCTCATCGGATCCCTACCAGGAAGCCAAACAGAAGAGTACTGAACAGGCTCTGGCTCTGCTGCCGGATCTCAGGAGCCTGATAGATAATTCTCCAGAACCCATGGACACCGCAATCAGGCTGGCGATTGCCGGTAACATCATGGACCTGGGTGTGATGGAAGACTTCGGCAACCTTATGGAGACCATTGAGAGGGTACTCAAGCAGCCATTTGCCATAGATCACACAACAGAGCTGAAAAGACTGCTTGAAACTGCCGACCATCTGCTATACCTTGCAGACAATACTGGTGAAACGGTTTTTGACAAAGCTCTTATTGAAAGAATCAGCATCCCTGTTATCTACGCGGTAAAGGGTTCACCGGTACTCAATGATGCCACAGAGCAGGATGCCATTGAAGCCGGACTGCACGAAATCACAACAATCCTGTCCAACGGAAGCGATGCTCCCGGCACACTGCTTGAACTGTGTTCTGCGGAATTCAGAGATGCTTTCAGGAATGCTCCCGTGATAATAGCCAAAGGTCAGGGCAACTACGAATCTCTCAGCAATGCAGGCAG